>NZ_VITO01000014.1:0-171718 GCF_007828025.1 Nitrospirillum bahiense
GGCGCCACGGTCACCAGCGGCATCACCGGCCTCAGTGCCACGGCCGTGACCAGCGGCAGCAACCTGCTGGCGGCGGCGGGCAACGATTATATCGGGGCCAGCCTGGATACGCTGAACGTCACGGGCACGCTGGCCAACACGGTGGGCGGCGCCACGGCGCTGTACATCGCGGCCACGGGCACCCTGGGCACGCTGGCCAATAGTGGCACCGTCACGGGCAACGTCGTGAACCTGTCGGCTAACGACCTGGCGATTATGGGCGGTACGGATGCCGCGCCGGGCGTGTTCACCGGCGGCACCATCGACAACCGCCTGTCCAACCTGCGCTTCACCAGCGGCGCGGTGCGGTTGACGGACGCGGTGAACGTCACCGGGCACAGCGTGATCAACAGCGGGGCGACCCTGCTGGTGACCAGCGCCGTGAACATCACCGGCAGCTACAGCCAGACGGCCGGCAGCCTGGTCATCGGCGCCACGTCGCAGACCAGCTACGGCACCCTGGTGATCAGCGGCGGCGCCAGCCTGACGGGCGGATCGGTGACGCTGCAGGGGGCCGGCGGCAACGCCCTGCAGGCCGGCACCTACACCATCGCTGCGGCAGGCGGCGGCCTCAGCCTCAGTGGCGTCAGCTTCAACGCCACGGGTTACACCGTCAGCTCCGCCACCGTCACGGTGGGCGGCACCACCGACCTGCTGGTGACGGTGGCGGGGACCACCACCAACTACACGGCCGTGGGCGTGGCCCAGGGCGGTGCGGCGGTGGGCTCGGGCGCCGCCCTGGACCAGATCGCCGCGCTGGCCTCCTCGTCCATCTCCAGCAACGCGCAGGTGGCGGCGTTCACGCAGCAGGTACTGGCACCCCTGGCGAAACTGTCGGCGGAGGCCAAGCAGGTGGCCGTGGCGCAGCTGGCCCCCAGCCAGCTGACGCCGCAGCTGACGGCGACGGCGGTCACGCCGACGACGACAGCCATCAGCCAGCATCAGGAAACGGTGGCCAGCCTGATGGACGGATCGGCGAAAGGTGCCGCCGCCGGTTCGGAAGGCCGCGAGGGCGTCATCTGGGGCGAAATCCTGGGCGGCGGCGTCCTGCGCGGCACGACGACGGAGGCGGCGGGCTATCGCGCCAGCAGCAGCGGCCTGGTGCTGGGCGCCGACTGGTTCGCCAGCGACGAGGTCATGGCCGGCCTGGCCTTCAGCTGGGTGAACAGCGCGTCGGTGGGCCAGGGCGTCATGGCGGGCAGCACCACGCGGGTAGGCAGCTATCAGCTGACCGCCTACAGCGTCTGGCGGCCCGATTGGGCGGATCAGCGCCTGTCGATCGAAGGCCAGGTGGGCTGGGGCTACAACCACTATGACCAGCGCCGCATCATCCAGTTCCTGGGGGCCCGCGCCAACGCCAACTATGGCGGAGAGCAGTATCTGGGCAAGGTGACGGTGGGTTACGACCTGCCGATGGCCACCGACTTCACCTTGACGCCGCAGATCAGCGTGCGGGCCGTGCGGCTGACCAACCACGACTACCGGGAACGGGACGCGGGCCCGGCCAACCTGGACATCGATGCCCTGGTGACCAACGCCATCACCCACGAGGTGGGCGTGAAGTTGGACACCCGCATCGATACCGGCATTGGCCGCCTGTTCCCTGACCTGCGGGTGTTCTGGGTGCACGACTACCTGAACGGCCCCATCGCCACCACCGGCGCGCTGGCGGGCGTGACCTTCGCCAGCACCACCGGCCGGCCGCAGGCCGACGGCCTGGGCCTGGCCCTGGGCGCCACGGTGGAGCAGTCGGACGGCTTCAAGCTGCGCCTGGAGTACAATGGCGAGTTCCGTCACGACTACCAGGGCCACTCCGGCGTCTTGCGGGCCAGCTGGGACTTTTAAGAGAAGGGCGTCGGCAACCAAGGCCGGCGCCCTTCTTTTTCAGGAACCGGGTGGTTTCAGGCCACGATGGGCAGGCTGGTGGTCAGCTTGACGCAGCTGAGGGCGAAGCGGGAATTGACGGCCGCCACACCCGGCAGGTGCAGCAGCACCTTTTTCAGGAAATGCTCATAGCTTTCCACGCTGCTGACAATGATGCGCATGAGGTAGTCGCCCTCGCCGCCGGCCATGCAGAAACACTCCACGATCTCCGTCCGGGTGCGCACCACCTGCTCCAGCGCCTCCAGCGTGTCCTCGTCATGTTGTTTCAGCCGCACCTCGGCGAAGACGGTGATGGGCAGGTCCAGAGCCTTGGCATTCAGGAGCAGGGCCCGGCCCAGGATGATGCCGTCCTCCTCCAGCCGCTTCAGGCGGCGCCAGCAGGGGGTGTGCGACAGGCCGACCTTGGCCGCCAGGTCGGCGGTGGAGATGTCGGGATTATCCTGCAAGGCCAGCAGGATACGCCGGTCGATCCGGTCCAACGCAATCGCCATCCTAAAATCCCCCCGTTTTGCGCGCTCTCCATTTCTATTACGGGCTGACTTAAGGCGTATCAGATATTTTTTTTCCAGGTCCCACCCCACATCCTAGAAGGCAACAGGAAGGCACGGGAGGGACCAGGAAACATGTCGCCCCAAGACCCAATCGGCGCGCCGAACCGGCCGCCGTTGCAGCTGCACATACCGGAGCCGCCGGCCCGGCCGGGCCAGGCGCCCCGCTTCGACCATCTGCCCTTTTCCCCCGCCGGGGCCATCCGGCGGCCGGATCCCGGCGTGGCGGAGCCGGAGATGCGCGACCTGCCCTACGGCCTTATCCGCGTGCTGGATGACGAAGGCAACGCGGTTGGCCCCTGGGATCCCGGCCTGGATGCCGAGACGCTGCGTCGCGGCCTCAAGGTCATGGCCCAGACCCGCGCCTTCGACGACCGCATGTTCCGTGCCCAGCGCCAGGGCAAGACCAGCTTCTACATGAAGTCGACGGGGGAGGAGGCCATCGGCGCCGCCCAGTCCATGATGCTGGACCGTGACGACATGTGCTTCCCCACGTACCGGGTGCTGAGCTGGCTGTGGGCGCGGGATTATCCCATGCTCGACCTGGTCAACCAGATCTTCTCCAACGAGGGCGACCCGCTGAAGGGCCGCCAGCTGCCCATCCTGTTTTCCGCCCGCGACTACGGCTTCTATTCGCTGTCGGGCAATCTGGGCACGCGCTTCAGCCAGGCGGTGGGCTGGGCCATGGCTTCGGCCTATCGCGGCGACACCAAGATCGCGCTGGCCTATGTCGGCGACGGCACCACGGCGGAGGGTGACTTCCATGAGGCGCTGACCTTCGCCGCCGTCTACCGCGCCCCGGTCATCCTGTGCGTCACCAACAACCAGTGGGCCATTTCCAGCTACGCCGGCATCGCCGGGGCGGAATCCACCACCTTTGCCGCCAAGGCCATCGCCTACGGCCTGCCCGGCCTGCGGGTGGACGGCAACGACTTCCTGGCGGTGTGGGCCGCCACCGTCTGGGCGGCGGAGCGGGCGCGCACCAACAAGGGCGCCACCCTGATCGAGTTCGTGACCTATCGCGCCGCCGGCCATTCCACCAGCGACGATCCCAGCAAGTATCGCCCGGCGGAGGAGGCGGCGTGCTGGCCCCTGGGCGACCCCATCGAACGGCTGAAGGCCCACCTGATCGCGCGCGGCGAATGGTCGGCCGAGCGCCACACCCAGATGGAGGCGGAACTGGCCGACGGCGTGCGCGCCGCTGTGAAGGAAGGCGAACGCATCGGCACGCTGGGCCAGTCCAAGCCGCCCGTGCGCCAGATGTTCGAAGACGTGTTCAAGGAGCCCGACTGGCGCGTCCTGGAACAGCGCCGTGAACTGGGGGTCTGATCCCATGCCCAAGATGGACATGATCCAGGCGTTGAACTCCGCCCTGGATGTGATGATGACGCGCGATCCCGACGTCCTGGTGTTTGGCGAAGACGTGGGCTATTTCGGCGGCGTCTTCCGCGTGACCGACGGACTGCAGAAGAAGCATGGGCTGAAGCGCTGCTTCGACACGCCCATTTCCGAGGGCGGCATCATCGCCACCGCCATCGGCATGGGCGCCTACGGCCTGCGCCCGGTGGCGGAAATCCAGTTCGCCGACTACATCCTGCCGGCTTTCGACCAGCTGGTGTCGGAGGCCGCCCGCCTGCGCTACCGCTCCGGCGGGGAGTTCTGGGCGCCCATCACCGTGCGCTCCCCCTACGGCGGCGGCATCTTCGGCGGGCAGACCCACAGCCAAAGCCCGGAGGCCATCTTCGCCCACGTGACCGGCCTGAAGACGGTCATCCCCTCCAACCCCTATGACGCCAAGGGCCTGCTGATCGCGTCCATCGAGGATGACGACCCCGTCATTTTCCTGGAGCCCAAGCGCATCTACAATGGCCCCTTCGACGGCCACCACGATCGTGCGTTGAAGACCTGGGCCGAATCCCCGGGCTCCGACGTGCCGGAGGGGCACTACACCGTGCCGCTGGGCAAGGCGGCGGTGGTGAGGGAAGGGCGCGAGGCGACGGTGCTGGCCTATGGCACCATGGTGCACGTGGCCAAGTCGGGCATCGAGGAATCGGGCGTAGATGCCGAGCTGATCGACCTGCGCAGCATCGTGCCGCTGGACATCGACACCATCGTCGCCTCGGTCAAGAAGACCGGCCGCTGCGTCATCCTGCATGAGGCTTCGCGCTTCGGCGGCTTCGGCGGCGAGCTGTCGGCCCTGCTGCAGGAGCGTTGCTTCTATCACCTGAAAAGCCCCATCGGCCGGGTAGCGGGCTGGGACACGCCCTATCCGCATGCTTTCGAGTGGGACTATTTCCCCGGGCCCGCGCGCCTTGCCGCCGCCCTGAAGCGCGTCATGGAGGACTGACCCATGGGCACTTATCTGTTCCGCCTGCCTGACGTGGGCGAAGGCGTGGTCGAGGCCGAGATCGTCAAATGGCGGGTGCAGCCGGGCGACCATGTGCGCGAGGACCAGGATCTGGTCGATGTCATGACCGACAAGGCCACGGTGGAAATGAGTGCCCCCCTGGATGGCGTGGTCACCGCCATCCATGGCGAGGTCGGCCAGATGATGGCCGTGGGCAGCGTGCTGGTGGAACTGGAGGTGGAGGGGGCCGGCAACGCCGACGCCGCCCGCCCGGCACCCAAGGCGGAGGCCAAGCCGGAACCGAAACCGGAACCGGTGAAGGGTGACACTAAGCCGGCGCCCAAGCCGGTGGAGCAGCCCAAGCCGCAGCCGGCCAAGGCGAAGGCGGCGGCCTTCACCACCCGCTTGGCCGAGGATGCGCCCCTGGCCGCCCCGGCCACCCGGCGGCGGGCGCATGAGCTGGGCATCCCGCTGCAGTACGTGCCCGGCACCGGCCCCGGCGGCCGCATCACGCCGGAGGATCTGGACGCCTATATCGCCGGCGGCGGCGCCATCCCCACGGGCGACGCGCGCTATACCGCGCGGGACGGCGTGGATGAGACCAAGATCATCGGCCTGCGCCGCAAGATCGCGGAGAAGATGCAGGATTCCAAGCGCCGCATCCCCCACTTCACCTATGTGGAGGAATGCGACCTGACGGAGCTGGAGGCCCTGCGCCAGGACCTGAACGAGAACAAGCAGCCGGACCAGCCCAAGCTGACCCTGCTGCCTTTCTTCATGCGCGCGGTGGTGCGCATCCTGCCTGAGTTCCCGCATATCAACAGCCGCTATGACGACGATGCCGGGGTGCTGCACACCTATGAGGGCGTGCACATCGGCATCGCCACGCAGACGCCGAACGGCCTGATCGTGCCGGTGGTACGCCATGCCGAGACGCGCGACCTGTGGGATTGCGCCGCCGAGCTGGCGCGGGTGTCCAAGGCCGCGCGCGACGGCAGCGCGTCACGCGATGAGTTGAGCGGGTCCACCATCACCCTGACCAGCCTGGGCCCCCTGGGCGGCATCGCCGCCACGCCGGTGATCAACCATCCCGAGGTCGCCATCATCGGCCCCAACAAGCTGGTGGAGCGGCCGGTGGTCAACGGGTCCTTCATCACCGTGCGCCGGATGATGAACCTGTCGTCCTCCTTCGATCACCGCATCGTCGACGGCTATGACGCCGCCCGTTTCATCCAGCGGCTGAAGCGCCTGCTGGAACACCCCGCCCTTATCTTCATGGACTGACGTCATGGCCGAGACCATCAAGACACCCGTCCTCAATGCTGGCGTGCTTGTTGTCGGCGGCGGGCCCGGCGGCTACGTCGCCGCCATCCGCGCCGGCCAGCTGGGGCTGGATACCGTGCTGGTGGATGCCGACCGCCTGGGCGGAACCTGCCTCATCCGGGGCTGCATCCCGTCCAAGGCGCTGATCCATGCCGCCGGCCTCTATGAGGAAATGACCTTGGCGGCGGCCTCGTCCGGCCGCTTCGGCATCCATCTGGACGCCAAGCCGGAATTGAACTTTGCCGAGACCATGGCCTGGAAGGAGGGCGTGGTCGATCGGCTGAACGGCGGGGTCACCGCGCTGCTGAAGCGGGCGAAGGTGCGCACCCTGGCCGGTAGGGCCGTGTTCAGCGATGCCAAGCGCTGCACCGTGGAGACGACGGACGGCCCCGTCACCGTGGTGGCGGAAAACGTCATCCTGGCCACCGGTTCGCTGCCGGTGGAACTGCCCAACCTGCCGTTCGGCGATAAAGTCATGTCCTCCACCGGCGCCCTGTCGCTGTCGGCGGTGCCCAAGCGGCTGGTCGTGGTGGGTGCCGGCTATATCGGCCTGGAACTGGGCATCGCCTACGCCAAGCTGGGCGCCCAGGTCACGGTGGTGGAGGCGCAGGACCGCATCCTGCCGTTGTACGATGCCCAGCTGACCCAGCCGGTGCGCCGTTGGCTGGAAAAGCACGGTGTCACGGTGCATCTGGGCGCCAAGGCCCTCGGCCAGGAAGGCGAGGGCCCGGCTATAGAGACCCAGGATGGCCAGCGCCAAGTGCTGCCGGCCGACCAAATCCTGGTCACGGTCGGGCGCCGGCCCAATACCGAGGGCTGGGGGCGCGAGGCCATGGGCCTGGCCATGAACGGCCGCTTCATCGCCGTGGACGACCGCTGCGCCACACCGACGACGGGCGTCTACGCCATCGGCGACGTGGTGGGCGAGCCCATGCTGGCGCACAAGGCGTCCGCCCAGGGCGAGATGGTGGCGGAGATCATCGCCGGAAAGCGCCGTCGTTTCGATCCCGTATCGATTGTGGCGGTCTGCTTCACGGAGCCGGAGATCGTGACGGTGGGCTTAGGCCCCGACGAGGTGCCGGCGGGCATCGAGACGGTGGTGGGGCAATTCCCCTGGGCCGCCAACGGCCGCGCCCTGTCCATGGACGCGGGCGACGACGGCGGTTTCGTCCGGGTGGTGGCGCGCAAGGCCGACCACCGCATCCTGGGCCTGCAGGCCGTGGGCCGCCATATCTCCGAACTGGCCGGCGAGTTTGCCACGCTGTTGGAGATGGGCGCCGTGCTGGAGGATGTGGCCGGCATCATCCACGCCCATCCGACGTTAAGCGAGGGCGTACACGAAAGCGCCCTGAAGGCCCTGGGCCACGCTATCCACATCTGATCCCGGCACATTTGGAACCACCATGACCTTCACCATCGAGCGCACCGCCACCCCCACCGACGCCGCTACCCTGGCCCGCATCCTGGAAAACCCCGGCTTCGGCAAGGTATTCACCGACCACATGGTGACGATCCGCTGGACGGAGGGCCAGGGCTGGCATGATGCCAAGGTCACGGCGCGGGTGCCGTTCGCGCTCGATCCGGCGGCGGCCGTGCTGCACTACGCCCAGGAAATCTTCGAGGGCATGAAGGCCTATCGCGCGGCGGACGGTGGCGTGACGCTGTTCCGGCCCGACGCCAATGCCAAGCGCTTTCGGGACTCGGCCGAGCGCATGGCCATGCCGCTGATCCCGGAGGAGCTGTTCCTGGAGGCGGTGGAGCAGCTGGTGCGCATCGACCAGGCCTGGATCCCCGGCGGCGAGGGCGCCAGCCTGTACATCCGGCCCTTCATGTTCGCCAATGAGGCCTTTCTGGGTGTGCGGCCGGCGTCGGAGTACGTCTTCTGTGTCATCGCCTGCCCGGTGGGCGCGTACTTTAAGGGCGGGGCCAAGGCCATCACCATCTGGGCGCCGGAGAACTACACGCGCGCCGCCCCCGGCGGCACCGGTGCGGCCAAGTGCGGTGGCAACTACGCCGCCAGCCTGATCGCCCAGCTGGAGGCCAGCAAGCACGGCTGCGACCAGGTGGTGTTCCTGGACGCGGCGGAGCATCGCTGGATCGAGGAGCTGGGCGGCATGAACGTCTTCTTCGTCCGTGACGACGGCAGTCTGCTGACCCCGCCGCTCAGCGGCACCATCCTGCCCGGCATCACCCGCGACAGCATCATCCAGCTGGCGCGCAGCCTGGGCCACACGGTGGTGGAGCAGCCGTATACCCTGGCGCAGTGGAAGGAGGACGCCGCCACCGGCCGGGTGCGCGAGGCCTTCGCCTGCGGCACCGCCGCCGTGCTGGCGCCCATCGGCACCGTGCGCACGGCCGAGGGCGACTTCGTCATCGGCAATGGTGAGGGCGGGTCGACCACGGCCAGCCTGCGTGAACGCCTGGTCAGCATGCAGCGCGGCAGCCAGGCCCCGTTGGTGGATGGCTGGATCCGCCGCGTTCTCTAAAACCAGTTTGCGACCACTTCTTCAGCTGGCATGATCCCTTGGGGGCTGGCGTTTCCGCCGCCGACAGCATGAAAGGGCAGGGGCGCGCATGGATCGTTTGGTCGTCCGTGGTGGGCGGGTGTTGGCAGGGACGGTCGACATCGCCGGGGCGAAGAACGCGGCCCTGCCGCTGATCGCCGCCAGCCTGGTCAGCGACCAGCCCCTGACCCTGGCCAACCTGCCGGCCATCACCGATGTGGAAACCATGCTGGCCCTGGCGCGCGGCTATGGCGTCCGGGTGGCGGGCGGGCAGGCGCATCAGGTGACCCTGGACGCCGGCGCCGCCGTCAATGCCGAGGCGCATTACGACACGGTGCGGCGCGCCCGGGCTACGGCGCTGGTGCTGGGGCCGCTGCTGGCGCGTTTCGGTGCCGCCCGCGTCTCTTTGCCCGGTGGCTGCGCCATCGGTGCCCGGCCGATCGACCTGCATCTGAAGGCCTTGCGCGCCCTGGGGGCGGAGGTGGAGGTCGATGGCGGTTATGTCACCGCGCAGGCCCCCAAGGGTGGGTTGACCGGCGGCCGCATCGTCCTGGCCATGCCCTCCGTCGGCGCCACGGAGACGGCGCTGATGGCGGCGGTGGCGGCACGGGGAGAGACGGAAATCCTGAACGCCGCGCGGGAGCCGGAGGTGGCCGACCTGGCCGCCTGCCTGGCGGCCATGGGCGCGCGCATCGAGGGGGCGGGCACGGCGCGCATCCTCATCCAAGGCCCCACCGCCTTCCGCCCGGCCACACACAGCCTGATCCCCGACCGTATCGAGGCCGGCACCTATGCCGTGGCCGCCGCCATCACCGGCGGCCGGCTGGAATTGATCGGCGCGCGCCTGGAACATATGGCCGCCCAATGCCAGATCCTTGAGCGGGTGGGGGCCAGCGTCTACCCCACCGACCGGGGGCTGATGGTGGAACGCGCCGGCGTCTTGCGCGCCATCGACATTTCCACCGAACCCTTCCCCGGCTTCCCGACCGATCTTCAGGCCCAGTTCATGGCCCTGATGTCGGTGGCGGAGGGGGCCGCGGTCATCCGCGAGACCATCTTCGAGAACCGCTTCATGCACGTGCCTGAACTGGCGCGGCTGGGCGCCGACCTCACCCTGCGCGGCACCACCGTGCTGGTGCGCGGGGTGCCACGGCTGCGCGGCGCCCCGGTCATGGCGACGGATCTGCGCGCCTCCGTCTGCCTCATCCTGGCGGGCCTGGTGGCGGAGGGGGAGACGGTGGTCAACCGCATCTACCACCTGGATCGCGGCTATGAGGATCTGGCGCGCAAGCTGGTGCGCTGCGGCGCCGACATCGAGCGGGTTCCCGGCTGATGGGCGACGCGCTGTACCTGGGGGTGGATGGCGGGGGCACCGGCTGCCGGGCGCGGTTGGAGGACGCGGCCGGCGCCGTCCTTGGCCAGGGCATCTCCGGCCCCGCCGCCACCCGCTTCGGCGTCGAGGCGTCGTGGCGGGCCATCCAGACGGCGGCGGGGCACGCCCTGAAAGAGGCTGGGTTGGATGAGCGGCACTGGGGCCGTGTCCATGCCGGCGTCGGCGTGGCCGGGATCGGCCGCCCTGGCGCCCGCGCGGGCCTGGAAGCCATGCCGCACCCCTACGGCAGCCTGGCCTTCACCAGCGACGCGATGATCGCCTGCCTGGGCGCCCACGGCGGCCACGATGGCGGCATCGTCATCGTCGGCACCGGGTCCTGCGCCATTGGCCGTGTCGCGGGGCGGGAGGTGCGGTTCGGCGGCTATGGCTTCCCCATCTCCGATGAGGGCAGCGGCGCCTATCTCGGCCTGCGCGCCCTGCGCCACGCCCTGCGCGCCCATGACGGGCGGGAGACGGGCAGCGCCCTGACGCGGGAGCTGATGGCCCGCTTCCACGACGACCCCATGGCGGTGGTGGGCTGGATGGACGCGGCCACCGCCACCGACTATGCCACCTTCGCCCCCCTGGTGGTGCGCCAGGCCGACCAGGGCGACGCCGTGGCCCGCCATGTCGTCCAGAACGCGGCGGAGCATGTGAACGACCTGGTGCGCGCGCTGCTGTCGGCGGGGGCGCCCAGGGTCAGCCTGATCGGCGGCCTGGCCACCGTCCTCTCGGCCTGGCTGGCGCCCGATGTGCGCCGCCGCCTGTCACCCACGCTGGGCGACGCCGTGGCGGGCGCCCTGGCCCTGGCCGGGCGGCCGGTGGGCTGACCTTATCAGTTTCATGATGTCTTTGTGGTATTGATCTGGTATACGTGCGCTGAGCGAAAAGCGGCCGGGGCGGGGTGCCACCTTGGCGCATGGGCGCGCTATTCCATCAATGGCATGGCTTCAAGCTGGTGGAAGCGCCGGCCCCAATCGCGTGCGCCGCTTCCGGCGCCGTGCGATCCAAGTGGTATTGAAGAAAAAGGACTGGAGAAGACGATGCGGGCGAAATGGGCCATCGGCCTGATGACGGGCACGGTGCTGGATGGGATGATCGATATCGCGGCCGTCCGCACTGATGGCGTCGAGGTGCTGGAGTTTGGGCCGTGGACCTTGGCGCCCTATCCGGCGGATGTGCGCGCCCTGCTGGCCGACGCGGTGGCCCGGGCCTTGGCCTGGCAGTTCCAAGGACCGGATCCGGAAATTTTCGCCGAGGCCGAACGGCGACTGTCGCGCGCCCAGGCGGACGCGGTGGCCCGGTTCCTGGCCGACAACGGCATCGCGGCGGATGAGGTGGCCGCCATCGGCTTCCACGGCCAGACGGTGCTGCATCGGGCGCCCGTGCCCGGCCGCGTCGGCGACACCCGCCAATTGGCCGACGGCCAACTGATGGCCGATCAATTGGGCATCGATGTCGTTTATGATTTCCGCACCGCCGATGTGCGTGCCGGCGGCCAGGGGGCGCCCCTCTCGGCCAGTTACCACGTGGCGCTGCTGCGGGGGCTGCCCACCGGCCCGAAGGTGGCGGTCCTGAACCTGGGCGGGGTGGGCAACATCACCTGGTGGGATGGGCGCGATCGGTTCGTGGCCTTCGACACCGGGCCCGCCAACGGCCCCATCAACGACTGGATCAGGCGCCATGGCGCGGGGGAGATGGACCGGGATGGCGCCATGGCCAAGTCTGGCCGCGTGGACGAGCCGCGCTTGGCCCGCCTGTTGGCCCACCCCTACCTGACGGCGCCTTATCCGAAGTCGCTCGACCGCTATGACTTCACCGCCGACATGGCCGCCGGCCTGGGGCTGGCGGATGGTGCCGCGACCCTGACCGCCTTCACCGCCGGCGCGGTCGGGCGGGGGCTGGACCTGCTGCCCGTCCGTCCGGCGCGTCTGATCGTCTGTGGCGGCGGCCGCAAGAACCCCGCCATCATGGCGGCCCTGGCCGAGCGCGCCCGGGTGGAGGTCGTACCGGCCGAGGCGGTCGGCTGGCGCGGCGACGCGGTGGAGGCGGAATGCTTCGCCTATCTCGCCGCCCGTGTCCTGGCCGGCTTGCCCATCAGCTTTCCGCTGACCACCGGCGTGCCCCGGCCCCTGACCGGAGGGCGCGTGGCCCGGCATGCCCGTGGGTAGACCACTCAGGTCCAGTGGGCGGCGCTATCTCCCCAGACCCAGCTAAATTCGCAAGTATATCAACGCCATTTGCGGTTTGTCGGAAAACTGTAAACGACGGTTGACGGTTGATGGTTCTAATTGGTATTAAATAGCCAGGCAGATATCGCAAAGTGGTATCTGACCATCAAAAAACAGGGGGGCTTGGAGCATGCGGAACAAACATTGGCGTGCCGCGCTGGCGGCACCGTTGCTTTTCCTGCCGGCGCTGGCCGGCAACGCCTACGCGCAAACCGCCGCCTCGGCCGGCGCCGAACCGGCGGATTCCGGCCTGGAAGAGATCGTGGTGACGGGCACGCGCATTCCCCGGCCCAGCCTGACGGCGGCCAGCCCGGTGGCCTCGACCTCATCCGAGGACATTCGCCTGCAGCAGGCGCTGACCGTGCAGGATTTCTCGACCAAGCTGCCGCAGCTGGCGGGTGGCGTGCGCGCCTCCTCCCAGGGCAGCGATGCCTTCGGCGCCCAGGTCTTCGACCTGCGCAACTTCGGGCAGAGCCGGTCGCTGGTGCTGATCGATGGCACCCGTGCCACGCCGTTCAGCTTCCGCAATTCCGTCGATGTCGGCAGCATCCCGGTGGCGCTGATCAAGCGGGTGGACGTGCTGACGGGCGGTGCGGCGGCGGTCTACGGCGCCGACGCCGTGGCCGGCGTGGTGAACTTCATCCTGGATCGGGATTTCGAGGGGATCGAGGGCACGGTCACGGACCGCAGCGCCCAGCATGGCGGCTCCGAATATGGTGCCGATCTGACCTTCGGCGGCAACATCAACAACGGGCGCGGCCATGTCGTCGTCGCCTTGAACTACACCAAGCGGGATGAGGTGGATTCCGGGTCGCGCAAATGGGCGCTGACCCCCGCCAGCACCATTCCCAACGTGGGCGGCGTCTTCACCGATGTGGCCAGCGGGCGCAAATTCGGTTTCGACAGCGGCGGCCAGTTCACCACCAGCCCGTCCGCCACCTCGAACATCAGCAGCGAATACCCGCTGATCGAGCCGCTGAACCGCTACAACGCCACCGCGCTTTACCACTATGACCTGTTCGACAATGTCGAACTCTACGGCCGCGCCATGTACACCCGCGCGAAGACGGAGGAGTCGGGCACGCCCGGCCCCAATCCGCCGTCCATCGACCAGGTCGTTTCCATCAGCCAGAACAACCCCTTCCTGACGCCGCAGATCGCCAACCAGCTGACCTTCGTCAACGGCACGGCGCAGATGCGCATCACCCGGTCGCTGGCCGAGCTGGGCCTGATCACCTATCACACCGACCGCGAGACGGAGCAGATCCAGACCGGTTTGCGCGGTGACATCACCAAGAACATCAAATGGGACGCCTATGTGCAGTACGGCCGTTCCACCGAAGATTCGCCCATCACCGGCGACGGCCTGGTCACCAGCGCCGCCGGCGTGAACAACGTCGCCTCGCTGGCCAATACCATCGACTTCTTCGGCCCCAACCAGTCCAGCGTGAAGCAGCTGGGCCTGACCTTCGACGCCTTCCATCGCACCCGCGAGCAGCTGATCGGCTCCGGCGTGTTGAGCGGCACCTCGGCCGACCTGTTCTCCCTGCCGGCGGGCCCGGTGGGCTTCTCGCTGGGCTATGAGTACCGCAACGAGACCGGCAACTACACGCAGGATTCCGCCCTGCTGACGGGCAACACCTTCCGCCAGGGTGTGCAGGCCGCCTACAGCGGCAGCTTCGATGTGAAGGAAATCTACGGCGAATTGCTGGTGCCGGTCTTGAAGGACCTGCCGCTGATCAAGGGCTTCGACGTCGGCGGCGCCTACCGCTACTCCGAATACTCGCTGTGGGGGGCCGACGGCACGCCCAAGGGCGAATTCACCTGGACGGTGGATGACAACATTCGCTTCCGCGGCACCATGCAGCGCGTCATCCGCACGCCGAACTTCAGCGAATACGCGGCCGCCACCTCGTCCCTGCCATTCAACAACCTGGTGACGGTGGCCCGCCTGGCGCCCCGCTACGCCGGCGATCCTTGCGTGCTGGGCACCGGCAACGCCGCCCAGTGCGCCCGCTTCGGCGCGCCGGCGGTGGGTTCGACCAATTCCTTCGCGCCGTCGTACCTTGAGGGCCAGTACTTCTACGGCGGCAACGCCAACATCCAGCCGGAAACCGGCCAGACCAAGACCATCGGGGCGGTCATCACCCCCACCTTCATCCCCCACCTGAACATCACGGTGGACTATTACCAGCTGAACCTGACCGGGGCGATCGGCGTCATCCAGCCGGTCAACGCCCTGACCAGCTGCTACATCACCAACCCGACGGCCAACAACCCGCTGTGCAAGCTGGTGTCGCGCAACCCGGCCAACGGCCACCTGGCGAACGCCTACGTCAACAACCAGAACCTGGGCCTGCTGGATCAGAAGGGTTTCGACATCGGCATGACCTATTTCGTGGAGCCGGACTGGCTGCCTGGTGCAGGCCTGCAGTTCGCCTACCAGGCCAATATCGTCTCCACATACCTGTTCCAGCCCAACGCCGCCGTGGCCACCTTGGAATGCGCCGGCACCTACGGTGCCACCTGTTCCAGCGACGGCACCACGCTGGTGCAGCCGGACTACCGCCACAACGCCAGCGTCAGCTGGCTGTTCGATGACGCCATGGTCCGCCTGGCCTGGACGCGCATCGGCTCGGTGCGCAACAGCGCCCCGGGGCAGAACGGCACCATCGCGGCGCAGAACTACTTCGACCTGACGGGCTCGTACAAGCTGACCAAGGACATCTCGGTGTCCGGCGGCATTCAGAACATCCTGGACAAGGACCCGCCCTTCGTCGCCGGCGGCGTGTTCAACACCTTCCCCGACACCTACAATGTCGAGGGCCGCGTGTTTTCCATCGCGCTGACGTTCCGCCAGTAAGGGGAAGTTGGCGGGCATCGCCATCAGGTGGTGCCCGCCGGCGGCCGCAAATCGAAGGGTCTCCCGCATCGGGGGAAAAGGTTTTGGGGGTGGTATGAGTGGCGCTTTCTCCGGCTTGGACTGGGCGGTCGTGGGCCTGTATTTCCTGGCAGTCGCCGGCGTGGGCTACGCCGTCAACCGGCAGGACAGCGGCGACGCCCGGGATTATTTCCTGGCGTCGGGACAGGTTCCGGCCTGGCTGGCCGCCATCTCGGTCCTGGCCACCACCCAGTCCGCCGCCACCTTCCTGGGCGGCCCCGACTTCGGTTATCGCGGTGATTTCACCTATCTCAGCACTTTCCTCGGCGCCTTCCTGGCGGTGGTGATCGTCGCCCACGTCTTCATCCCCCGCTTCTACGCCAACAACGTCACCACGGTGTATGAGCTGCTGGGCCAGCGCTTCGGGCCATCGGCCATGAAGGCGGCGGGCGGCATGTTCCTGGTGGGCCGCATCATCGCCGGTGGCGCCCGCCTGTATCTGGCGGCCATCGCCGTGGCCATGATCATCTTTGGCACCGTCACGGCGGCCAACGTTTCCGTCGCGTCCGCCTTCCTCATCCTGGCGTCCTTCCTTTTCGCCTTCCACAAGGGGCTGAAGGCCATCGTCTGGATCGACCTGCTGCAGTTCATCGTCTATGTCGGCGCCGCCATCGGCATCACGCTGCTGCTGCTGCACCGCCTGGACATGCCGCTGGGCGACATGATCCAAACCCTGTCGGCGGCCCCGGATGGGGCCCAGGGGGGGCATGACAAGCTGCGCCTGTTCGACCTGACGGCCAGCCTCTCCGCCCCGTTCAGCCTGTGGGCGTCGCTGACCGGCATCGTGCTGCTGTTCATCGGCAACTACGCGCTGGACCAGGACACGACGCAGCGCCTGCTGGCCTGCCGTGACGCGCGCACCAGTGCCAAGGGCCTGTACCTGTCCATCGCCGCCGCCATCCCCATCGTCTGGCTGTTCATCGCCATCGGCAGCCTGCTCTACCTGTTCTATCGCGGGCCCGCGGCGGCCGGCGCCGGCCCCGCCCGCGCCTTCCAGGGTGAGGACATCACCGTCCTCATGCACTTCATCCTGACGGAGGCGCCGGCCGGCATCCGCGGCATGATGGCCATCGGCGTCATCGCCACGGCGGTGGGCACCACCATGTCGGCGCTGAACGCCATGTCGTCGGTGCTGATCCAGGATTTCTACCGCCCCTGGCACGCCGCCCGGCACCAGGTGGGTGAACACCATTACGTCATGGCGGGCCGCTTCGGCATGGCGGCGGTCAGCGCCGCCACCCTGGTCATGGCCATCGGCTCCTACTACTGGCAGCACTACACCCGGGCGCCGCTGCTGGACTTCGTGCTGTCGGTCATGAACTTCGCCTATGCCGGGCTGCTGGGTGTCTACTTCACCGCCCTGTTCACCAACCGGGGCTCCAGCGTCTCGGTCATGGTGGCGCTGGCCGGCGGCTTCCTCGTCGTGCTGGCCCTGCAGCCGGCCGTGGCCCGGGCCCTGTCCCTGCCGGCGGGCCTCCAGAACCTCGCCTTTCCGTGGCAGCTGTGCGTGGGAACGCTGGCCGCCTTCGCCATATGCGCGTGCGGGCGCGCCGTCCGCCAGACGGATGGCGCCGCGCGGCGCGCGCGCCTTCAGGAGATTTGAATGTCCACCGAAACCTACGGCCGACGCTTCGTCGAGATCGCCGAATGGCCGACCAAGGTCGCGCTGGAGGCGATGCTGGAGGGGCAGCTCGCCGCCGTGTCCTCCGTTTACGGTCAGCTGGATCGCATCGCCGCCGCCAGCGAGGCGGCGGCCGAGCGGCTGCGTGACGGTGGGCGCATCGTCTACATGGGTGCCGGCACCTCCGGCCGCATCGCGGTGCAGGACGGCGTGGAACTGACCCCCACCTACAATTGGCCGGCCGACCGTCTGGTGTTCGTGCTGGCGGGCGGCACCTTGGCCGTGACGGAAAGCGTGGAAGGGGCGGAGGATGATGAGGCCGACGCCCGCGCCCAGATCGCCGCGGCGGCCCTGGGCCCCAGCGATGTCGCCATCGGCGTGGCCGCCAGCGGCCGCACGCCCTTCACCGTGGCGGGCATAGCGGCGGCGCGGGCGGCCGGCGCCCTGACCATCGGCATTGCCAACAACCCCGGCAGCATCCTGTTGAACGCCAGCGACCACCCCATCCTGGCGGAGACGGGGGGCGAGCCCATCGCCGGTTCCACCCGCATGAAGGCGGGCACGGCGCAGAAAGTCGTCCTTAATCTTTTATCCACGACAATGATGCTAAGATTAGGACTGGTCTACCGCGGCCTGATGGTGGACATGCGCGTTTCCAACGAAAAGCTGGCGCGCCGTGCCTGCGGTATCGTACAGGAATTGACGGGTGCCTCCGAAGTAGAGGCGGAGGACGCGCTGAAGGTTTCGGACTATAACATCCGCAAGGCCGTCCTTGTCGCTTCGGGCCGCCCCCCTGCGGAGGCCGACGCACTCTTGACGCTGTATCCCAAAGACCTGAAGTCGGCCTTGGCCCACGGCCCCCTTTGACGTTTAATCTCTCCATTTTTGCGATATGTGATCCCGATGCGCGATAAATTGGCCCCCCAGCCCGACGACAGCACCCCGATCTATTTGCAGCTCGCGCGGAAACTGCGGGAACAGATCGCCTCGGGCGGTATCGACCCCGGCAACGCCCTGCCGTCGGAACGCAATCTCAGCGACCTGACCGGCATGTCGCGGGTGACGATCCGCAAGGCCATCGACAAGCTGATTGAGGAAGGGCTGCTGTTCCGCAAGCACGGGTCGGGCACCTTCGTGGCGCCGCGGATAGAGGCCCCGGCCTTCCTCAGCGGCTTCAGCGACGATGCCCGCCGGCGCGGCGACAAGCCCGGCGTCATCTGGATGATGAAGGCCTACGCCAGCCCCACGGAGGATGAGGCGGCCATGCTGGAGATCCCCGTGGTGACCAAGGTGGCGCGGCTGAGCCGCATCCGCCTGTCGGATGGGGAACCGCTGGCCATAGAGCATGCGGTGGTGCCGGCGCGCTTCCTGCCGGCGCTGGAGGAACTGGGCGATTCCCTGTACGAGGCCCTGGGCACCCACGGCTATCGTCCGGTGAAGGGCCAGCAGCGCATCCGCGCCTCGCTCGCCACGCCGACGGAGGCCGGCATCTTCTCCGTCAGGGAGAATGCCGAGGTGCTGCGCATCGAGCGCGTCACCTGCCTGGGGGATGGCACGCCGGTCGAATTCACGCGTTCGGCCTATCGCGGCGACCGCTATGAGTTCATGAGCGACCTGCGCTGCGAATGACGCCCGTCCGCCGGTGTGGCGGCTAAACCGGGGGCGCGGCTGACAGCCGCCAATGCCGCATCACAAGCCATAACGGGCCGGGCGCCCGTCTCTCGCTTACTGATTTCGCCGTGGGACTATCCTCTGCGGAAAAGGGAAGCGATCGATGAATTTCCCCCCGGCGACACGCCGTCATTTCCTGGCCGCCACGGCGGCGGCCGGCGCCCTCGGCGCCCTGCCCGGCGCGGTGCGGGCCGCCACCGGCGACGGGGCCATCCGCCCGTTCACGGTCCAAATCCCGGATGAGGCGCTGGCCGAGATGCGCCGCCGCGTCAACGCCACCATCTGGCCCGAGGCCGAGACCGTGCCCGACGACAGCCAGGGGGTCCGGCTGGCCACCATGCAGTCGCTGCTGCGCACCTGGGGCACGGATTACGATTGGCGCAAGCTTGAGGCCAAGCTGAACGCGCTGCCCATGTTCATGACCGAGATCGACGGGCTGGACATCCATTTCATCCATGTGAAGTCCCGGCACCCCAAGGCCCTGCCCATGATCATGACCCATGGCTGGCCGGGGTCCATCCTGGAATTCCTGAAGGTCATCGACCCGCTGACCAACCCCACGGCTCACGGCGGCAGCGCCGACGACGCCTTTCACCTGGTCATCCCCTCCATTCCCGGCTTCGGCTTTTCGGGCAAACCCTCGGCCAAGGGCTGGGGGTCCGACCATGTCGGCCGCGCCTGGGGCACGTTGATGCGTCGCCTGGGCTATGAGCGTTACGTTTCCCAGGGCGGCGACTGCGGCTCGGTCATTTCGCAGCGCATGGCGCGGCAAGACGTGCCCGGCCTGATGGCCATCCATCTCAACATGCCGGCCACGGTGCCGAAGGAGATCGCGGCCATCCTGAAGGCCGGCGGCCCGGCCCCGGCCACGCTCACGCCCCAGGAGCGGGCGGCCTTCGACGCGCTGGAAACCTTCTACCGCGACAGCTCTGGCTACGCCGACATGATGGTCACGCGGCCGCAGACCATCGGCTATTCCCTGCTGGACAGCCCGGCCGGCCTGGCCGCCTGGATGTACGACAAGTTCGCGACCTGGACCTACAGCGGCGGTCAGCCGGAACGCGTGCTGACGCGGGAGGAGATGCTGGACGACATCTCCCTCTACTGGCTGACCCGCACCGGGGCCTCGGCCGCGCGCATCTATTGGGAAGACCACTCCAACAACTTCAACGCCTTCGACATCAAGACGCTGCCGGTCGCCGTCACCGTCTTCCCCGGTGAGATTTACCGCGCGCCCAAGACCTGGGCGGAACGCTGCTACCACAACCTGGTCTACTTCAGCGAGGCCAGCAACGGCGGCCATTTCGCCTCGTGGGAACAGCCCGAGCTGTTCACGGCCGAGGTGCGTGCCGCCTTCCGCTCACTGCGCTGAGCGGTCCTCTCCCTCCCAAGGAAATGATCATGAAGAAACTCTTCGCCGCCGCCACCACGGTGGCGCTGCTGACGGCCGGCGTCGCCGCCGCCGAAACGGTCGCCAAGCCCCCGAAGCCCACCATCGTCCTAGTGCACGGCGCCTTCGCCGACGCGTCCAGCTGGAACGGTGTCATCCGCATCCTGGAAAAGGACGGCTATCCGGCGGTGGCCGCCGCCAACCCGCTGCGCGGTGTTAAAAGCGATGCCGCCGCCGTGGCCGACGTCGTGGCCAGCATCCCGGGGCCGGTGGTGCTGGTCGGCCATTCCTATGGCGGTTCCGTCATCAGCGAGGCGGCCAACGGCAAGGCCAACGTGCGGTCCCTGGTGTTCGTCGCCGCCTTCGCGCCCGAGGCGGGGGAGACGGCGGCCGGCCTCAGCGGCAAGTTCCCCGGCAGCACGCTGGCCCCCACACTGGCCCCGGCCGTGACCCTGTCGGATGGGGGCAAGGACCTCTACATCCAACAGGAACGCTTCCCCGACCAGTTCGCCGCCGACGTGCCGGCTGCCGAGGCCAAACTGATGGCGGTGACGCAACGCCCCATCGCCCAGGCCGCCTTGGGCGAGGCGTCGGGTGAAGGCGCCTGGCACCATGTTCCGTCCTGGTTCGTCTATGGCGACCAGGACAGGAACATCCCGCCCCAGGCCCTGGCCTTCATGGCCGAGCGGGCGCATTCCCACGGGACGGTGGTGGTCAAGGGCGGCTCCCACGTCGTGATGGTGTCGCATCCCGGCACCGTCGCCGCCCTGATTGAGAAGGCCGCCGCCAGCCCGGCGCCCTGATCGCAGGAAAGGGGGGAAGGTCCATGTACCGCATCGACACAGTCTATATCGGCGGCGCGTTCCAGACGACCCACGGCCGCGAGGAACTGCTGTTGCTCAATCCCACGACCGAGGCGCCGATGGGCGTTCTGGTCCTGGCGGATGAGGAGGATGCCCGGCGGGCGGTGGCCAGCGCCGCCGGGGCCTTCCCCACCTGGTCGCGCAGCGGCCGGCAGGAACGCATCGACCTGCTGAACGCCCTGGCGGAGGCTGTGCGGCGCCGCGCCGACGACCTGACCGAGGCCACCATCCTGGAATATGGCGGTCCCATCGAGCAGGCGCGCTGGCGTGCCGGCCTGGCGGCGAACAATTTCCTGGCCGCCGCCACGCTGCTGGAGGACTATGCCTTCACCCGCCGCATCAATGAGGTGAAGGTGGTGGCCCAGGCGGTGGGCGTGGCTGCGCACATCGTGCCCTGGAACAGCGTCTACAACGCCATCAGCGTGAAAATGGCGGGGGCACTGGCGGCCGGCTGCCCGGTGGTGGTCAAGCCCAGCGAGTACAGCGCCTGGCAGGTCCAGCTGTTCACCGAGTGCCTGCACGCGGCCGGCGCCCCGATCGGGGTCATCAACGTGGTCAACGGCCGGGGCACGACGGCGGGTCATGCCCTGGTCGCCCATCCGGACGTCCGTAAAATCTCCTTCACCGGATCCACGCCGGTCGGCAAGTCCATCCTGCGCACGGCGGCGGAGCGCATGGCCCGCGTGACCTTGGAACTGGGCGGCAAATCCCCGACCATCGTGATGGACGACGCCGACCTGGCCAAGGCGGCGGCGCTGGCCCTGTCCATCGGCTATGCCAACAACGGCCAGGCCTGCATCGCCGGCACCCGTATCCTGGTGCCCCGTGCCCGCGTGGACGCCTTTTGCCAGGCGCTCCGGGGCGCGGTGCGGGACGTTGTGCCCGGTGACCCCCGGATCGCCCGCACCACCCTGGGGCCCCTGGTGAACCACCGCCAGTACGATCGCGTCCAGGCCTATATCCGCAAGGGGCTGGAGGAGGGGGCACGGCTGATCACCGGCGGTCCCGGCCGGCCGGAAGGCATCACGCGCGGCTATTTCGTCCAGCCCACCATCTTCGCCGACGTGACCAACAGCATGACCATCGCGCGGGAGGAAATCTTCGGCCCCGTGCTGTGCGTCATCGCCTATGACGATGATGACCACGCCGTGGCCATCGCCAACGACACGCCTTATGGCCTGCACGCCTACCTCATCGGCCAGGACATGACCAGGGCGCGCGCCATCGCCGACCGTCTGGACGCCGGCCGCGTGGCCATCAACGGCCTGACGCATGAACCGCTGGCCCCCTTCGGCGGCTTCAAGCAGTCCGGCGTCGGTCGGGAATATGGCGTCTTCGGCATCGAGGCGCATCTGGAGCTTAAAGCCGTCAGCGCAAGCCCCTGGCCGGCGGCCGGCTCATAAGGCCTCACGACGCATAACGGGCCTGTCCGGCACCGATCGTTATTCTGAGCCCTGACGAAAACGCAACGCGGGCGGGACGGCACTCCCCCCGCCGGATCAAAGGTGATTGGGTCATGAACCTCACGAACCCCTTCGACAAGATCGACCTGCGGCGGCGTGAGCTGCTGGGGGCCAGCGCCGCGGCGGCCGTGGCCGCCACCTTCGGGGGCATGGCGTCCGCCCGCGCGGCGGCCGCCACGCCCACCGGCAAGCCGGCGGCCGGCGGCGCCGATCCCTTCGCGTCGCTGAAGCGGATCGACGCCGGGCCCCTGACCGTGGGCTATGCCGACATCGGGCCCGCCGATGGCAAGCCGGTGCTGCTGTTCCACGGCTGGCCCTATGACATCCACGCCTATGCGGAGGTGGCACCCAAGCTGGCCGCCGCCGGCTATCGCGTGATCGTGCCCCACCTGCGCGGCTATGGTACGACGCGCCTGCGTGACGCCAACGCGATGCGCAATGGCGAGCAGGCGGCCCTGGCTGTGGACGCCATCGCCTTCATGGACGCGCTGAACATCCGCCAGGCGGTGGTCGCCGGCTTCGACTGGGGCGCGCGTACCGTCAACATCCTGGCCGCGCTGTGGCCGGAGCGCTGCAAGGCCATGGTGTCGGTCAGCGGCTATCTCATCGGCAGCCAGGCGGCCGGCAAGGCCCCGCTGCCGCCGGCGGCGGAGCTGCAGTGGTGGTACCAGTTCTATTTCGCCACCGAGCGCGGCCGGGCCGGCTATGCCGCCAACACCCATGAGTTTTCCAAGCTGATCTGGCGCCTGGCCTCGCCGAAGTGGGGCTTCGACGATGCCACCTTCGATCGCTCGGCGGCGTCCTTCGACAATCCGGACCATGTCGACATCGTCATCCACAACTACCGTTGGCGCCTGGGCCTGGCGGAAGGCGAGGCGCAGTTCGATGAGCTGGAGAAGCGGCTGGCCCAGGCGCCCGCCATCGGCGTCCCCACCATCACCATGGAAGGCGATGCCAACGGCGCCCCGCATCCGGAGCCGGCGGCCTACGCCAAGAAGTTCACCGGCAAGTACGCCCATCGCCTGGTGACCGGCGGCATCGGGCACAACCTGCCGCAGGAGGCGCCCGACGACTTCGTCCGCGCCGTCATCGATGCCGACAAGATGTGAGGGACGCGCCATGCGACTGTTCACAAGCGCGCTGCTGGTGGCTGGCACGCTAGCCGCCACGGCCCTGCCCTTGGCGCCGACGGGGGCGTCGGCCGAAGGGGCGCAGGATGGCGCGCCTTCCGGGGCCGCTTCCCCCCTCTATGGCGTGACCATCCCCGAGGGATATCGCGCCTGGCAGCTGGTGGCGCCGGCGCAGGAGGCGGCGCCCTTGGATGAGCTGCGCGCCATCGTGGGCAACACCACGGCCATCAAGGCCTACCAGGCGGGCACGCTGCCGTTCCCGGACGGCACCGTCCTGGTGAAGCTGGCTTGGAAGCATACCCAGTCGCCGGAATTCGCCACCGCCTCCGTCCCCGGGGCGTCGACCACGGTGCAGATCATGGTCAAGGACAGCAAGCGCTACGCCGCCACCGGCGGCTGGGGCTTCGGCCGCTTCGTCAACGGCAAGCCGGCCGACCAGGCCCAGCATGAGACCTGCTGGGGCTGCCACCAGGCGCTGGTGGCGGACCGGGATTATGTCTTCACCCGGTATGCGCCCTGATGCGGCCGCGTCGCCGTCTTTGAATTTAAGGACATCTCATGACCACGCATAACGCGGCGCCGGTTCTGGACCCCAGCCTGATCGAACGGGTGCGGACGGCGGAGGATGGCTGGAACCTGCGCGATCTCGATGCCGTGGTCCTCAGCCACCGCATAGACTGCCACTGGCGCAGCCGCGCCGACTTCCTGTGGGGGCGGGAGCAGATCCGGACCTTCGTCACCCGCAAATGGCGCCGCGAGATCGAGATGCGGACCATCAAGGAATTATGGGCGTCACATGGCGCCCGCGTCGCCGTCCGCTTCGCCAGCGAGTTCCGCAACGACAGCGGCACCTGGTTCCGCTCCTACGGCAACGAGGCATGGCAGTATGACGAAACCGGCCTGATCTGCCGTCGCCTGACCAGCGTGAACGAGCATCCCATACAGGAACACGAGCGTATGCTGCGCTGGCGCCTGGGTGTCCGCCCCGCCGACCACCCCTCGCTTTCGGAACTGGGACTGTAAGGCTTGGGGTTTTGCCGCCGTCCTAGCTTTCCACCGGCGCGCTCCTTAGCTCTTGCCCCCGCGTCTCGGGCAGCAGGAAGGCGGCCACCACCACCAGGGCATAGGCGGCGGTGGCGTACAGGCCGATGGCGTGGCGGAGCCCCAGGCCCAGGATGCTGCCACCGATCAGCAAGGGCGTGATGCCCGCCATGCCCCGCCCGAAATTATAGCAGAAGCCCAGGCCGGACCCGCGCAGAGCGGTCGGATATAGCTCCGCCAGGATGGCGCCGATGACGCTGAACATGCCCAGCGCGAAGAAGCCCAGCGGGAAGCTCAACAGCAACAGCGCCTGGCCGGACACGGGATAAAGCGTGCAGGCCAGCAGCAGCAGGGTGGCGCCCAGGGCGAAACTGGCCAGCGTCTCCCGCCGGCCTTTGCGGTCGCCCAGCCAGGCGCCGAAGGCGTAGCCCAGGAAGGACCCGGCCACCAGCGCGCCGAAATACAGGCTGGCGGTGGCGGTGGAAAACCCCCGCTCCGCCTTCAGCATGGCCGGCCACCAGGTGGCGATGGCCCAATAGCCGCCGTGCATGCCGGTGGTCAGCAGGCAGCCCTTGAGGGTGGAGGGCAGCACGGGGGCGGCGAAGATGCCGTTCCACGCGGGCCGGGCGCGCGTCAATTGCAGGAAGGCCTCGGTTTCGCTCATGCGCGTGCGGTAGATAAACACCAGAAGGGCCGGCGGCAGCCCGATCATGAAGGGCGCCCGCCACCCCCAGTCCGGCGGCAGCAGCGCGGGGATCAGGGTGGCGCTGGCGGCGGCCAGGCCCCAGCCCACCGGCCAGGCGCTCTGCGCGGCACCCACCATACGGCCCCGGAATTCGGGGGCCGCGGCCTCCGCCACCAGGACGGCGCCCACCGTCCATTCGCTGCCGAAGCACAGCCCCTGGAACGCCCGTGCCGCCAGGAATGACACGTAGCCGTCGACCAGGCCGCAGAAGCAGGTGGAGATGGCCAGGCCCAGGATGGTGATCTTCAGCAACCGGACGCGGCCCAGCCGGTCGGCCAGCATCCCCGCGATCCAACCACCGGCGGCGGAAGAGACCAGGGTGACTGTGGCCAGCAGGCCGGCCTGCGCATGGGTCAAATGCCACAAGGCCACCAGGACGGGCAGCATGAAGGCGTACAGCTGCACGTCCATGGCATCCAGGCTGAACCCCGCGAACGAGGTCCAGAACGCCAGGCGGGAATTGGTTCCCAATTTGCAATACCAGTTCGTTCGCATCGCGGAGACTGACCATGTTCCGGGCCCGCTGTATACGGGGGGCAGGTCCGAATTCCTATGTCTCACAGGGTCTAACGTGCTCTAACTTGCGGGGAAGGGATGAAAGCACCACACACTTGTCCTCGATGTCCGCGCGCCTCCGGCCGGAGCCTGCCCACTGTGGCCCGGGCGATGGCTTGTGACTCGACCGCGCTGCGAAAAGGCGGCAGTTTGTGAACGACATGTCTTCCTCTTCCCAAATTCCCCCGATCCAGGTCTCGTCCCTGGATGGCCCCGTCACCTTTGGTCCCTTCCGCCTGACCGTGGGCGAGCGCCTGCTGACCCGCGACGGCGCCCCGGTCGAGATCGGCGGCCGCACCTTCGACCTGCTGGTCGCCCTGGTGGAACAGCCCGGCCGCGTGCTGGCCAAGCGTGACCTGCTGAAGCGGGTCTGGCCGGACGTGGTGGTGGAGGATGGCAGCCTGCGCTTCCACATGGCGGGCCTGCGCAAGCTCCTGGGCGATGGCGAGAACGGCGCCCGCTACATCGCGACCCAGGTGGGGGTGGGCTACGCCTTCGTCGCCGCCCTGCAGCGGGTGGCTCCGGCGGCGGAAACGCCGGCGGTCGCCCCCCCGGCGCCCCGTGACGGCAGCCTCTATTCCATGGAGGCCGCCGGCCGTCTGCCGGCCCGCCTGCCGCGGGTCTTCGGTCGGGAAGGGGACGTGCAACTGCTGACGGGCCGTGTGCCGGAAACGCCGCTCTTCACCATCGTCGGCGCCGCCGGCGTGGGCAAGACCACCCTGGCGGTGGAGATGGGGCACATGCTGATGCCCCACTTCGCCGGCAAGGTCCGCTTCGTCGATCTGGGCACCCTGGAGGATCCGGCCTTGCTGGCCTCCGCCATCGCGGCGGCGTTGGGCACGCTCGTCCAGTCCGAAGATCCCATGGCGGTGGTCCTGGGTCATGTCCGCCAGGAACACCTGTTGCTGATCCTGGACAATTGCGAGCATCTGGTGGACGCCGTGTCGCGGGTGGTGGAACGCCTCATCGACGCCGCCCCCCAGGTCCGCATCCTTGCCACCAGCCGCGAGCCGCTGCGCGTGCGGGCGGAGCATGTACACTGGCTGGGCTCGCTGGCCTATCCCGACACCGCGGCCGAGGGCCTGTCGCTGGACGCGCTGCTGGCCTATCCGGCGGTGGCGCTGTTCGTGGAGCGCGCGTCGGCGGGCAACAGCGCGTTGCGCTTCGATGTCGACGCCGTCCGCCTGGTATCCGACATGTGCGGCCGGCTGGACGGCATGGCCCTGCCCATCGAACTGACGGCCGTGCGGGTGGCGGCCCACGGGCTGGAGGCAACGGCCCAGCTGCTGGGGGAACGGTTCAGCCTGGCCTGGGCCGGGCGCCGCACCGCCTTGCCGCGCCAGCAGACCCTGCAGGCGACCCTGGACTGGAGCTACAACCTTCTGCCGGAGGCGGAGCGCCTGACCCTGGAACGCCTGTCGGTCTTCCTGGGCCCGTTTTCCATCGATGCGGCGCTGCAGGTGGTGACGGACGAGGACATGCCGACCGACGTGGCGTTGGCCGCCTTGGACGAGCTGACCACCAAGTCGCTGCTCTCCCCCGACCGGCTGAGCAATGCCGGCACCTACCGCCTGCTGGAAATGACACGCGCCTACGCCCGGGAAAAGCTTCTGGCCCGGGGGCAGCGAGCCTTTCACACCATGGCCCGGCGGCACGCGGCCTTTTTCCTGACCGAACTGGAGGCCGCCGGCTTTCCCACCCGGCGCTGCCTGGACCGGGTGAACTATTTCTCGCGCCAGCTGGGCAACATCCGCAGCGCGCTCGACTGGAGTTTCGGTGCCGACGGCGATCTGGTGCTGGCGGTCCGCCTGACGGCGGCGAGTGTGTCGGTTTTCACCAACATGTCGCTGCTGGTCGAATGCCGTGACTGGTGTGCGCGGGCCGTGGCGCACCTGGACGGCCACCGCGACACGGCGGTGGAGCTGGAGATCCAGGCGGCGCTGGGCCTGTCGCTGATGTTCACCCGTGGCAACAGCGAGGCGGCGGAGACGGCGCTGCGCCGCGCGCTGACGGTGGCCATCGCCCTGGACGACCACTGGAGCCAGCTGCGCCTGCTGGGACGCCTGCAGATCTTCCATGAGAGGATCGGCGACTACGGGACGGCCCATGGCTGGGCGGAAATGGCCGTCAAGGTGGCCGAGGTGATCGACGTGCCGGAGGCGGCGGCCGTCGCCGCCTCCCTGGCCGGCATCTCCCACCACCTGGCGGGGGATCAGGCCAGCGCGCGCCAGGAACTGGAGTTTTCCATCCGGCAGAGCATGCCGTCCGACCGGCGGCGAACGATCTACTACGGCTTCGACCACCGCAACCGTTCGGGTATCGCGCTGGCCCGCGCGCTGTGGCTGATGGGCCACGCCGACCAGGCCCGGGCCGTGGCCGCCCGCACCGTGCGCGAGGCGGCGGGACTGGAGCACGCGGTCACCCACTGCATCGCTCTGCTGTGGACACTGTCGGTCGACCTGTGGGCGGGCGATCTGGAGAAGGCGGAGGTCAGCCTGGCCAACTTCGCCCGCGCTGCCGAGGTCAACGCCCTGGGGCCGTACATCGCCGCCAGCGGCGGCCTGCGGGGGGAACTGGCCGTCCAGCAGGGCCGCGCCGGCGACGCGCTGGACTGGCTGGAGGAAAGCCTGGCCCGCCTGCGCGCCGCCCGGTATGAGCTGCTGACCACCACCTTCAGCCTGGCGCTGACGCAGGGCCTCATGCTCAGTGGCCGCCAGGGGGAGGCGTTGGACCTGGTGGACGCCGCCATCGACCGCTGCACGGCCAGCGGCGAACTGTTCACCATGCCCGAGCTGCTGCGCGTCAAGGCCAATGTCCTGCGGACCTTGGCCGACCGCGAACCGGCGGAGGTGGAGGCGCTGCTGCACGACGCGCTGGCGTGGAGCCGACGGCAGGCGGCGAAGGCATGGGAATTGCGCGCTGCGATCGACCTCGCCCGCCTTTGGATGGACCAGGGCCAGCCGGCCCGGGCACTGGCCCTGCTGCGGCCCCTGCGCGACGGCTTCCAGGAAGGGCTGGACACCGCCGACCTGCGGGCGGCCGACCAGCTGCTGCTGATGCTGGCGGATCTGCCGGGAACGGCCGATGGCGGCGGCGCGCTGTCGGCCTGGCCTTGGTGATGCAGCGGCCTTAAGGTCGGGGCCGGCGGACGGCGCGCAGCGTGCCGCTGTCGCCGCCGCCGCAGAAGAAGCGGTCGCCGCCATCGGATTCCAGGCCGGATATGCCGGTCCCGGCCGGCATGTCCAGCTGCTCCAGGACGGTGCCGGTGCGCGGGTCGATGTGGCGAAGGTCGCTTTCGCCCCCTTCCCAGGTGCCGTGCCACAGCTCCCCGTCGACCCAGGTGACGCCGGTGACGAAGCGGTTGGTCTCGATGGAACGCAGGATGGCTCCCGTGTCGGGATCGACCTGGTGGATCTTGCGGGCGCGGTATTCCCCGACCCACAGCGTGCCCTCCGCCCAGGCCAGCCCGGAATCGGCACCCCCGGCCGGGGCGGGGATGGTGGACAGCACCCGGCCGGTGGCGGGGTCCAGCTTCTGGATGCGATCCTCGGCGATCTGGTACAGGTGCCGGCCGTCGTAGGCCGTGCCGGCGTGGGCCGCGACCTCGATGGAACGCCGCACGGCGCCGCCTTCCGGATCCAGGGCGTTCAGCCGGTCGCCGGCGGCGAACCAGACCTGCTGGCCGTCATAGGTCACCCCATGCACGCGGTCGATGTCGGGGAAGGGGCCGTATTCGCGCAGGATTTCAGCGGCTGATCGTTTCATGGGGGGCGCCTCCGTCGGATGTCCGTCCCACGCTAATCGCCCGGCAGGAAGGTGGGGAGTAACAAGGTCGTCGTGAATCCCGGCAGGGGCGGGGTGGTCCAGCGCCGCGCCCGGCCCTGGCCGAAGGCTTGCGCCTTGCCTGCTGCCGCCAGCGTTTCCAGCGCGCGCTGGACGGTGCGCTGGCTGGCGCCCAGCGCCATGGCCAGGGCGGAACTGGACCATGGCTCGCCATCCGCCAGCAAGGCCAGGACGGTGGCCAGCGCATCCTCCTCCGGCAGGGTCAGCACCGCCACCTCGGCCGCTTCCAGGGGCTGCAGGGCGAACCCCTGCCTGGTGGCCCGCACCTGGGCCAGCGGCCGCAGCAACGCCCGCAGCCGCCCGATTTCCACCCGCAGGCGCGCCCGGTGGGACTCGTCGGCGTCCTTGGCGCGGAAGGCGCGGGCCACCAGCGTGCGTCGCGACACGTCGGCTGGCCAGGCCTCGGCCAGCGAACGGGCCAGCGTGAACAGTACGGGGCGGCGGGTCAGCGCAATCAAGGTGCCGCCGGCATGCACCACCAGGCGGCAGGCATCCACGACCAGCATGGTCGAGGCCCGCAGCGCCTCGACTTCCTCCAGCATCAGCAGCCGCTGCGTTCCCCGTGTCAGCAGGCGGGCGGCCGGCAGTGTCAGGGCGCGGGCGACACCGTCCACCTCCGCCGCCAGGGCCGGGATACCGGCTTGTTGCGCGGCGTGCCCGGCGCGGGTCAGGGCCGCGCGAGCGGGTTCAGCCCGCACGCGCCGCAGGGCGACGCCGGCCACCACCAGTTCGTGGGCCGCGCGCAGGGCGGGCGGGAAGGGGGTGGGATCCAGCTGGGCCAGCGCCCCCTCCGCCTCATCCAGCCGGCCGACCAACAGCAGGCGCCGGATCTCCAGGTACCGGGCGTGCGCCGCGTTCAGGCGGTCGCCCCGCGCCTCCAGCACCTCGCGCGCGTGGTCCAGGGTTGCGGCGGAAAAGCCGAGGTCGCGCGCGGCCAGCGCGATTTCCGCCTCCGCCACGGCACAACGCGCACGGGCCACGGCCTCCTTTGGGCCGAAGCCGCGCATGGCGCCCCGCAGCAGCGCCCGCGCCCGGGGAAGATCGCCCAGCTGCGCCATGGCGATGCCGCGCAGGGCCAGGGCCGGCGGGTCACCGCGCAGGGCGACGCGGTTCAGCGCGCCCAGCGGGTCGCCCAGGGCCAATGCCCGTCCGGCGGCCGTGATCAGCGAGTCCATGCGTATCCCGTCACACTTGTCACTCCCGACCCTCCGGCGCCCAGGCCCAGTCTGGCGCCGACCACCGCCCCCTGTCCCCGGCGGAAGGGGTGGGTGGATATACTGACGGAGAGAAAATAATGACACCACATGTGACGGGAACGCGGGAAGAGTGGCTGGCGGCGCGGCTGGACCTGCTGGAGGCGGAAAAGGCGCTGACGCGCGAAAGCGATGCGCTGGCGCAACGCCGCCGGGCCCTGCCCTGGGTGCGGGTGGACAAGGATTACCGCTTCGAAACCGACGGCGGCCCCGCCACGCTGGCCGACCTGTTCGGCGGGCGCTCACAGTTGATCGTCTATCACTTCATGTTCGGGCCCGATTACACGGCGGGCTGCCCCTCCTGTTCCATGATCGCGGACGGGTTCAACGGCTTCGCGGTCCACCTGGCCAACCATGACGTGGCGTTGGTGGCGGTGTCGCGGGCGCCGCTGGCCAAGCTGCAGGCCTATAAGCGGCGTATGGGCTGGACCTTCCCCTGGGCGTCATCGGCCGGCGGCGACTTCAATTTCGACTACAACGTCGCCTTTACCGAGGCGGAGCAGCGCGACGGCCGTATCGAGTACAACTACAAGCGCGGCGGCCACGCCATGGACGCGACGACGGTGGTGCCGGAACCGGTGGCCCGGTTCGCGGCCACCTGCGGCACCGACGCACCCACCTACACCCGCGACCGGCCGGGCATGAGCGCGTTCGCGCGCGGCGAAGACGGCGCCCTCTATCACACCTACTCGACCTATGCGCGGGGCCTGGACAGCCTGTGGGGCGCCTACCAATGGCTGGACCGCGCGCCGCTGGGCCGCAACGAGAGCGGCGTCTGGTGGCGCCGGCATGACGAGTACGGTCCGCAACGCTGAGGTGGGCGGCCCGGGGCGGCGTCTTGGCGGCATCCCGGGCCCTTGCCCTCCTTCCACAGGAGACGGGACATGTCGTTTAGGGGACTTCCACGTATCGCGGATTGGCTGCGCCTGGCCGCGGCACCGACCTTCGCCGTCATGGCGGCGGTCACGGCCATTCAGGAGGCCGCGCGGCCGGCGATGCTCTGCATCACCCCGGCGGACGCGTGGCCCCTGGGCGGGATGACGCAGATGTACCTGCTGATGGCTATTTTCCACCTGGGGCCCTGGCTGGCGCTGGCGGGCCGCCAATCCAGCGCGCATCTGGGGCAGCCACCGCGCCGAAAAGATGATATGAACCCTTCTGCCCAAGTAAAGATTGGCTGGCGGAAGCCTTGAATTACCTGGGAGCGGGCAAGCACCGGGCTTTGGTCAAGTAACATAAGAATTTTCGGGAGAGGGATTTTAATGTTTTGTGATCAAGCTGCCGGCGGTGCCGCGTGAGCGAAGTGTCGGGCGGGCTGGTTCGCGGCCTTAAGAACCGTCATGTGCAGATGATCGCACTGGGCGGCGCCATCGGATCGGGATTGTTTCTGGGCTCGGCGCAGGCCATCCACAAGGCCGGACCCAGCCTGCTGCTGGCCTATGCGCTGGGTGGCATGGCGGTGTTCTTCATGGCGCGGGCGCTGGGCGAGCTGCTGCTCTACCGCCCGGTGGCCGGTTCCTTCGCCACGTACGCCCACGAATTCGTGGGGCCCTGGGCCGGCTTCGTCTCCGGCTGGTCCTACTGGTTCCTCTGGGTCATGGTCGGCATCGCCGAGCTGACGGCGGTCGGCGTCTATATCCGTTACTGGTTCCCCAACCTGCCGCAATGGGTGCCGGTGCTGGCCATGCTGGGCGTGCTGCTGGCCGCCAACCTGCGCAGCGTCAAGGTGTTCGGCGAGTTCGAGTTCTGGTTCGCCCTGATCAAGGTCCTGGCCGTCGTCGCCCTGCTGATCTTCGGCGTGGCGGTGTTGGGCTTTGACGCCGGCGGTCTGGGCACCCACGCCAGCGTCTCCAACCTGTGGACCCACGGCAGCCTCTTCGCCAACGGCACCATGGCCACCCTGCTGGTCTTCCCGGCCGCCCTGTTCGCCTTCGGCGGCATCGAGCTGATCGGCGTGACGGCGGGCGAGGCGGAGGATCCGGGCAAGACCCTGCCGCGCGCCATCAACGGCGCCCTGCTGCGCATCCTGGTGTTCTACATCGGTGCCATCGTGGTGATCATGTCGCTGGTGCCGTGGGACCAGATCTCGCCGGACTTCAGCCCCTTCGTCACGGTGTTCGACCATTTCGGCATTCCCGCCGCCGCCGGGGTGATCAATTTCGTCGTGCTGACGGCCGCCGCCTCGGCCTGCAACAGCGGCATCTTCTCCTGCGGCCGCATGCTGCACACCCTGGCCAACGCCAAGGAGGCGCCGGCCTACTTCGCCACGCTCAGCGACCAGCACGTGCCCACGCGCGGCATCATCGCCTCGGTGGTCTTCATGCTGGCCGGCGTGCTGGTGAACTACGTGGCGCCCGAGCAGGCCTTCATCTACGTGATGAGCACGGTGGTGGTGATCCAGCTGTGGACCTGGTCGATCATCATCATTTCCCACCTGTTCTACCGCCGCGCCGTGGCGGCGGGCCGGGTGGCGCCCTCGCCCTATCGCATGCCCGGCGCGCCGTGGAGCGGGTATCTGACGCTGGCCTTCTTCGCCCTGACCCTGGTGCTGCTGGCGTTTGACGACAATACCCGCCTGGCCGTCTACGTCGCGCCCGCCTGGGTGGTGGCGATGGTCATCGGTTGGCAGGTGGCCAAGAGGGGATGACCGCCGGGCAGGACGCCCGGTCCTGTCAGGATCGGGCTTTCCCCCGCCGTCGCACGTTCTTGCCCACAATGGCGGCGATGATCAGCGAGAAGGCCACCAGCCGCAAGCCGAACGCCCATAGATATTCCCCCTGCGCCACGTCGGCGAAGGTGGTGATCCCCTGGTTGATGGCCAGCAGCCCGAAGGCGGTGGCGAAAGCCAGGAACAGCGTGTCCCGCACCCGTACCCAGAACCGCAGGAAGAAAAGGCCGACCAGGAAGTAGCCCAGCGTCACGCCGCCGGACAGGTAGCTCAGCACCTTGCCGTATTCTTCCACGCCCGCCCCCATCACTCCGTCTCCCAGATAAGTCCGACCAGCAGAATGCCGACGGAGATCAAGGCGGTCACCGTGCGCAGCGGGCGCAGGTCCATGTCGGGCAGCACGACAAAATCCAGGAACAGCAGGAAGTTGTTGATCGCGAGGCCAGTGAAGCAGAGCGCGCTCCACAGCAACAGGCGTGACCGGTCCTGCAGGTATTTGCGGATCAGAAGAACCATGCACAGAAAGCTGGTGGCCCCACACAGCAAGTAAACGGCCGCTGCAAGCGTCGGCATGGCCTCAATCCTTGCTCAGTTTGAAGGCGTCGGCGAAAGACTTGATACGCGAATTCGGGGTCGAAAGGATGGCTCTCATGACGGATATCGGCTGCTCGGCATAGGCGGTTTCGAGGTCGCGCACGAAAGCCTCCAGGATGGGGCCGGCCGGCTGGAACCGGTGGGCGTCACCGTCCGCAACGACCAGCCCTGCCTGGGTGAGGGGGGCCAGGGCCCCCTCGATCGCGGCGGCGCTGCTGCGCAGATGCAGGACCAGTTCGGGCACAGTCCACGCCCGGTCACGTTCCCGATACAGGAACAGAAGGGTCTCCAACGCCCAGACGGAGGGGATGGAAAGACGCAAGAGCTGAAGGTGCCGTTCGGAAAGCATGGGCGTTACCGTCTAGTCCCCGGTGGCCCATGGCCGCCCGCGGCGTTGCCGCGGGCCCGGGATCTGCCTCCAGTGATGGGGGTGGGAAAGGTCAGGCGAGACTGGCGACCTGCCCGGTGGCGAAGACGCGGACGGGGGGCGACGCGGCCGGGCCGATGAGCGTCAGCAGGACGCGCTCCAGGTCGGACAGCCGCACCGGCTTTTGCAGCACCGGCACGCTATGATAGCGGCCATCCATCGTCACCTTGTCGTACCCGGTGAGGAAGATGAAGGGCACGCCCGCGTCGGCCAGCAGATCGGCCACGGGATAGATCGGTGTGCCCTGCAGGTTGACGTCCAGGATGGCGCAATCGATGCCACCGGCCTTGGCCAGGACCAGGGCCTGGGGCAGGGTACCCACGGGGCCGGCCACCGTCATGCCCAGGTCCAGCAGCGCCTGCTCCATCATCATGGCCACCATGGCCTCGTCATCCACCACCAGGACCCGCAGCCCGGGGGGAAGGTGGTGGGCCGGGGCGGCGGGCTCCGGCGCCGGTGGGGCGACGGGGACGGTGTCATCGGCCACCAGCTTCCCCACCTCGCTCATGGGAATGCTGAAGGTGCAGACCAGGCCGGTGGGCAGCCAGTTCATCTCGACCCGGCCGGACAGTTGCCGTTCCACGCTTTCGGTGATGGCGCGGATGCCGAAGCCGCGCGACCGCGGCAACGTTGCAGAGGGGCCGCCGGTTTCCCGCCATGTCAGGGTCAGGACATCCGCCCGGCTGTGCCAGGTCAGCCGGACGCTGCCGGTCGGCACCGACAGGGATCCGTATTTGGCGGCGTTGGTGGCGAGCTCATGGATGCTCAGCGCCAGCGACTGCGCGGTCGCGGGCAGCAACATCACGTCCGGGCCGTCGAACACCACGCGCGGCGTGTCGCCGGACTGATAGGGGGCCATCTCCTCGCGCACCAGCCGCACCAGTTCAGCGCCCTGCCAGCGGGAATTCGACAGCAGCGTGTGCACCCAGGCGATGGCGCCGATGCGACCCTCGACCGCCTCCACGAATTCGGGGACGGACGGCGCCCGCGTCAGGCGCAGCACCGACTGGACGACCGCCAAGGCGTTCTTGGCCCGATGGTCGACCTCGCGCGCCAGCATCATCTGCCGGGCCTCGGCATCCTTGCGCTCGGTGATGTCCAAGGTGACACCGCTCAGTCGGCGGGGGCGGCCGTTCGCGTCACCGGTGGGGGCCGCGGCCGCGAAGCACCAGCGGATGGCGCCGTCGGGCCGGATGATGCGGAACTCCTCGCCATAGCGCTGGCCGGTGGTGGCGGCCTGGCGGATGGCCCGGATCTGCGCCTCCCGGTCCTCGGGGTGGAACAGGGCCCAGGCGCTGGCGGCGGTGACGGCGAAGCGGGCGGGGTCGGTGCCGAAGATGCGATGCTGGGCGTCGTCCCACATCAGTTCGTCGGTATCGGCGTTCCAGTCCCAGGACCCCATGCCGCCGGCGGCCAGGGCCAGGCTGCGCCGCCGCTCGCTCTGCTGCAGGCGGGCGGCCGTGTGCTCCAGGTCGGCGGTGCGCTCCGCCACGCGGCGCTCCAGCTCGGCGTTCAGCTGCTCCAGTTGGCGGGTCTTGCGGTGCAGCTCGACGAAGATGCGAACCTTGGCGCGCAAGACCTCGGGCACCACCGGCACGGGCACATAGTCGACCGCCCCCGCCTCATAGCCGCGCAGCCGGTCGACGTCCGACATCATGACCGCCGAGATGAAGATCATGGCGGTCTTCTCGAAGCGGGGGTGGCTGCGGATCATCTCGGCCAGTTGGAAGCCGTCCAGATCGGGCATGCAGACATCGACCAGGATGACGGCGATGTCGTGCCGCAGCAGATGCTCCAGCGCCTCGCGGGCGGAGCCGGCCTTGATCAGGTTCTCCCCCAGCTCGCTCAGGATGACCTCATAGCTGAGCAGCTTGGCCGGCTGGTCATCCACCAGGAGTATGTTGGCCTTGGGCGTGACGTCCATGGTGAAGCGTCCCCTCAGCGATGCAGCCACATGCGCAACGCCGACAGCAATTGCTCGGTGTTGACCGGTTTTGCCAGGTAATCAGAGGCCCCCGCTTCCAGGCATTTCTCACGATCGCCCTTCATCGCCTTGGCCGTCAAGGCAACGATGGGCAGCCGGCGAAAGGCCGGGTTGGCGCGGATGACGCCCATGGTCTGATACCCGTCCATCTCCGGCATCATGATGTCCATCAGCACGATGGCGATGTCGGGGGTCTGCTCGATCAGGGTGATGGCCTCGCGCCCCGTGGTGGCCGCCAGCACCCGCATGCCCCGGCGTTCCAGCACGCTGGACAGGGCGAAGATGTTGCGGGCGTCGTCGTCCACCAGCAGCACGGTGCTGCCCACCAGATCCTCGTCCGAGCCGTGCAGCCGTTCCAGCATGCGGCGCTTGTCCGCCGGCAGGTCGGCCACCACCCGGTGCAGGAACAGCGACGTCTCGTCCAGCAGCCGCTCCGGCGATTCCACGCCCTTGACGACTATGCTGCGCGCCATGGCGTGCAGCTTGGCATCCTCTTCCGCCGACAGCTCGCGCCCGGTGAAGACGATCACCGGCACGTCGCACAGGTTGCTGTCGGCGCTGATGACCTCCAGCACCTCGAACCCCGTCATGTCGGGCAGGCGCAGGTCCAGGACCACGCAGTCGCACGGCTTCTCGCGCAGGGTCCTCAGCGCCTCCGCCCCGGTTCCGGCGGCCAGCACCTCGATGTCGTCGTGGCCCAGCAGCTCGGTGATGCTCATCAGTTCGGCGGCGTTGTCCTCCACCACCAGCAGGCGCTTGCGCCGCGGCTGGGCGTATTCCTTGATCCGCTCCAGCGCGCTGTCCAGCACGTCCGGCGAGGTCGGCTTGGACATGAAGGAGAAGGCGCCCCGGGCCAGCCCGTGCTGCCGGTCCTCATCCAGGGTGATGATCTGCACGGGGATGTGGCGGGTGGCGGGGTTGTGCTTCAGCTGGCTCAGCACCGTCCAGCCCAGCATGTCGGGCAGGAACACGTCCAGCGACACCGCCGTTGGCTGATACTGGCGCGCCAGGTCCAGGGCGTCGATGCCGCGCATGGCGACCAGCACCTTGAAGCCCTTGTCCCGGGCCAGATCGACCATCACCCGGCTGTAGTGCGGGTCATCCTCGACGATCAGCAGGACGGCGTCGCCGGGCTGGATGTCCAGCCGGTCGTCCACCACCTGCTCCAGCGCACGCTCCGGCAGGCCGGCGGCATGGCGCCAGTTGGCGTCGGCCGGCACCAGGGCGGGGCGGTGGTCGTTGACCCCAGCGTTGGACGCCACGGCGCGGGCGGTGTGGACGGGGGCCAGATAGGTCGCCGGGATGTACAGGGTGAAGGTGCTGCCGCTGCCCGGCGTGCTGCGCAGGTGGATTTCACCGCCCAGCAGGTTGGCCAGCTCGCGGCTGATGGCCAGGCCCAGGCCGGTGCCGCCATACTTGCGGCTGGTGCTGGCGTCGGCCTGCTGGAAGGCCTCGAAGATGATCTTCTGCTTTTCGGTGGGAATGCCGATGCCGGTGTCGCTGACCTCGAAGGCCACCACCTTGGGCGACTGCTTCAGGATGGGATGGTCCGACGACCAGCCGTTGGCCGGCGCCGAGACGGTGAGGCGCACGCCGCCCGTCTCGGTGAACTTGAAGGCGTTGGACAGCAGGTTCTTCAGCACCTGCTGCAGGCGCTTGCTGTCGGTGGTGAGCGTCCGGCCCAGTACCGGATCCAGCTGCACGTCGAAGGCCAGGCGGCGGTTTTCCGCCTCGTGCCGGAAGGGCCGCGCCACGGTGTCCAGCAGGTTGCTGAAGAAGATCTCCTCCGCCTCCACCGAGACGGTGCCGGACTCGATCTTCGACAGGTCCAGGATGTCGCTGATCAGGTTCAAGAGGTCGGTGCCGGCACCATGGATGGTGCGGGAGAATTCCACCTGCTTGGGCGTCAGGTTGCCGTCGGGGTTCTCGCTCAGCTGCTGGCCCAGGATGAGGATGGAATTCAGCGGCGTGCGCAGCTCGTGGCTCATGTTGGCCAGGAACTCCGACTTGTACTTCGAGGTCAGGGACAGTTCCGTCGCCTTTTCCTCCAGCGCACGGCGGGCCTGTTCGATTTCCTGGTTCTTGCGCTCCACCTCGACGTTGCGCTCGGCCAGCTGCTGCGCCTTCTGTTCCAGCTGTTCGTTGGTCTGCTGCAACTCACCCTGCTGGGCCTGCAGTTCGGCGGCCAGCTGCTGCGACTGCTTCAGCAGGCCTTCCGTCTGCATCGTCGCCTCGATGCTGTTCAGCACGATGCCGATGCTGGCGGTCAGCTGTTCCAGGAAGGTCATCTGCAGGCCGGTGAAGGCTGTCATGGACGCCAGCTCGATCACCGCCTTCACCTGGCCCTCGAACTGCACGGGCAGGACGACGACGCTCTGCGGGATGGCCTTGAACAGGCCGGAGGAGATGGGCACGACGTTGGGCGGCATCTCCGTGATCAGGATGCGGCGCTTGTCGGCGGCGCATTGGCCGATCAGCCCCTCGCCGATCTGCAGGCGCTGCGGGTGGCCGTGGGTCGCGTCGTCGGCATAGCCCGAGACCAGCCTCAGGCTGCGCGGGCCTTCCTCGTCCATCTGGTAGATCACGCCCTGGTGGGCGCCGACCAGGGGTGTCAGCTCGGTCAGCAGCATGCGGCCCACGGTGGACAGGTCGCGCTGGCCCTGCAGCATGTTGGTGAAGCGGGCCAGGTTGGTCTTCAGCCAGTCCTGTTCGGTGTTGCGGTCGGTGGTCAGCCGCAAATTGTCGATCATCGTGTTGATGTTGTCTTTCAGCTCCGCCACCTCGCCGCGGGCATCGACCTGGATCGAGCGGGTCAGGTCGCCCTTGGTCACGGCGGTCGCCACCTCGGCGATGGCGCGCACCTGGGTCGTCAGGTTGGCGGCCAGCAGGTTGACGTTGCCGGTCAGGTCCTTCCAGGTGCCGGCCGCACCCGGCACGTTGGCCTGGCCGCCCAGGCGTCCTTCCACGCCCACCTCGCGCGCCACGGTCGTCACTTGGTCGGCAAAGGTGGCGAGCGTATTGGTCATGTTGTTGATGGTTTCGGCCAGGGCCGCCACCTCGCCCTTGGACTTCACCGCCAGGTTCTGCTTCAGGTCGCCGTTGGCGACGGCGGTCACCACCTTCACGATGCCGCGCACCTGTTCCGTCAGGTTGGCGGCCATGACGTTCACGGTGTCGGTCAGGTCCTTCCAGGTGCCGGCCACGCCGGGCACCTGGGCCTGGCCGCCCAGCTTGCCCTCGGTGCCGACCTCACGGGCCACGCGTGTCACCTCGCCGGCGAAGGCGTTCAGCTGGTCCACCATGGTGTTGATGGTGTTCTTCAGCTCCAGGATTTCGCCCTTCACGTCCACGGTGATCTTACGCGACAGGTCGCCGCGCGCCACGGCCGTGGTCACTTCCGCGATGTTGCGCACCTGGGTGGTCAGGTTGGCGGCCAGCAGGTTGACGTTGTCGGTCAGGTCCTTCCAGGTGCCGCCCACGCCGGGCACCACCGCCTGGCCGCCCAGACGGCCCTCGGTGCCCACCTCGCGCGCCACGCGCGTCACCTCGGCCGCGAAGGAGCGCAACTGCTCCACCATGGTGTTCAGCGTTTCCTTCAGCAGCAGGATCTCGCCGCGCACGTCCACGGTGATCTTCTTGGACAGGTCACCGTTGGCGATGGCCGTGGCCACCTCGGCGATGTTGCGCACCTGGGCCGTCAGGTTGCCGGCCATGAAGTTGACGCTGTCGGTCAGGTCCTTCCAGGTGCCGGCGACGCCGGACACCTGGGCCTGGCCGCCCAGCTTGCCTTCGGTGCCGACCTCGCGGGCCACGCGCGTCACCTCCGCGGCGAAGGCGTTCAGCTGGTCCACCATGGTGTTGATGGTGTTCTTCAGCTCCAGGATTTCGCCCTTCACGTCCACGGTGATCTTGCGCGACAGGTCGCCGCGCGCCACGGCCGTGGTCACCTCGGCGATGTTGCGCACCTGGTCGGTCAGGTTGGACGCCATGAAGTTGACGCTGTCGGTCAAATCCTTCCAGGTGCCGGCCACGCCGGGCACCTGCGCCTGACCGCCCAGGCGCCCTTCGGTGCCGACCTCGCGCGCCACGCGCGTCACCTCGCCGGCGAAGCGGTTCAGCTGATCCACCATGGTGTTCAGCGTTTCCTTCAGCTGAAGGATCTCGCCGCGCACGTCCACGGTGATCTTGCGCGACAGGTCGCCGTTGGCGATGGCGGTGGCCACCTCGGCGATGTTGCGCACCTGGCCGGTCAGGTTGCCGGCCATGGAATTCACGCTGTCGGTCAAATCCTTCCAGGTGCCGGCGACACCGGGCACCTGGGCCTGGCCGCCCAGCTTGCCGTCGGTGCCGACCTCGCGGGCCACGCGAGTCACCTCGGCGGCGAAGGCGTTCAGCTGGTCCACCATCGTATTGATGGTTTCCTTCAGCTGCAGGATTTCGCCGCTGACGTTGACGGTGATCTTCTTGGACAGGTCGCCCTGGGCCACGGCGGTGGCGACCTCGGCGATGTTGCGCACCTGGCCGGTCAGGTTGCCGGCCATGGAGTTGACGTTGTCGGTTAGATCCTTCCAGGTGCCGGCGACGCCGGGTACCTGGGCCTGTCCGCCCAGCTTGCCCTCGGTGCCGACCTCGCGCGCCACGCGGGTCACTTCGGCGGCGAAGGCGTTCAGCTGGTCCACCATGGTGTTCAGCGTTTCCTTCAGCTGAAGGATCTCACCCTTCACGTCCACGGTGATCTTGCGCGACAGGTCGCCGTTGGCCACGGCGGTGGCGACCTCGGCGATGTTGCGCACCTGGTCGGTCAGGTTGCCGGCCATGGAGTTCACGCTGTCGGTCAGGTCCTTCCACGTGCCGGCCACGCCGCGCACCATGGCCTGGCCGCCCAGCTTGCCCTCGGTGCCGACCTCGCGGGCCACGCGCGTCACCTCACCTGCGAAGGCGTTCAGCTGGTCCACCATGGTGTTGATGGTTTCCTTCAGCTGCAGGATTTCACCGCTGACATTCACGGTGATCTTCTTGGACAGGTCGCCGTTGGCGATGGCGGTGGACACTTCGGCGATGTTGCGCACCTGGGCCGTCAGGTTGCCGGCCATGAAGTTGACGTTGTCGGTCAGGTCCTTCCAGGTGCCGCCCACGCCCGGCACCACCGCCTGTCCGCCCAGCTTGCCCTCGGTGCCCACTTCGCGGGCCACGCGCGTCACCTCGCCGGCGAAGGCGTTCAGCTGGTCCACCATGGTGTTGATGGTGTTCTTCAGCTCCAGGATTTCGCCGCGCACGTCCACGGTGATCTTGCGCGACAGGTCGCCGCGCGCCACGGCCGTCGTCACCTGGGCAATGTTGCGCACCTGGTCGGTCAGGTTGCCGCACATGGCGTTGACTGAGTCCGTCAGGTCCTTCCAGGTGCCGGCGACGCCGGGCACGATGGCTTGGCCACCCAGCTTGCCGTCGGTGCCGACCTCGCGCGCCACGCGCGTGACTTCCGACGCGAAGGACCGCAGCTGGTCCACCATGGTGTTGATGGCTTCCTTCAACTGCAGGATTTCGCCGCGCACGTCCACGGTGATCTTCTTGGACAGGTCGCCGTTGGCCACGGCGATGGTCACCTCCGCGATGTTGCGCACCTGGGCCGTCAGGTTGGACGCCATGGAGTTCACGGACTCCGTCAGGTCCTTCCACACGCCCGTCACCTCGCGCACCTGGGCCTGGCCACCCAGCTTGCCGTCGGTGCCGACCTCGCGCGCCACGCGCGTCACTTCCGAGGTGAAGACGTTCAGCTGCTTGATCATGGTATTGACGATGGTGGCGGAGCGCAGGAACTCGCCCTGCAGGGGCCGGCCGTCCACATCCAGCGGCACGGTCTGCAGCAGGTCGCCGCGCGCCACGGCGGTGATGGCGCGGGTCACTTCCGTCGTCGGCCACAACAGGTCGTCGATCAGGGAGTTGACCGACCCTTCCATGTCGCCCCAGGACCCGCTGGACAGGTTGAACTTCACGCGCTGGCGCGTCTTGCCCTCGCGCCCCACCACCTGGCCCACCCGTTCCAGCTGCTGTGCCATCCGTTCATTGGCGGCGACGATCTCGTTGAAGGTGTCGGCGATCTTGCCCAGGACGCCGACATGGTTGCCGGACATGCGGACGGAGAAGTCGCCGACCTTCACCGCCTGCAAGGCCTCCAGCAACTGGTACAGTTCCGCCCCGCCGGGGGGAGGGCTGTCCAACGCCACGGTCGAAACGGGGACGGCGTCGGCGGTGTCGTGCTGGAGCTGCAAGGAAGCCTCCCGGCGTGGGCCCGGCTGGGCCACGGATTGATGACGCTCGGCCCCGGGGGCGGCCGGGGCCCTGTTCTTCCCTGAGGGGGCGCCGCATCCGTTCCTGCCGTGGATTTGCCGACCGGAGCACCCCTATTGGGCCGATTTCACAAGTATGGATATTTCACGGGTGTGGTTTGGCATGTCGTTCTATTCATATGGTCTAGCAGTTCCCAAGAGTTCGATACAGCTTCTGTCCGTCTATGCCGCCCTATAACTTAGGTAAGTGGGATAATGCGGTGATCATATATCTGTTTTGAGTACGCCTTTTCGGGTTGGGCGCCGTCACGGCGGCGCTGTCGGATCCAGGCGCGTGTCGCCCGCGCCCCGGTTCACGTCCCCTGTCCATGTGGGCAGCCGGCCACATCCGGCGCTGTGCCGCCATGGTGCCGCCGCTGCGCGGGGCGACCGGGACGCGATGGTTGCGCTACGGCCAGGCGGGCCCTTCACACCGGGCGGCGGCCAGGAACGACATCCCGCTGATGGGCGCGGCGCCAGACACCCGGGGACTGGCCGCACAGGCGGGAAAAGACCTGGGTGAAATGGCTCTGGTCGGAGAAGCCGCAGCGCAGGGCGATGTCGGCCAGGGGTAATTCGCCCGCCGTCAGCAATGCCTTGGCCAATTCCACCCGGCGGCGGGTCAGCCAGCGGTGTGGCGGTTCACCTACCGACTGGCGGAAGGCGCGGGCGAAGTGCGCCGCCGACAGGCCGCAGGCGTCCGCCAGCTCTTTCAGCGTCACCGGCGCCCGCAGATCCGCCTCCATCATCTCCTTCGCCCGGCGTTCCTGCCATAGGGCCAGGCCGCCCCGGCGCCAGCCATCGGGCAGCTCGCGCCCCATGATGCGCACCAGATAGGTGCAGAAGGCGTTCAGGATATAGTCGACGAACAGGGCTGGGGCCCGGCCGGGCGTGGCCAGCGGCGCCATCAGCGCCAGGCCGAAATGGGTGATGACGTCGTCGATCATCGTCAGGCCGGATTCATAGTCCAGCCCGTGGAAGCCCCGTAGCCCCGCGTCCCGGGCCCAATGGGCCATGGCGCCGCGCGGCAGCTCGAAACTGATGATGTCCACGGGATGGACGATGCGCCAGACGCAGGGGTCGCGCATGTCGCGGAACGAGCATTCCATGGGCGCCCGGGGTTCCAGCTGCAGCATGCGCCGACCCTGCTGCATGGTGCAGGCGGGGGTGGGCTGCAGGTAAAGCCGCGCCAGGTGGGCGTCAATGCCGCCGTAGCCCATTTCCACATCGGGCAGGGCGTCACAGGTGGTGCGCCGGACGCTCAGCCGTTCGCCGTCATCCGTCAGCTGCGAGTGCAGGATGGTCGCGGAAATGAAATTCGTTTCCGCCACGCTGCGGGCGTTGGAGGCGGAGGACGCGGACAGGGCGGGCGGCTGCATCTCCAATTTCCCCTCGGCAGGACGGGCACCGGTCCAATAACGGTTCGGAACGGAGACAGCGTAGCAGCCAAGGGTCTAAAAATATTGTCAAATTTAACCCGATAGAGCGCGGCGGGCGAGGGCCCTTCCTCGCCCGGCTGCCGCAGGGCAGCCAGGGCGCGGTCTCACCTCACCGTCCTGTCGGACCAGGAACAGGGCGTGCCGCCGGCCCCGGTGACGATCGCGACACGTCCCGTCAGTGGCATGTCAGCAACCCTCCGCATGGGGGGGCAGCACGGGCGAGACGACGCCGGTGTTCCAGTTCCAGGGCAGGTTGCCCGCCGCCCGGCGGCGGCACACGGTGGCCTCGTGCAACGCGTACATGCCCGGCATCACCTTGTGCCCCGGTTGCGCCGTGTCGGTGAAGGCCATGTAGCCTTCATCCTGGCCGAAGACGGGCCAGGCGGGCAGGCCTTCCGCCACCGGCTTTCCGTCGCGGGCGAAGCTGGCCCAGTAATCGCTCATGGCGGCGGTCAGGCGCCGTTCGACCGGACTGTCCGGCGCTTTCGGCCAATAGGACGGGGTGTGCGCCATGGTGCCGAAGACATAGGGGATCTCCGAAGCGTGGAAGCTGTGCAACCCCTTGTCGTCCATGGCGGGATAGCCGTGGTCGAACAGGTAGAGGTATCCCGGCTGCCCCAGCCTGGTCTGGTCCCGCACCAGCCGCTCGGCCGTCCAGCCGTACAGCGCATCGCGGGTGGCCGCCAGCTCGCTTTCCTCCAGCTTGCCGGTGGCGGGGTAGAGCCGCAGGAATTCATCGGCCAGGTCGCCGTAGCGTTCGCGGATCATCGCCTCATAGGCCTTGGCGTCGGCCGGCGGCGGGGCGATCAGCCAGCGCAGGGACCGGATTTCCCCGCTGTTGAACCCGGCCAGGATGGGAACCGGCGCCTGTTCCCCCTTGTCGAACACGTCGACCAGCTGGCCGGTCAGCACCTTGCCGTCCACCGTGCCGAGGGGGAAGTAGTTGACCTTGGCTGCCGCTTGCACCAGCGTTTCCGCGTCCATGGCGCGCAAGGCCGCCACATCCGTCGCCCCCACTTGGCCGGCGATGTAGGACCCGATGGCCTCCGCCGCGAACTCGCCATGGTTGGGTTGCTTCAGCTCGGGCATGGAGATCATATAGCCGCTCTCCACCACCGCTTTGGCGAATAGGCCCTTCGCCTTGGGCGACGCCATCAGGTACATGACCGACAGCGCGCCGGCGGATTCGCCGGACACCGTGACGTTGGCCGGGTCACCGCCGAAGGCGGCGATATTGTCGTGGATCCAGCGCAATGCTGCGATCTGGTCCAGCAGGCCGTAGTTGCCGGAAATGCCGTCAGGATTCTCCGCGCTCAGACCCGGATGGGCCATGTAGCCCAGGACGCTCAGCCGGTAATTGATGGATACGACAATGACGCCGCGCCGGGCCAGGGCGGCGCCGTCATACATCTCGTTGAAGCCATAGCCGCTGAGCAGCGTGCCGCCGTGGATCCACACCAGGACGGGGGCGTTCCTCGCCCGCTTGGGCGCCGTGATGTTCAGGGTCAGGCAATCCTCGCCCATCGCCGGTGGCGGGCTGGTGTAGACGGTGGTGCCGGCGGCCCTGGGCTGCACGCAGGCCAGGCCAGGGGCTCCGGCGTCGCGCACGCCCGTCCAGGCGGGCAGGACCTCCGGCGCCTTCCACCGCAGCGGTCCTACCGGGGGCTTGGCGTAGGGAATGCCCTTGAAGACGTTCAGGTCGCCGCTGCTGCGGCCCGCCACGCTACCGGCCGGCGCCCGCACCGTGGGATTGTCCTCGGCCATGGCGCCGAAGGACAGCAAGGCGGCCGCGGCGCAGGCGCCCAGGCGTAGGAAAAGACGCATCAGTGATCTCCGGTCCGGTTGGCTTCCGCCTTCAGCACCCGCGCCAGCACCAGGAAAAGCGCGATGGCCAGGAAATAGAAGGGGACTAGGGTGTAGAAGGCGAGTTGCAGGGAATTGCCGGGATGAGCCGCCCGGAAGTGGTCGCTGGCGGCCCCCAGGTAGGTGGGGCCGAAGCCCAGGCCGATCAGGTTCATGACCAGCAGCAGCAAGGCGCCCGACAGCACGCGCTGGTTGGGCCGCACCGCCTCCTGCACCAGGGTGACGGCGGGGGAGAGGAAGAAGTAATTGAGGATGGTCGGACCGATCAGCAGCAGCAACGCCAGCTGCCACCCCGGCGCCCAGACGAAGCCCACGAAAAGGGGCACGGCGCCCGCCAGGCCCAGCGCCGGGACCAGGGCGTAGGCTTGCCTGGATCGGCCGCTGAACCGGTCGACCAACCGGCCCGAGGCGTACATGCCGATGGAAATTCCGATGCCGATCAGCAGGGCGTAATACACCGCCACCTGCTGCAGGCTCATGCCCTTTTCCCGCATCAGGAACAGGACGGTGAAATTCATGACGGCGTAGGTGACGAACTGCGTCGCCCCGCAGGCCAGCGCCATCAGCAGCAGGGCAGGGCGCTTGAAGAACATGGCGACCGTTTCCAGGAATCCGGCCCTGGCCTGCGCGGGAAGGGCGCCCGATGCCGGCAGGTCCAGGCCGCCACGCTTGGGCTCGCGGATGGTCAGCCAGACGATGAGCGCGGCGGCGACGCCGAACATGCCCAGCACCAGGAAGGCTTGGCGCCAGCTGTAGGCGGCGGCGATGGAGGCGCCGAAGGCGACGCCCAGCGCCTGGCCCAGGGGCGGGCCCAGGTTGAACAGGCCCAAAGCGGCACCCCGCCGCCCCGGTGGGAAATAATCGGTGATGATGGCGTAGGAGGGGGGCACACCACCCGCTTCCCCCACGCCCACGGTCATGCGCGCCAGCACCAGCTGCGGATACGTGGCCGACAGACCGCAGGCCACCGTGGCCGCGCTCCACAGGGCGCAGGCGATGGACAGCACCCGCACCCGGTTGGTGCGGTCGGCCAGCCAGGCCACAGGGATGGAGATGAAGCAATAGAACAAGGCGAAGTAGAGCCCGCTGATCAGGCCCAGCTGGCCGTCGCTGACGCCCAGATCATCCTGGATGGGCTTGGCCAGTATGGACAGCAGCTGCCGGTCCAGGAAGTTCAGCACATAGACGAAGCAAAGCGCCGCCAGCACGTACCAGGCGCGAGCATCAGGCGGCGGCGCCGTGGCTAGGGGCGAAGTCGACACCGGCTTTGGCGCCGGGGAAACGATGGTCATGTCTTATCCCTGTGGCTGGTACCTGTGGCTGGTACCTGTGGCTGGTGCCGATGCCCGATGCCGCCCTACGACGTCGCCGCGGGCGCTGGCCCGCGGCGACGTCGGGAGAGTGACCCGACTGCCTAAAAGCCTTTTCTGATATTGAGGGCGACGAAGCGGCCGATGGGATTGTAGTTGCTGCCGATGCCGTCCGTCGCGGGGAAGTAGGGCGGCCGCTTGTCCAAGAGGTCGTTGATCTGCAGGGCCAGTTCGGTCTTCGAGGTCATGCCGCTGTCCGGCAGGGTCCAGGTGACGCGTAGATCGACCGTCGTGTACGGGTCGGCGCTGTACACGCTGGTGCCGGTGGGGGTGGCGAAGCTGTTGGTCACGCCGTCCTGGTAATTGACGAAGGTGACCACGCTGACCGCCCCGACGCTGGCGCCCAGCGAGGCCCGGAAGGTCCATTGCGGCAGGCCCAGCCGCAGGCTGTCCGACACCGGGGCGGTGGGCGACAGCTGCGTGTCGAACTTCAGGATGTAGTTGCCGGCCAGGCCCGCGAACACGGTGCCGAAGCCCACGTCCCGGTGATAGCCGAAATCGAAGTCCAGGCCGTTGGTGGCGCGGCTGCCGAAATTGCCCAGGCGCTCGTCCAGCAGGTTGCCGATCTGGGGCAGGGGATTGGGCAGGTTGACCGGTGTGGCCACCCCCAGCAGCTTGGCCAGCTGCGCCGGGGTGGGGTTGCGGTAGACGACGGACGCGAATGTCGGGTCGGTGAAGACCAGCGATGCCGGCGGGGTGCCGATCGCGCCGTCGAACTTGATATCGTAAAAGGTGGCGCTGGCGCGGAAGTCCGGCAGGAAGTGCGGTTGCCAGTCGACGCCGACGGAGTAGGTGCGGGCCGTCTCGGGCTGCAGGTCGCGGTTGCCGCCCGCCAGGTAGACCGTGTTGACCTGCGCCGCCCCCCGCGACGGGTCGCGGGCCAGGACGGCGGCGCTGGCGGCGTCGAGGTAGTAGGCGCCCACGGTGGCCCCCACCTGGCGCATGCCCGGCGCCCGGAAGGATTTGCCGTAGGAGCCCCGGATGGTCAGGTCTTCCACCGGGTCCCAGTTGAGGCCGACCTTGGGATTGCTGGTCGATCCGAAGTCGCTGTAGTGGTCGTAGCGGCCGGACACCGACAGGGACAGGCGGTGCAGCAACGGCGCCTCATTGCCGGCGCCCACGATGGGCGCGAAGACTTCACCGAAGGCGGAATAGATGTCCCGGTCCAGATCCTCGGGCACCGGCGCCGCGCCGACGAAGCCCCGCTGGGTGAAGGTCTCGTTGCGGAATTCCGCCCCGGCCGCGAACTTCAGCGGCCCGCCCGGCAGGTCGAACAGGGGCCCGTCGAGCTTCAGGGCACCCAGGTTGGTGTGCTGGGTGACGGTGACGGCGGTGGGGTAGGTGGTGATGGCGGCGGCGACGCCTGGGGCGGTGCGCTGGCCGAAGGGATCCAGGGCCGTGGCCGTTGTGGTCCCGGCCGCCGCCACCGCTAGGGCCACGGGATTGACGCCGGGAATGTAGGCGTCGTTGGTCGACCAGTCGAAGGTACCGTAGACGCTCAGGTTCAAATCGGCGGGCAGTTGCACATCGACGCCCACCGACGAATTGCCCACCCGGGTATTGTCCGTGTTGTTGAGATGGTCGGCGCCGAAGAGGTTGTCGGCGCGGAACAGCACGGTTTCCGACGTGGCCCCGGTGCCGGGCGGCGCCATGAAGTAGGGGTTGGCCTTGGTGATGGTCAGCGTCTCGACCGGCGGGGCCGCCTGGATGATGTCCTTGCGGTCCGAATACAGCAGATCGGCCCACACGGTGACACGCTCGCCCAGTTCCTGCCGGCCGGTCAGGAAGCCGCTGTGCAGCCGTGACCGGGGAAGCAAGTCGACCGCAGCGTTGCCGTCGCAGTAATTGATCGTGCCGGGCCTGAAGCCGGGGGCGGCGTAGGTCAGCGCGCCGGTCTGCGGGATCACCACGTTGGCGGACGGGCAATTGTACGACCTGGTATCGACACCGCCGGAAGGCCGGAAGTCCTGGACGCGATAGTCCCGTTCGCTGCCGGTGATATTGGTATTCCGCATGAACTCATAAGCTGCCAGGAAGGACCCTGTGGCCCAAGTCCGGCCAATCACGCCGCTGGCCGACACTGAGTGATAGCCGTCGGACATGCCGTAGCGGACGTCGGCTTCCGCCCCTGAGAAGTGCTGGCGGGTGATGAAGTTGACCACGCCGGCTATGGCGTCGGAGCCGTAAACCGATGACGCGCCATCGGGCACGACCTCCACCCGCTCCAGCGCCAGGCTGGGGATGTTGGGATAGTCCGGCCCTGTGTCGTTGGCCGCGGCGCTGGCCAGGCGGTGGCCGTTCATCAGCGTCAGCGTGGCGCTGGAGGGCAGGCCGCGCAGGCCCGGCGCGAAGGTGCCGAACCCAGCACTGCTGGCGCGCGGGGCGGTGTTGAAGCTGTTCAGCTGCGGCACGGTGGCCAGCAGGTCCGCCGTCGTCGTGGCGCCGACGGTCTTGATATCCTCATTCGAGACACTGATCAGGTTCGAGCCCACCGGCGGGACGCCGCGAATTCTGGAACCGGTGACGATGATCTCTTCCAGCTCGCCACCTGATGTCGCGGCGGTGGTCTGCGCCGGCGCGGCCGACGTTTGGGCCCATGAGGGGCCCGACGCGAAAAGCATGACGGTCACGAGCGATGTGCCGGACAGCGCGACGCGCCTCGCGGCTTTCGAGGTCCCAGGCATGCGTTCCCTCCCCTGTTTATTTATAGGTTTCTCAAAGCGATATCCGATGGCCGATGGGTCGTCAAGTTCATTCATTTAGTGATAAATGAAAAAGTTCATTGGGCAATGTCATTGCTTGACCGGACGGGGCGGGCGCCCCATCGTCCCTGTCGAATGAAGGGGTGGATGGCGTCTTTTCCCGACGCGTCCGATCAGGAAGGCCGGAGATTATGGCAGCAGAGCCGAAGCCCGAGAGGCGCCGCACGCGCGCCGAACAGCGGGCCGCGACCATGAAGTTGATCCTCGACACCAGCGAGGACCTGTTCGCCCAGCTCGGGTACTTCGGGGTGACGATCAAGGATGTGGCCGACAGGATGGGCATCCATCCGGCGCTGATTCACTATTACTTCGACGGCAAGAAGGCGCTGTTCGACGCGGTCTTTGAGCGCCGCGTGCAATATGCGGTCACCACCCGCACCGCGGCGCTGGATGCTTACGAGGTGGCGGCCGGGGACCACCCCACCGTCGAGGGGATACTGCGCGCCTATTACGAAGGGGCGTTCGACATCTACATCAGCGGGGGTGATGGCTGGCGCCACTTCGGACGGATCTTCGCGCAGGTGAACAATGCGCCGGGCTATGGTGCGGAGTTGATGGACACCTATTTCGATCCCCTGGCACTGCGGCTCATCAGCCTTCTGCAGAAGGCCCTGCCGGACGCCACTCCGGAAGATCTCTTCTGGAGTTTCCAGTTCACCTCCGGCGCCTACACGCTGATCCTGTCACGCACCGGCCGCATCGACCGCCTGTCGGACAATTTGTGCACGTCCGAGGATTTCGAGGCCGCTCGCCAGCGCTTCGTGACCTTCATGGCGGGCGGCTTCGAGGCCCTGTACAAGCGCGCGAGGTAGGCTAGTCGGGACGGGGGGGTGTTCCACCCAGCCGCGCGTCGCGAAGGGCGGCTCGGCGCACCTTTCCCGCCTCATCCCGCAGGGGTTCGCTGGTGAACTCGATGCTCTTGGGCAGCTTGAAGCGCGCCAGCCGTTCGGCCACGAAATCCAGGAGGTCCGCGTCGTTGAGATCCGCGCCCTCGACCGGCTGGACGATGGCGTGGACACGGGCGCCCCAATCCTCGTCGGGCAACCCGACCACGGCGCTGGTCCGCACCGCCGGATGCGCGTCCAATGCCGCCTCGACCTCCGCCGGATAGATGTTGGCGCCGCCGGAGATGATCAGGTCGTTGCGGCGGTCGGACAGGTAAAGATAGCCATCCTGGTCCACGGACCCGAGGTCGCCGGTCGACTCCCAGTCCCCGATGCGCCGGGACGGGCTGCCCAGATAATGATAGGTCGACCCTGGGCCGCCTTGTGGCCGGAAATAGATTTCGCCCACCTCGCCCGGACGGCGGCGGTGCCCATCGGCATCCAGGATGGCCAGCTCATACCCCTCGCGCACCTGGCCGACCGAGCCACGATGCGCCAGCCAGTCCGTGCCGGAGATCATGGTCGATCCGATGCCCTCGGTCGTGCCGTAAAATTCCCAGACCCGCTCGCTGCCCAGCCAGCCGATCCACGCCTCTTTCAGCCAGGTGGCGCAGGGGGCGGCCATGTGCAGCATCATGCGCAGGCTGGGCAGGGTGAAACGCGACAAGGTTTCCGGGGCCAGGCGCCAAATGCGATGCATCATGGTGGGCACCATGGTCACCCAGGTCACACCGTGGGCCTCAATGAGCTCCAGCGCGCGCAGCGCATCGAACCGCCCCATCTCGACAATGGTGCCGCCGACGAACAAGCCGGTGAAAATGCAGTGGAAAGGGGCGTTATGGTAGAGCGGTCCGGGGTTCAGGATGATGTCGCCGGGACGCTGGCACAGGAAGCCCTCTTCCGGATTCCAGCGCGCCGGCATGGCATCGACGATCACCTTGGGCCGCCCGGTGGACCCACCGCTGGTCATCGCCTTCCAGTGGGGTGAAACCACCTCCGGCAGTGGATCAGCCGAATATTGGTCCAGGGCCGCTCCCTGGCCAGGGGGCAGCACCGGGATTCCAGCCTGGGGCAAATGGCCGACGACCAGCCGGGGGCGGACGATGTCAAGGATCGCGTCCATTTCCAGCCGCGGAAGCTTGGCCGACACGATGTTGGGGATGGCGCCCAGTTTCCAGATCGCGAAGGTGGTCTCATAGAAGTCGAGGCCATTGGGCAGCGCCACCGTGACGAAATCACCCGGGCCGACGCCTTGCGCCGCCAGCAGGCGGGCGCGCGCGTTCGAGCGTGCGTCCAGTTCGGCATAGGGAATGGTGACGCCTTCCAGGACCAGCGCGGCTCTGCCGGGCGACCGGCGCGCATGGTGGGCCAGGATGGAACTCAGTGCGATACCATCGTTTGACATAGCGACAACGCCTCTCGGGAAGCCCTTTCCCCGACCCCTTCTCATCTTTGGTGCGTTCGAATGGGGTTGGGAATGAGAACCACCTACAGCGCGGGCGCCAGCCGGTCAAGTTCATTCATTTACTACTAAATGAAAATTATATATCGGTAAGGTGCCGTGGGGCGATTTCACGGATCGACCAGGCAACTGACCACAAGCCTGACGCGTGCTGCTCGCGCGCCTTGTCTGATCCGGCCGGAACGCTCCAGATCCGCCAACCCATGAAGCGCCGCCCAGAACGTCTCGGTCGCGACCTCGGCATCTGCCCGCGACGGCCCGACAGCCTCGGCCAGCGCCGCGAAGGCGTCCTTCAACTCGGGTCGTGTATCGGCTTCCGCGAAGCGCAGGCCGGTTGCCATGGTGAACATCGCCTCGTACAGGGCTGGGTGCGCACGTGCGAAGGCGAGATAGGCCGTGGCGACGCTCTCAAGCGCGCCTTGACGGCTGGCCGATCCCTGTGCGGCCTGGCGGAGCGCTGTCGCCAGTTCGCCAAACCCCTCGATGGCGATCGCCGCCACGATGGCGTCCCTGTTCTCGAAGTGCGAGTAGAGGACGGGCTGGCTGTACTCGATCTCCTCCGCCAGGCGCCGGATCGTGACGGCGTTCCATCCTTCGCTTTCCGCGATCAGGCGTGCCGCCGCCGTGATGCGCTGCTCGCGCTCGGCCCGCTCTCTGCCCTTTCTCTCCGCGATACCCATTTGCCGCCTCCCTCGCCATGGCCGCGAAAATTTATAATTAAGCTTGAAAAGTTAGCAATGCTAGAATATATACCGTATCGAAACATGGAGGTTGACATGCACTGGTTCTCAATCGCGGTGGCGCTGCTGGCGGCTTTCGGAATTATCGTCATTGGCGTCCTGTATCTTTTCAGCCCAAGGTCGGCGACCTTGAGTTTCGGCCTGCCGCTTCCTGAGGAGGGGGCGAACATCGCCTGGTGGCTGCGGCTCAAGGGTGTGCGTGACGTCGCCTCAGGATTGGTGGTTCTCGCCCTGATGGTTTGGGGCGGGGCGCAAATGGTCGGTATCGCCTTGCTGGTCGAAGCCATGATTCCGTTGGGCGACATGTCGCTTATCCTCGCGGCGAGAGGCTCAACCGGGCGGGCCTTCGGCATCCATGGCGTCACGGCGGCGCTGATGGTTCTGGCCGCGGTCCCGCTGCTTGCGGGAGTGGCCTGAGACGCTGCCCATACTCCCGATCTGGTTGTTCGCTACGGCTTCCACGGCGCGGGGATGTTCAACGCCATCGGCACGCCCGGCGTGCGCATGAGTTTCGTCCGCTGGGGATTTCCGGGGTGGTGGTGTCGCGTGACCAGCGCCCCGGAGATTTTGGTCGCGGTTCTGGTCGCGTTTCGGGCCAGTCGTCAGGCGGGCCTCACTTCGGGGGCGATCATCATCGCCTCGGCGATTCTCACGGTGGTGCGGCGCCGTGACTTCTTCTCGCTCGCGCCCCTCGGTCTGTTTGCCGTTTTGCTCGCCATGGCAGGCGCGGTCTCATGCGCTGTGGGCGTGTGACACTCTTCAAATTTCCCCAATCGCGCGCGCCTGTGTCGCCAGGTTCTTGGGGCAATATCCGAAAAAACTCGATCACGCTCGACCGTCGGGCCGGCAGGAATCCCGGCATCTGGCAATAATTTTTCCGTCACCCTGTATCCCGACTTGCTTTGTCATGGGACCGTCACGGTTCCAATCCGCGCCCCTAACCTTAAGGATAGGGAGTGGAGCGGTGCTTGCGCTGTCAGATGGTCTACATATAGTGGGTTTTGCACGTATTTTTCGCGAAATATCATTGTTGTAAACGTTTAATTAAGATGCGCGGATTATGGTAGCAGCCGATACTAGCCCTAATATTTTGGTGTCAAGTTGCGGATACTGAGAACGTTGCTTGCCGCGACGGCCCTGGTTCCCTTGGCGATGGCCAAGCGGTCTCACGCTCAGGATGCCGGCCAGATATTGCGCGATGTTGAGCGCAACATTCCGCGCGCAGCACCGCAGGCCCCCGCTCTGCCCGATCTGGCGCCCCCCACCGCCGAGGGTGAATTCCTGAAGGCGGGTGAGACGGTGCACGTCACCGGCTTTCACATCATCGCCACCCTCATTCCCGAAGCGGAATTGCGGGATCAGTTGACGTCCTATGTCGGGCGCGACTGCACCTTGGGCGATCTGCGTGAGGCGGCAGCCCGCATCAGCCGCTATTACGCGCAGCACGACCTGCTGGCCCGTGCCGTCCTGCCGCGCCAGAGCCTGGAAGGCGGGGTCGTCACCATCCAAGTGCTGGAAGCGCGCATGGGGCGGGTGCTCGTCGACCCCTCCAGCGACGTCCGCCTGGATGCCGACCAGGCGGCGGATTTCATCTTCGCCCAAAACCCGCAGGGCGATCCGCTGCGGCCCAGCGCGGTCGCCACCGGCGTGTCCAACCTGGGCCTGATCCCGGGCATGCAGGCGCTGGGCGTGCTGGATGCCGGCGCGGAGGAGGGAACGACCGACGTCCACCTCAAGATGCGTGAGCCGCCGCTGCTGACGGCCACCGCGCTGGTCGACAACAACGCGCCGCGCGAAATCGGCGGCACGCGCGGCCTCGCCATCGTCACCATGACGGACGCGGCGGGCATCGGCGACCAGGTCGCCGTCACCGGCCAGGCCAGCCAGTCGTCGAAATACGGCCAGATGCTGGTCGGGGCGCCCATCTGGCACGAAGGCCTGTGGCTGGAGGCCAGCGGCGCCGTGCTGCAATACGACGTGCCGGAAGACATCAACGCCAGCACACCCGCGGGTGACGCGCAGACGGCCGCCCTGACCCTGCGCTGGCTGGCCCTGCGCAGCTCCGCGGCACCGGTGAACCTGGCGTTCGGCCTGGAGCACAAATGGACCAGCGACAAGCTGGCCGACGTGGTTACGGCCTCCAACAGGCTGGGCGCGTTGACCCTGGCCGCCCACCGGCTGATGCGCGACGACTGGCAGGGTGGGGGCGCCTTCACCTTCGATGTGCAGGTCAAGGCGGGCAACGTCGACCTGTCGCACAATGCCGCCAACCAGGCCATCGATCAGGCCACCGCCCGCACCCAGGGCCACTATGTCAAGGCCAGCGCGTCGGTCAGCCGCGCCCAGGCCCTGTGGCGGGGCGGGGACATGCTGGCTACCCTGGCGGCGCAGGTCGCGTCCAAGAACCTCAACAGTTCCGAACAGTTTTCCCTGGGCGGCCCCACCGGCGTCCGGGCCTATCCCTTGAACCAGGGCGGGGGCGACCAGGGCGCCATGCTGAACCTGGAGGTGGGGCAGCAGGTGTCCACCAGTGTCCGCTTTTCCGCCTTCTGGGACGGCGGCTGGGTGGAGCAGCACAAGGAAACCTGGGGCGGCTGGGAGGGCGTGGGCTCGCCGCACAATCACTATTTCCTGCAGGGGGTTGGCGCCAGCGTTCAATGGACGCCGGCCGGCAACGTGCAGATGAAGGCCACCGTCGCCCACCGCATCGGTTCCGACGCCGGGCGCACCGCCCAAAACCTGGATCTGGATGGCCGGCGGCGCGAACTGCGGGCCTGGATGCAAGTGGTATTGTCGGTCTAGGGGGCCCAGGAGGAATAATGGCCAGCCGCTCCGCGCTTCCGTTCCGCCTTCCCCTGCGCGCCAGGCTGCTGGGATGCACCGCCGTGCTGTCGGTGATGCAGGCGTTGACCCTGCCGGCCATGGCGGGCACGCCGGCACCGGGCACATTGCCTACGGGTGGACAGGTCCAGGCCGGCACGGCGGGCATCAGTTCCACCGGTCCGGTGATGACCGTCACCCAAACGTCGGACAAGGCCATCATCAGCTGGCAGCAGTTCAACGTTGGCGCCGGCGCCACGGTGAATTTCCAGCAGCCCAACAGCTCGGCCATGACGCTGAACCGCGTACGCGGCGGCGACCCCTCCCTGATCGAGGGCGCGATCAAGGCGCCCGGCACGGTCATCCTGGTCAATCCCGGCGGCGTGGTCTTTGGCGGCGGCGCCACGGTGGACGTGGGCGGCCTGGTCGCTTCGACCATGGACATCGCGGATGAGGATTTCCAGAAGGGCCGGCTGGTTTTCAACCGGGGATCGGCCACCGGCTCGGTGGTCAATGGCGGCACCATCACCGCCCGTAATGGCTCGGTGGTGCTGCTGGCGGCGCAGATCCGCAACCAGGGCCTGATCCAGGCGCAGTTGGGCTCGGTGGTGCTGGCGGCGGGGGAGACCGTCACGCTGACGCCGGACGGCGGCGCTCCCCTCAAGGTGGATCCCGCCACGGTCGAGGCGCAGATCGAGGCTGGTGGCATCATCCGCGCGCCCGGCGGCACCGTCTACCTCACGGCCCAGGCGCTGAACATCGTGGCCGGCGGCGTCATCAAGGCCACCGGCGTCATCGAGGCCGACTCCCTCACCCGCGAGGGCGGCAAGCTGGTCCTGGACGCCAACGGCCCCATCACCCTGCAGGGCGCCACGCTGAGCGCCAAGGGCGCCACCGGCGGCGGCACGGTCACGGTGGGAACGGCGGAGACGGCCTCCGTCACCATGGATGCCGCCAGCCGCATCGACGCTTCGGCCACGGAGACGGGCAAGGGCGGGTCGGTCACGGTCAACAGCCAGGACACCGCCGCCCACGGCGTGCTGCTGGCCCGGGGCGGCAGCTTGTGGGGTGACGGCGGCGCCATTGAGACGTCCGGCCACGCGCTGGCCTTCGACGGGGCGACGGTGGATGTGGGGGCGGCCCATGGCAAGGGCGGCACCTGGCTGCTGGACCCCGTCGACCTGACGGTGAACGCCGCCTATGCCGCCGCCATCCAAACGGCGCTGGCCAGCGGCAGCGTCACGCTGCAGACCACCAATACCAGCGTGGGGTACACCGGCGTCACCGCCGGCGGGGTCACCAAGGCCAGCGGCCTGGGCGACATCGCCGTCAATGCCGGCATCACCTGGTCCTCGGCCAACAGCCTGACGCTGGATGCCTATCACGGCGTGTCCATCAACGCCGCGCTGTCGGGCACCAGCCTGGTGGTCCTGACCAATGACGGCGGCAGCGGCGGTGTGTTCCGGGTGACCGCCCCGGTGTCGCTGACCACCAGCCTGACGGTCAACAGCACGGCCTATACCCTGGTCACGTCGGCGGCGGCCCTGGCCGCCATCACCGGCAGCGGCAATTACGCGCTGACCAACGACTTGGCGCTGACCGGCGCGTGGACGCCCATCGGCTATAGCGCCACGGGCAACAACGCGTCGCCCACCGCCTTCACCGGCACGCTGGAGGGGCTGGGACATACGATCACCGGCCTGACCGTCAATGCCGCCGGGGGCGGGGCGGGCAACCTGGGCCTGCTCAGTGTCATCGGCGGCGGTGGCCTGGTTCAGAACCTGACGCTGTCCGGTGGAACGCTGTTTGGCGGCACGGGCGCCAACCTTGGCCTGCTGGCCGGCCAGAACCAGGGCACGGTGCGCAACGTCACCGCCTCCGGCACCGTTACCGCCGGCGATGGCGCCAGCGCCGTGGGCGGCCTGATCGGCGGCAACAGCGGCACGGTCACGGCTTCCGCCGCCGCCGTGACCGTTTCCGTCGGCAGCGGTGTGTCCAAGGTGGGCGGGCTGGTGGGCGCCCAAACGGCGGGCCTCATCGCCAACAGCTTTGTTACCGGTGCCGTCACGGCCGGCTCGGCCGCCACGGCGGTTGGCGGCCTGGCCGGCTGGGTCGGCGGCGGCACGGTTTCCGGCAGCTACGCCGACAGCAGTCTGACCGTTGGCGACGGTGGCAACCGCGTGGGAGGCCTGGTCGGCTACAGCGACGCGCTGATCACCCAGAGCTACGCCAGTGAGACCATCTCCGCCGGCGGCGGGGTTCAGTATGTCGGCGGCCTGCTGGGATATGGCGACACCGCCAACACCGTCAGTGCCGTCTATGCCATCGGCCCCATGTCGGTTGGCACCACGTCCGACAGCGTGGGGGGCCTGGCCGGCTATAACGCCGGCACCATCAGCGCCGCCTATGCCACCGGGTCCATCACCGCCGGCGCCGGCACCACCAACATCGGCGGCTTCGTCGGTTCCAATGCCGGCCTGGTGACGGTCGGCTTCTGGGACACGGCGACCAGCGGCCTGTCCGTGGCCTACGGCAGCAATACCGGCACGGTGTCCGCCACGGCCATCGCCGCGAACACGCTGACCACCGCCACTTATGTCGGCTTTGATTTCAGCAACGACTGGTATGAGGTCGACGGCCGGACCCGCCCGTTCCTGCGCAGCGAATACGCCACCACCATCACCAACGCCCATCAGCTGCAGCTGATGGGCGTGGACCCGACGGCATCCTATGTCCTGGGTAAAAACCTGGACATGAGCGGCACCACTGTCCAGGGCGGTCTTTGGTCCACCAGCGGCTTCACCCCCATCGGGTTCACGACGGTGGGGGGCAATGCCTCCCCCACGGTCTTCACCGGTTCGCTGGACGGCCAGGGCTACACCATCAGCAATCTGACCCTGAGGGCGACCACATCCCACGGCGTCGGTCTGTTCTCCAGCATCGGTCCCGCCGGCTCGGTCGCCAACCTGGGGCTGGTGAACGGCACGATGATCAACTCCTCGTCGGGGACCCAGGTCACCGGCTGGGGCATGCTGGCCGGCAAGTTATCCGGCACCGTCACCAACAGCTACGCCACCGGCGTGGTCTTTGTCTCCAAGACCACGGGCGTGGGGGGGCTGGTCGGCTATATGTCGGGCGGCACCATCCTGAACAGTTATTCCGGTGTCAGCTTCCTGAACGGCCTTTCGGTGACGGCGGTCGGCGGCCTGGCGGGGCAGGTCTCGGCCCAGTCCTATATCAGCGGCAGCTATGCCACTGGCGGCTTCAGCCTCTCCTCCTTCAACCAGCGTATTGGCGGGTTGGTGGGCGACGCCAATACCATGACGCTGGTCAATTCCTACGCCACCGGCGGCGTCAGCACCGGCAGCAGCGGCGCGCAATATGTCGGCGGCTTGGTCGGTGTCAACACCTTCGGCTCAATCCTGGGCAGCTACGCCACCGGCAATATACTGCTGTCGAGCGCCGCGGCGCGCATCGGTGGCCTGGTCGGTTCCAACTCAGGCACCGTCAGCGGTAGTTATGCCACCGGAACGATCACCGCCACCGGCACCGGCAACCAGTATTTCGGTGGCTTGGTCGGGGTGAACTCCCAAACCACGGCCGGTTCGGCGTCCGCGCTCATCGCCGACAGCTACGCCACGGGCAACCTGTCGGTCGGGGCGGCCACGGGTGTCGGCACCATGGCGCAGTATATCGGCGGGCTGCTCGGCCACGAGCAGAACGGCATCATCAGCGGCAGCTATGCCACCGGCACGGTGTCGGTTGGCCGGACCGCCTTCTACGTCGGCGGCTTGGTCGGGGCGTCGGAGGCATTCAACCTCACCTCGTCATCCGTGCTGGGCAGCTATGCCACCGGCACGGTCATCGCCGGCACGGCGGGCACTGATATCGGCGGCCTCGCCGGTCGCAACTATGGCAGCCTGATCCGGGGCGCCTACGCGACGGGGGCCGTCAGGGCCGGTACCCTATCCAACGGCGTTGGTGGCCTGGTGGGCGAGAACGCCGTCAGCGGCACCGTCATCCCCACGATCGCCCAGAGCTGGGCCAGCGGGTCGGTGTCAGCGGCAGCGGGCGTCAGCGTGGGCGGTCTGGTCGGCAGGATGACCTCCGGCACGGTGATGACCAGCTTCTGGGACACGGTCTCCACCAACCAGACGAACGCCTATGGGACCAGTTCGGCCGGCTCCTTTTCCGCCACGGGGGTCAGTGGCACCGCCGCCTATGCCTCCGCGACCTACAGCGGTTTCGACTTCACCTCCACCTGGTACATGGTGGACGGCTATACCCGGCCCTTCCTGAAGGCGGAAGCCCGGACCACCATCATCAACGCCCATCAGCTTGAACTGATGGGCGCCAACCCGGGCGGAAGCTACGTCCTGGGCGCCAACATCACGATGGTGGAGTTGGCGCTGACCTCGGGCCTGTGGAACACGGCCACCGGCTTCGCCCCCATCGGCATTACGTCCGCCGGCGGCAACGCCAGCCCCACCGCCTTCACCGGCACGCTGAACGGCCGGGGCTACAGCATCAGCGGCATGACCATCGTCAGTGCCGCCAGCGATAATATCGGCCTGTTCAGTGACATCGGCGCCGGCGGCATGGTCGCCAACCTGACGCTGACGAACGCCAGCATCAGCGTCGGCGCCGTCAGCGGCGTCGGCTTGGTCGCCGGGCAGAACAGCGGCACCATCAGCGGCGTCCAGACCAACGGCACGATTCTGGCGGCGTCGGGCGCCCAGCGCCTCGGCGGGGTCGCCGGCGTGAATGCCGGTCTCATCACGGCGGCGTACACGGGCGGCACCGTGTCGGCCGTGGCGGCCCAGAGTGTGGGTGGCATCGTCGGCTACAACAGCGCCACCGTCGCCAACAGCCACGCCATCAGTGCCGTCATTGTCGGTGATGGCGCGCAGTCCGTAGGCGGCGCCGTGGGCTATGACGCCGGGACCATCAGCGCCAGCGACGGTATCGGCATCGTCCAGGTGGGCAGCGGGGCGCAGGCCGTCGGCGGCCTGGTCGGGTATGAGGCGGGGCTGGTCACGGCCAGTTATGGCGGCGGCACCGTTACCGTCGGCAGCGCCGCGCAGTATGTCGGTGGCCTGGCCGGAACCGTCACTACCGCGGGCGTCGTCAACGGCGGCTACGGCACCGCCTCGATCATCGCCGGTGCCGGCGCGGTGGATGTCGGCGGCCTGGTCGGCGCCAACGCCGGTCAGGTGACCGGCGCCTACGCCATTGGCAGCATCCTGGTCGGCAGCGCCGGCACCGCCGTGGGCGGCCTGGCCGGCGCCAACACCGGAACCATCACTGCGACCTATGCCACGGGCAGCGTCCTTGCGGGCCAGGGCACCACCGTGATAGGCGGCCTGGTGGGCCAGAACGACGGCGCGGTGTCCGGCTATTGGGACACGGGCACCACCGGCCTGACCGTGGGCTATGGCGCCAATACCGGCAGCGCCTCGGTCACGGGCATCAGTGGCTCCTCGGTTTATCTCAGCGCCACCTACGCGGCCTTCGACTTCACCAGCGTCTGGTACATGGTCGATGGCTACACCCGGCCCTTCCTGCGGGCGGAGTACAACACCACCGTCGTGAACGCCCACCAGTTGGAACTGGTGAACCTGGACCTGACGGCGACCTACACGCTGGGGCGCGATATTGACGTCAGTGAAGCCACCAGCACGGCCGGCTTGTGGGCGACGGCCACCGGCTTCCTGCCCATCGGCTTCAGCACCAGTGGCAACAACGCCAGCCCAGGCAGCTTCACCGGCACGCTGAACGGCCAGGGGCACGCCGTCAACAACCTGGTCATGGCCAACGCCGCGGCCAGCAACATGGCGCTGTTCAGCGCCATCGGCACAGGCGGCGTCGTGCAGAGCGTGGGTGTCTACAACGGCACGGTGGTGGGCGGCGGCGGCAACGTCGCGCTACTGGCCGGCAGCAACGCCGGCACCATCCTCAGCGCCTATGCCACCGGCACCGTCACGGCCGGCAGCGGTGCCCAGTACGTGGGCGGGCTGGTTGGTGGGAACACCGGCACCATCAGCGTGGCCTATGCCACCGCCGACGTCACCGCCGGCGCCAACGCGGCGGACGTGGGCGGGCTGGTGGGATATAACGCCGGCCGGGTTTCCCTGGCCTATGCCAGCGGCGTGGTGACGGCAGGGACCGGCGTGGGGTCCATTGGGGCGTTCGCCGGCGGCAATGACGGTTTGGTCGCGGGCGCCTATTGGGATGGCGCCAGCAGCGGCCAGACCGTAGGCTATGGCGGCGGGACGGGGACGTTCAGCGCCACCAACGTCAGCGGCACCGCGGCCTACGCGTCGGCTACCTACAGCGGTTTCGACCTCGCCAACACCTGGTACATGGTCAGCGGCTACACCCGCCCGCTGCTGCGCATGGAATACGGCACGGTCATCAACAACGCCCACGAGTTGCAGCTGATCAACCTGGCCATGACGGCCAACTATATCCTGGGCGCCAACATCACGATGGGTGAGCTGGCACAGGCCGGTGGCCTGTGGAGTTCCGCCGGCTTCGTGCCCCTGGGCCTCAATACCGCCAACTCGAACAACAGCCCGACCTTGTTCAACGGCACGTTCGATGGCTTTGGCCACAGCATCGTCGGCCTCACCATCAACAACACCGTTTCCAACAACGTCGGCCTGATCAGCTACAACAACGGCACCATTCGCAATTTGAGCGTACTGGGTGCCCGCATCAACGTCGACGCCCCCAACGACGTCGGCATCGTCGCGGGCGAAAGCGTCGCGACCGTCAGCAATGTCTATGCCAGTGGCACCCTCATCGCCTCCGGGGCGGTCTCCTACATGGGCGGCCTGTTCGGATTCATGAGCGGCACCGTGGTGAACAGCGGTGCCGCCGTCACCCTTCAGGTCGGCTTCGCCGCGCAGCAGGTGGGCGGCCTGGTGGGCATCAATTCCGGCTTTCTGTCCGGCAGCTTCGCCACCGGCACCATCTCCGCTGGCAGCGGTGTGCTGAACATCGGCGGCCTGGTTGGCCAGGTCGCGGGCACCGTCAGCAACAGCTACGCCATGGTCAACGTCTCCGTGGCCAGCGGCACCGCCGGCGGCACGGCCATTGGCGGGTTGGCGGGCGTCAATCAGGGCCTGATCGCCAACAGCTACTCCACCGGCAGTGTCACGGCGGGCCCGTCCGCGGTTTCCGTCGGGGCCTTCCTGGGCGACAACCAGAACGCGGTGACCACCAGCTATTGGGACACGACCACGTCGGGCATGACCGTGGGCATCGGTGGTGGCACGGGCACGGCCGCGGACGCCACCGGCTTGGCCACCACCGCCTGGCTGACCAGCGGGCCCATAGCGCAGTCCGTGTTCAGCACGACGGATTGGTTCAATGGCTCACCCTATCCGCTTTTGAAGTCGCTGCCCTACATCGTGATCACCGGTTCGGGTAGCGGCGTCTATGGCGCCGCCACCGTCACGGCGACCACCACCAGTGCCTATGATCAGCTGGGCCGCAGCGTCGGCAGCGGCCTATCCACCTCCGGCATGGTCTGGACCACGAGCGAGGCGCGCTCCGCTGTTGGCTCCTACAGCCTGCTTGGCCTGGGTAGCGCCAGCTATTCCGGCGGTGTCTACCAGTTCTCGTCCTCCGGTACTTTGACGGTGACCCCGGCGGCACTGACGATCACGGCCAGCGGGGCGACCAAGACCTACGGCACCAGCGCCAGCCTGACGGGGTACAGCAGCAGCGGGCTGGTCAACGGCGACAGCATCAGCGCTGTCACCCTGGCCAGCACGGGCAGCGGCACGGCGGCGTCGGTGGGCAGCTACAGCGTTGTGGCCAGCGGCGCGACGGGCACGGGGCTGAGCAACTACTCGGTAAGCTACGCCGATGGCACGCTGACGGTGACCCCGGCGGCACTGACCATCACGGCCAGCGGGGCGAGCAAGACCTATGGCACCAGCGCCAGCCTGACGGGGTACAGCAGCAGCGGCCTGGTGAACGGCGACAGCATTGCGGCCGTGACCTTGGCCAGCAGCGGCAGCGGCACGGCGGCGTCCGTGGGCAGCTACAGCGTTGTGGCCTCGGGCGCCACGGGCACGGGGCTGAGCAATTACTCGGTGAGCTATGCCGACGGCACGCTGACGGTGAACCCGGCGGCGCTGACCATCACGGCCAGCGGGGCGACCAAGACCTATGGCACCAGCGCCAGCCTGACGGGGTACAGCAGCAGCGGCCTGGTCAACGGCGACAGCATTGCGGCCGTGACGCTGGCCAGCAGCGGCAGTGGCACGGCGGCGTCGGTGGGCAGCTACAGCGTTGTGGCCAGCGGTGCGACGGGCACGGGGCTCAGCAACTACTCGGTGAGCTACGCCGACGGCACGCTGACGGTGAACCCGGCGGCGCTGACGATCACGGCCAGCGGGGCGACCAAGACCTACGGTACCAGCGCCAGCCTGACGGGGTACAGCAGCAGCGGCCTGGTGAACGGCGACAGCATCAGCGCCGTGACGCTTGCGTCCAGTGGTTTTGGCACGGCGGCGTCGGTGGGCAGCTACAGCGTTGTGGCCAGCGGGGCGACGGGCACGGGTCTCAGCAACTACTCGGTGAGCTACGCCGACGGCACCCTGACGGTGAACCCGGCCGCACTGACCATCACGGCCAGCGGGGCGAGCAAGGCCTATGGCACCAGCGCCAGCCTGGCGGGCTACAGCAGCAGCGGCCTGGTCAATGGCGACAGCATCAGTGCGGTGACGCTGGCCAGCACGGGCAGCGGTACGGCGGCGTCGGTGGGCAGCTACAGCGTTGTGGCCAGCGGGGCGACGGGCACGGGGCTCAGCAACTACTCGGTGAGCTACGCCGACGGCACGCTGACGGTGAACCCTGCGGCGCTGACGATCACGGCCAGTGGTGCGACCAAGACCTATGGCGCCAGCGCCAGCCTGACGGGGTACAGCAGCAGCGGCCTGGTGAACGGCGACAGCATCAGCGCCGTGACGCTGGCCAGCAGCGGCAGTGGCACGGCGGCGTCGGTGGGCAGCTACAGCGTTGTGGCCAGCGGCGCCACGGGCACGGGTCTCAGCAACTACTCGGTGAGCTACGCCGATGGCACGCTGACGGTGAACCCGGCGGCGCTGACGATCACGGCCAGCGGTGCAACCAAGACCTATGGCACCAGCGCCAGCCTGACGGGGTACAGCAGCAGCGGCCTGGTGAACGGCGACAGCATCAGCGCCGTGACGCTCGCGTCCAGCGGTTCCGGCACGGCCGCGTCGGTGGGCAGCTACAGCGTCGTGGCCAGCGGTGCGACGGGCACGGGGCTGAGCAACTACTCGGTGAGCTATGCCGACGGTACCCTGACGGTGAACCCGGCCGCGCTGACGATCACGGCCAGTGGGGCAACCAAGACCTATGGCACCAGCGCCAGCCTGACGGGCTACAGCAGCAGCGGCCTGGTGAACGGCGACAGCATCAGCGCTGTCACCCTGGCCAGCACGGGAAGCGGCACGGCCGCGTCGGTGGGCAGCTACAGCGTTGTGGCCAGCGGTGCGACGGGCACGGGGCTGAGCAACTACTCGGTAAGCTACGCCGACGGCACGCTGACGGTGAACCCGGCGGCGCTGACGATCACGGCCAGCGGGGCGGCCAAGACCTATGGCACCAGCGCCAGCCTGACGGGCTACAGCAGCAGCGGCCTGGTGAACGGCGACAGCATTGCGGCCGTGACACTTGCGTCCAGTGGTTCTGGCACGGCAGCGTCGGTGGGCAGCTACAGCGTTGTGGCCAGCGGGGCCACGGGCACGGGGCTGAGCAACTACTCGGTGAGCTATGCCGACGGCACGCTGACGGTGAATCCGGCGGCACTGACCATCACGGCCAACGATGAAAGCAAAACTGCGGGCCTTGATCTGATCCTGGCGGGTTACGGTGTGACGGGATTGACGAACGGTGACAGTGTCACCGGGGTGACGTTGAGCAGTCCCGGTGCCGTGGCTGCGGCGGCGCCGGGCAGCTATGGTATTACCGCCTCGGGCGCCATCGGCACGGGCCTTGGCAATTACACAATTCTATACCAGACTGGGTTGCTGAGCGTTGGCGCGTCCGCGGCACTGACCACAAGCACCTTGCAGCGCCAAGTCGTGGCGGCTTTGCTGCCGACCGCAAGCCTGGCTGCGCCCGCCGTCACCGCCAGTCTCGGTGGGGGCGTGGCGAGCGTCAGCGCTCCAGCCACCGTCAGCGACACAGGCTCGACCAGAACAACAGCCCCCTCCGCCACAACTGGCGCAGCGGCTTCGACATCGTCGGCCGGCGGCGATGCCGCGGCGTCGGGCGCGTCCGCGTCCTCGGGCACATCCGGCGGAACATCGTCCGGCGCATCCGGCGGGGCGTCGTCCAGCGATAGTGGCGCACCCTCGAGCAGCACCGCCTCGCAAGGCAGCTCCTCCCGTGGCGGCGAGAGCGGTGGCGGTCAAGTATCCTCCGCGCAGACATACGCGGTTTCTTCCGCCGGTAGCGAAGGCGGCGTCTATAATCAGCTACAAATGACCTCAGCCCCCATTCAAGGCACGAAGCAGGATGAGCGGAAACAATAGCGGCGACTTTTCCATCCCGGTGGTCGAACGCAGCGGCGACATGCTGATGGAATTGGGACGTCGCGTTCCCGTATTCGCGCAGGGGTTGCAACTGCAGGCCGCTGGAAGGACGGCCGAGGCGCGCCAGGTCTTTCTGCAGCTGACCGAGCGCCCCGAGGTGACTGCGCCCAGTTTGCACCAGCTGGGCGTCATGGCCGCCTATGAGGGAGACAATTTGAGAGCCGCCGGCCTGTTCGAACACGCCTTGAAGATCGAACCCGGCGAGCCCCTTTACTACTGCTCGCTGGGCACCGTGTTCGAGCGCATGGGCGACCTGCCGCGCGCCGCTGCCGCCATGCTGAACCTAGCGGTCATGTTGCAGACCCGTGGCCAGCATGCGGATGCGATGCCTCTCTACCGTCGCATCCTGGCGTTATCGCCCTTGAACTATTCCGCCTGGGTCAACATGGGCACGGGATTGGCGTGGATGGGGCAATCGCGTGAGGCGGTCGTGCCGCTGATCGTGGGCGTCATCCTCTTTGGCCGGGTGCTGCCCGAGGCGCGCGATCTGGGCAGGCAGTTGGTCGACGAAATCAGCGATCGTCTGCCGGAACTGACGGCGGCGCTGGCCACCCTGCCGGAAGGGATGCCCGACGGACGGCTGGAACGGCTGGAGGAAGTCCTTCAGACCCTGGACAAGGCCCTGCGCACCGCCGGCTTCATCGACGCCACCGTGATGGCGTTGGATATGGCGCTGAAGCTGGCGCCCGGCAACGCGCTGGCCCGCTGGAACCACTCCTTGGCATGCCTGGCGCGCGGCGACTTCGCCACGGGCTGGGCGGACTACGAATGGCGCTGGGTATGGGACCAGTTTCCCGAACCCCGTCGTATCCTGGCGGCACCGCAATGGCGGGGCGAGAACCTGGCGGGCAAACGCATCTACGTTTGGGGGGAACAGGGCTTCGGCGACATTCTCCAGTTCACCCCGCTGGCCCATATCCTGAGGGATCGCCATGGCCTCGCGGATCTGGTGTTGGAAGTGTCGTCTCCGCTGACCGGGGTCCTGAGTACCGCCCTGGCCAAAGACGGCATCCGTGTGGTTCCCCGCCCCGACAACCCGCATATGTTCAGCGTCCAGGAATCGTTTGATTACCACGTGCCGCTGTTAAGCCTGCCGCACATGCTGTCGCTCCGCGTCGCGGACCTGCCGCTGTTGCCCGGCTGGCTGACCCTGCCGGAGGATCAGGTGGCCCGTGGCCGGACCTTGCTGCCGCCGCCCAGTGGCCGGCGCCGCGTCGGCGTTGTCTGGGCTGGCCGTCCCCAACACTCCGAGGACGCCCGCCGCTCTTTGCCGCTGGCGCATCTGGGGGCTGTTCTCGACGCCATTCCCGATGCCGACTGGTTCTCGTTGCAGGTCGGGCCGCGGGCAGGAGAGGCCCTGGCCTTCAAGGGCCGGCTGCATGACCTGAGCCCCAAGCTTCAGGACTTCATCGACACGGCGGCCGTCATCGCCAACCTGGATCATGTGGTAGCGGTGGACACCGGGGTGGCGCACCTTGCCGGATCCATGGGCAAACCGGTCTCGCTGCTGCTCGCGCACTCCGTCGACTGGCGCTGGGGCATCGGCGACACGACATCGCCCTGGTATCCCAACCACCGCGTGCATCGCCAGCCCGCCCTGGGCGACTGGCTGAGCGCGATCGCCTCCTTGAAGGAGGAACATGCGCAATATGGGATGCCCGTCACGGCGCCAGCCTCCGACGCCCCGCAGCCCCAGGCGAGCCCTGGGCCGAAGCCGGCCAAACCAAGCCGCAAGGCGTCCGTTGCCGCCACGGCCAAGCCCTAACGGGTTTTCCTATTCTTATTCGCGTTAACGGGATGCGATGGCCAGGTGTCGTGGCGCGGCGGTGGCGTGTGCCGGTTCGCGCTTCATGGGCCCCCTGGGCACTCCCGCTTGATCCGTCGGGCTGAGCGGTCCGAAAGATGACAATGTTGCTTGACATAAGGGCGCCACCAAACGGACCGGGCGCGTTTCTCGGCCCGGCGATGGCGCCACGCCTGCCGACGGCAGTGGCGTGCGTAGCAATAAATACTGACTTACTCGTCAGTCAGTATTGCTCTGCCGCAGCGGATATGAGAAGGTTCCTCCGTTAGCGACAACGCGTCACCAAGACGCGGCCGCAACAGGGAGGCACACATGAACCGCTTAGCTTACGCGGCGTCGCTGATGGCGCTGCTTGCCGGCGCGTCGGCAGCCGTCGCGCAGACCACGCCGGCGCCGGCCGCACAGGATTCGGACCAGAAGCGCGACAATTCCACCGGGCTTGAGGAAATCGTGGTGACGGCAACCCGCCGGGCCGAGCGCCTGCAGGACGTGCCGATCAGCATCACGGCCTTCTCGCAGGATGAACTGACCCAGAAGGGTATCGTCGGGGTGGAGGGCATCGCGCGGGAGACACCCGGCGTCGTGCTGGACCACCGCAGCGACAACAATCTCAGCGTCACCACCCGCGGTATTTCCGTGAACGGTTACGAGGCCGGGCTGCAGAGCACCACCACCGTCTATCTCGACGATTTGCCGCTGACGACCATCGGCAACTCCGTGACGCTGGACCCCAGCCTGTTCGACGTGGAACGCGTTGAATTCCTGCGCGGGCCGCAGGGCACGCTGTTCGGGTCGGGCTCGCTGTCCGGCGCGCTCCGCATCCTGACCAAAAGCCCCGACCTGAACCGGGTGGACGCCTCCGTCCTGACCGACACGGGCTACACCCCGGACGCTGGCGCCGTCCGCCAGCGCTACAACGGCATGGTCAACGTGCCGTTGGTGGATGACAAGCTGGGGGTGCGCGTCGTCGGCTTTTACCGGCACGAGGATGGTTACGTCGACAACGTCGGCACGGGCGTCAAGAACTCCAACACCCTGAAGGACTGGGGCGGGCGGGGGATCATCCTATGGAAACCGACGGATCGTCTCAGCATCCGGTTGATGGGGCTCTATGAGGACAGCCATCCCCAGGACGCGTCACTGGTGACCCCCTCCCTGGGTGATCGCAAGCGCTACACCACCATGCCCGACCTTTATACGTCGAAGTCGCAGCTCTATAACGCCACCATCGACTATCAGTTTGACTGGGCGCATCTGACCAGTTCCACCAGCTACGGCTACCAGGATGGGCTGTTCGACGTCGACTTGGCCGGCACGTTCGCCTTGGCCCTGCCTTTCAACCTTTTCGACCACGGCATCTGGAAAACCGTAGTCCAGGAAACGCGGCTGGTTTCGGAAAAGGGCGGCCGGTTCGATTGGACGGTGGGCACCTACTATCTGCATCGTGATCAGTACCTGGCCGCGCGTGAGGCATCGACCCCGGCCTATCTCGCCACGCACGGCATCACCGGCCTGCCCGCCGACGGCACCTTCTATTCCAATGTCAGCAACTCCAGTTCCTATGAACTGGCGGGCTTCGGTGAGTTGACCTACCACATCACCGACACGCTCTCGGCGATCGGTGGCCTGCGCTACGGCAAATACGCCACCACGGTCGATATCGCCCCCGGGTTCAACTCGCTTTACTTCGCCTACGCCTTGGGCGGCATCCGGGCGCCGCTGGCCCTGACGCCGACGCCGGCATCCAGCACCGCCTATCCCGACGCCGAAAAAGCGTCCTGGAAAGCAAGCTTGACTTATGAGCCGTCGCATGACTTGACGCTCTACGCCACCGTGTCGACCGGCTACCGCACGCCCGTTTACAACGCCCGCGCCGGCAGTGTCAGCACGGTCAGTCCCACCGATCTGGTCATCCCAACGGGGGCGAGTTCGGACGACCTCACCAACTATGAAATCGGGTTGAAAGGGCGCTGGTGGGATGGGCGGCTGACCGCCAACCTGGCGGCCTATTACATCGACTGGCAGAATCTGCAGGTCCAGGCCAACCGCGTCTCTGACTCCGTGCAGTTCGCCACCAACATCGGCGCCGCGGAAAGCAAGGGGCTGGAGGCGGAGGTCACGCTGGAACCGGTGCATGGGCTGGTCCTGGGCCTGAACGCCGCGGTGAACGATGCCAAGGTGACAGGGCTTTCCGCGCAGGAGGCGCAGATTTCCGGTGCCGTGAACGGGGCCAGCCTGGCCTCGCCACACCTGCAGGGATCGTTCTTCGGCACTTACGGCTACACCTTGTTCGGCACGATCCCCGGGTTCAGCGGTTTCCAGGTGCAGCACGTCGGGTCGTTCCCCGTCGGCTTTCCCAATACCCCCGGCACGCTGGGCAAGCCCAGCGCGCTCTATGACCATACCGACAGCTACACGCTGCTGAACCTGCAGACGGGTGCCACGTTCGGCAAGGTCACGGCCACTCTGTACGGCGAAAATCTCACCAACAGCCGCGCCATCACCTATGTGCATCCGGAAGCCTTCGTCTACAGCCGCTACGCCATCTTGCGGCCGCTGACGTTCGGTCTGCGGCTGGCGGCCGACCTATGAGGACGACGATGCGGAAAGCGCGAAGGGGACAAGGGCACCGCTGGCTGGCGGCGGCCTGCCTGGGGTTGGCCCTCATGTCCTGCGCCAAAACGGCGCCGGTCGGGCCGGCGGACACCCCGCCCCGGGCACATGTCAGCGGTGGCGACCTGCAGGGAGCCATGGTGCCGGGAACCACGGTGGCGGCCTTCAAAGGCATTCCCTATGCCGAGCCGCCGGTGGGCGACCTGCGCTGGCGCCCGCCAGTCCCAGCCCGGGCTTGGACGGGGGTGCGCGACGCCCGCGATTTCGGCCACGCCTGCCTGCAACCGCCGCCGTCATCCACCGGCATCTATTCGGGCGGCATGGCCCCGGTCAGCGAGGATTGCCTTACCCTGAACGTCTGGACGCCCGCCGGGGCTGAACATTTGCCGGTCATGGTCTGGATCCACGGCGGCGCGCTGGTGGGGGGCAGCAGTTCCGAACCGCTGTATGACGGTGCCAACCTGGCGCGACGCGGCATCATCGTCGTTTCTATCAATTATCGCTTGGGTTTGCTGGGCTTCCTGGCGCATCCGGCGCTCAGTGCGGAATCGCCGCAGCACCTGTCGGGCAACTACGGGCTGTTGGACCAGATCGCGGCGCTGCGCTGGGTACGCGACAACATCGCGGCGTTCGGCGGCGATCCCGGCCGGGTCACCATCGCCGGGGAGTCGGCCGGCGGACTCAGCGTCATCGCGCTGCTGGCCAGCCCGCCGGCCCGCGGCCTGTTCGCCGGCGCGATTTCGCAAAGCGGGTACATGCCCTCTTACCGGGCTCTGCATGAGGAAACCCTGGGCCTTCCATCGGCGGAGGCGGCGGGTGCGGCGTTGGCCACCGCGGTGGGCGCCACCGACGCTGCCGCGCTGCGCAAGGCCGACCTTGTCGCCTTGTTCAAGGCCGGCCTGGCCCAGGGCTGGCAGCCGGAGCCGGTGATCGACGGCGTCACGCTGACGCGGCAGTTCGCGGACACCTTCGCCCGGGGAGAGCAGGCCAAGGTGCCCGTTCTGGCGGGCTTCAACGAGGGGGAGATCCGCTCGCTGCCCTTCCTGATGCCCAAGGCGCCCGACACCCCGGCGGCGTATGATGCCGACGTCCGCCGCCGCTTCGGTCCCCAGGCGCCCGCCTACCTGGCGGTCTATCCCGGGGCCGACCCACGGGCCGATGTGATGGCTTCCATCCGCGACGGGCTGTATGGGTGGGCCGCCCAGTATTTGGCGCGCCAACAGGCGGCGGCGGGACAGCCGGCCTATCTCTATTATTTCCGGCACAGCACCCCGGCGGAGCGGGCGCGCGACCTGGCGGCCTTCCATGCCAGCGAGCTGCCCTACATCTTCGGCCAGGTCGGCCCGTCCGGGGCGCTGGGGCCCAATTGGCCCCGGCCGCCGCTGACCGAAACGGAGGCCCGGCTTTCGGATGCCATGATGAACTACTGGGTCGGCTTCGTCCGGGATGGCGCGCCCACCGCCCCGGGGGAGGCGGCATGGCCCCGGTATACGGCAGCCCAGGCCGGATATCTTGACATCGATGACCGTCCGGCCGCCCGGCGCGGTCTGCAGCCGGCCGCCTTCACCTACGCCGATACGCTGGTCGCCACCCGCCGCCAGCAGGGGCGCGGCTGGCGGCTCGACATCGGCTTCTCGGCCTTTTAACCGTACCTGGACAGACCAAGGCGGCACGGGAAGGCCGCCTTGGTATCCAGGTCGGGAGTTTGGAATCGAATGAGCAACACTGATCAACCCACGCGCGCCCGTAACCACAAAGCCCGCGCCCGCGAGGCGTCGATCGAACGCATCCTGGACGCGGCGGAGCAGCTGTTCGCCGAATTCGGCTACCACGGCTTCACGCTGAAGGACGTGGCCGCCCGCGTCGGCGTCAGCTCCACGCTGATCCACTACCACTTCAACGGCAAGGACAGCATCTGCGAGGCGGTCTGGGCGCGCAAGGCGCCCATTTCCGCCCGCAACCGTCTGGAGTCCATGCGGCGCTATGCCGAGGAGGTGGGCGACGCCGTCACGGTCGAGGGGGCGTTGAGCGCCTGGATCGACGCCGACCTGAACGTGCAGATCGACGATGTGGAACATTGGGCCACCTTCGGCAAGATCGCCGCGCAGGCCAACAGCGCCGCCGGCTGGGGCGCCGAGAAGATGACCAAATACTTTAATCCCGTCGTCCTGGCGCTGATCGACCTGCTGAAGAAGGCCATGCCGGACTGTGACGAGGAGACGATCTTCTGGGGCTACCACTTCGTGTCGGGCGCCATGACGCACAACATGGCCCGCACCGGCCGTCTGGACGAATTGTCCCACGGCCTTTGTTCTTCCAACGACTTCGTCTCCATCAAGAAGCACATGGCCAGGTTCATGGCCGCCGGCTTCCTGGCCATCTGCCAACAGAACAAGACGCCCTAGCATGCCTGAGCCGCCCACCCCGATGATCAGCTCTTCGCGCCTTGGGCCTTCGCCCCCTGGGCCCTTGCCGGCCGGCGCGATGCAGCCGTATGCCCTGACCCTGGATCGCTTCATCGACCACGCGGCCAAGTGGCACGGCGCCGCCGAGGTGGTGACGGCGGGCGGGCCCGGTGCCCGCATCGGCTATGCGGCGCTGCGGGACCGCAGCCGGCGGCTGTCGGGCGCGTTCCTGGCGCTGGGCCTGGGCCTGGGGGATAATCTGGGCATCCTGGCCTGGAACAGCCAGGCGCATCTGGAATGCTGGTATGGCGCCGTCGGGGTCGGCATCGTGTGCCATACCCTCAATCCCCGCCTGGCACCCGCACACTTGGCCGGCATGATCCGGCAGGCGGCCAACCGCGTGCTGGTCGTCAGCCCGGATCTGACGGCGCTGGCCGGCACACTGGCGGCGGCCTGCCCGACGCTGGAGCATGTCGTCGTGCTGGACGAGCCGGGGGCCGAGGCGCGGGGCCCGCTTCCCGGCGTGCTGGACGATGGCCCTGTCCGCGTCTGGGGGTACGAGGACATGCTGACGGGCCTGGGCCGGGATACCAGCTGGGGCGGTTTCGATGAGAACACCCCGGCGGGGCTGTGCTTCACCTCCGGCACCACGGGCGCACCCAAGGGCGTTACCTACACGCACCGGTCCAACTACCTGCACACCGTCCACCAGTTGCAGGCGGACGCCAGCGGCCTTACCGCGCGCGACAGCGTTCTGGTCGCGGTGCCCATGTTCCATGCCAATGGCTGGGGTTTCCCGTTCTCCGGGCCGGCTGTTGGGGCCAAGCTGGTCCTTCCCGGCCGTCACCAGGACGGCCCCAGCCTGGCGGCCATGATCAACGCGGAGGGCGTCACCGTCGCGGCCGGCGTGGCGACGGTTTGGCTGGGGCTGCTGGACCATCTGGACCGGACGGGCGAGGACACGCCTTCGCTGAAAAGGATCATGCTGGGCGGCGCGTCGGTGCCGCAGGCGCTCATGGACCGGCTGGAAAGGCGCCTGGGCGTGGTCGTGCAGACCAGCTGGGGCATGACGGAGCTGTCGCCGCTTGGCACCACCACGCCACCGGACGCGCCGGTGCGGCTGGCCTCCCGTTCCGGCCGCCCGCCTATCGGTGTCGGTGTCGATTTACGGCTGACCGATGCCGATGGCGCGCCGCTGCCCGAGCAGCGGGGACGTGAGGGCCGGCTGCGGGTGCGGGGGGCCGCCGTGGTGGAACGCTATTTTGGGCAGGGCGAACCGGCCGTCGACGCCGACGGCTGGTTCGACACCGGCGACCTGGCCATCATCGACGCCGACGGCCAGGTCAGTATCACGGGCCGGGCCAAGGACCTGATCAAGTCGGGCGGGGAATGGATCAACCCTGTCGAGATCGAGGCCATCGTGGGCGCCTTGCCCGAGGTGGCGCAGGTGGCGGTGGTCGGCCGGGCCGATGCCAAATGGGGCGAGCGTCCCGTCCTGGTGATCGAGCAGCGCCAGGGCGGGTACATCAGCGACGAGGCGCTGCTGGCCGCGCTGCGGCCGCGCATACCGTCCTGGTGGTTGCCCGACGCCATCGTGCGCGTCGGCGCCATGCCGCAGGCGGTGACGGGCAAGATCGACAAGACGCGCCTGCGTGCCGACCACGGCTAAGCCGGGTGGGGTGCGACACTGGGAACCGAGGCGAAGGATTTGAGGGAGGAAGGAATGGCGACCACACGCCGGACGATATTGGCGGGGCTGGCGGCGGCAACCGCCTTGAACGCGCTTCCCGCGCGGGCGGCCCAACGCCCGGCCATGCCGAAGGGCTTCCTGTGGGGGGCCGCGATCTCGGCCCACCAGAGCGAAGGCAACGACACCAATTCCGACAGCTGGCTGCTGGAGCACCTGCCGGAGACGGTCTACAAGGAGCCATCGGGCGGCGCCTGCGACAGCTATCATCGATACGAGCAGGACTTCGCCATCGCCCGGGCGATCGGGCTGAACTGCTATCGCTTCGGCATTGAATGGGCCCGGATAGAGCCGGAGCCGGGCCAGTTTTCCCAGGTCGAGCTGGACCACTATACGCGGGTGCTGGCCGCCTGCCGGGCGCACGGGCTGTTGCCCATCGTGACGTACAACCACTTCACCGTGCCGTTGTGGTTCGCGACCCGCGGGGGATGGGAGGCACCGGACAGCCCCGACCTGTTCGCCCGCTTCTGCGAACGGGCGACGCGCGCGCTGGGCGGCCAAATCGGCATGGCCTCGCCCTTCAACGAGGCCAACATCCACCTGCTGGTGAAGGTCCTGCGGGGGGCGGCCACGCCCGAATACCGGGCCGCGCGCACCGCGATGATCGCCGCCGCGGCCCGTGCCACCCAGTCCCCACGGTTCTCTTCCATCCTGTTCGCCGACCCCGACCGCATCGACGCCCATCTGCTCGAGGCGCATGCCAAGGCCTACCAGGCCATCAAGGCGGGACCCGGCGATTTCCCCGTGGGCGTCACGCTGACCACGCAGGCGGTGGAGGCGGTGGGCGACGACAGCCTCGCCCCCACTGTCGAGGCGACGCTGTACGGTGGCTGGTGGGATGCGGTGAACGCCAGCGATTTCGTGGGCGTGCAGGCGTACACGCGCCTGCGGGTCGATGCCAAGGGCCTGACCGCCGCGCCGCCGGGGGCGGAGATGACCGCGGCGGGATACGAATATTACCCCCAGGCCCTGGGACAGGTGATCCGGCTGGCCGCGCGCAAGACCGCCAAGCCCATATTCGTCACCGAAAGCGGCATCGCCACGGATGACGACGCACGCCGCGTCGCCTGGCTGGACGCCAGCGTCGCGGAGGTCGAGGCCTGCCTGCGCGCGGGTATCGACGTGCGCAGCTACATCTACTGGTCATTGCTGGACAATTTCGAATGGACGCAAGGGTACGGCCAGCATTTCGGCCTGGTGGCCGTCGACCGCGATACCTTCGCGCGAACACCCAAGCCCAGTTCCCAGCACCTGGCGGACATCATCCGCGGAGGCTGAGACGGCCCAGCCCGTCACAGGATCCGAGAGTTGGCAGAGAACGATAAACCAGGAAAACGATAAAACGGGAGGCGTCATGGACGGGTTTTGGAAAGGCGCGGCGCTGGTCGCCGCCCTGTGGGTCGCGGCCGTGCCGGGTCGGGCGCAAACCGCCGGGCCAGCGGCGCCCGACTATAGCCAGGACGCCAACTGGCTCTGTCGTCCCGGCCGGGCCGACGCCTGCGCGCAAGACCAGACCGCGACCGTCATCACGGCGGATGGCCACATGACGCACGAGGCCTTCAGGCGGGCCAGCGATCCGCCGATCGACTGCTTCTACGTCTATCCTACCGTTTCGCTGGATCCGGGTGGCAACAGCGACCTGACGCCCGGGCGGGAGGAATTCACCGTCGTGGCCGGGCAATTCGCCCGGTATGCCGCCCGGTGCCGACCCTTTGCGCCGATGTACCGGCAGGTGACCCTGACCTCACTGCATGCGCGCATGAACGGCACGGCCAGCCAGCCGCCGGACAGGGCGATGCCGTATGCCGACATCCTGGCGGCATGGCGCCACTACATGGCGCACGATAACCAGGGGCGTGGCGTCGTGCTGATCGGGCATAGCCAGGGCTCCGTCGTGTTGACGCAGCTGATGCAGGAAGAGATCGACGGCAAGCCGGCGCAGGCACGCCTGGTGTCGGCCATCCTGCTGGGCACCAACATCGTGGTCACCGATGGGGCCGACGTCGGCGGCACCTTCCAGCACATTCCGGCCTGTCACGCCGCCGACCAGACGGGCTGTGTCATCGCCTACGTTTCCTTCCGGGATTCGGCGCCGCCGCCGCCGGGCGGCCTATTCGGCCGCGCCCTGGACCCTTTGTCCCAGAAGATTTTCACCAATTCCCACGCGCTCTGCACCAATCCGGCTAACCTGGCGGGAGGGGCAGGGCCCCTGCACAGCTATTTCGCGACGGATTTCGGCGCCTGGGCGCCGGCCGGCTTCTCCTGGACCAGGACGCCCCGCACGATCGACACCCCCTTCGTCACCACCCCCGGCCTGTTGACCGCCCGGTGCGTCAGCAATGGGGACCACACCTACCTGGCCATCCACGTCAACGCGGGCACGGACGATGCCCGGACACGGGATATCCCCGGCGATGTGATCGTGGACGGGCGCCTGTTCCCCGACTGGGGGCTGCATCGCATCGACATGCACGAGGCGATCGGCGACTTGGTCGACATCATAGGCCGCCAAGGCGCGACCTATGCCGCCGGGCGCCGCTAGGATGGACAAGAGAATAGAGGGGGAGGGGACGATGACCGGCAAAGTGCCCGCGCCCGGCGAGTCCATTGTCCCCGCGCCCGGCGCGTCCATCGTCAAGGTCGCGGTCACCGCTGCGGCCGCCGCGGCCATCGAGTGGTACGACTTCTTCATCTACGGAACGGCGGCCGCCCTGGTGTTTCCGGCGCAGTTCTTTCCCATCGACCTGCCCCCGCTCGTGGCGCAGATCGCGGCGTTCAGCACCTTCGCCGTGGGATTCATCGTACGGCCCCTGGGCGGCGTCGTGTTCGGCCATCTGGGGGACGTTTTCGGCCGCAAACGCGCGCTTTCGGGCGCTCTGCTGCTGATGGGGCTTGCGACCACCGGCATCGGCCTGTTGCCGGGCTATGCCCAGGTCGGCGTGGCCGCCCCCTTGGCGCTGGTGGCCCTGCGGTTCGCACAGGGCCTGGCGGTGGGCGGGCAGTGGGGCGGCGCTGCGCTCATGGCGATCGAGAGCGCGCCCAGCGGCCGGCGCGGGTTCTATGGCAGTTTCGTCCAGATCGGCGTGCCTGTGGGCCTGGTGCTGGCGAACGTCGTCTTCCTGCTGGTTGGCAAGAGCCTGGCGCCCCAGGCCTTTCAGGTGTGGGGGTGGCGCCTGCCGTTCCTGCTCAGCGTCGTGCTGGTCCTGATCGGCGGCTATGTCCGGCGCCACCTGGAGGAACCCGGCGAGTTCGAGACCGTTGGGGCCGCCGTGGCGGGCGCGGTCCAGGGGCCGCCCCTGGCCCGGATCCTGCGCGACCACCTTGGGGATGTGCTGCTGGCGGGGGGCGCCTTCGTCGCCAACAACACCTGCTTCTACATGGCGATCACCTATGTCGTCGCCTACGGTACCGCGACCCTGGGCATCGCGAAGGAGACATTGCTGGCCGCAGTGATGCTGGCCAGCGCGCTCATGCTGCCGGTCCTCATCATCTGCGGGGGTGTTTCCGACAAATTCGGCCGCCGGGGCATATTCATGATCGGCGCGGTGCTGGCTGGTCTCTGGGCCTTCGCCCTGTTTCCCCTGATTGAAACGGCATCGCCCGTCCTCATCACCCTGGCGATCGCGGTGGAGATGCTGTTCCTCAGCCTGATGTACGGGCCGCAGGCCGCCCTGTTCGCGGAACTGTTTCCCGTCGAGGTGCGCTATTCCGGCGCGTCGCTCGGCTATCAGATCGGTTCCGTCGTCGGTGGCGGCTTCGCCCCCATCATCGCCACGGCGCTGTTCGCGCGCTTCCAGTCAACGGTACCCATATCGGTCTATCTGGGCGCGATGTGCGCCGTCTCCTTCCTCAGCGTCCTTGCCCTCGGTCGCCGGGCAAGGGGCCGCCGGGCGAGGGCGCGCGCTACGGTTGGGTAGGCCCAGGGCCCGGCGGGGGACGGCCCCCTTCTTCGACAAGCCAGTCGACGAAACCGGTCAGCAGGTTGGCGGCGTCGGCCTGGCGGGGGACGACGGCGACATAGCCCCGGCGCGGAACTTGGATCTGCGGCAGCGGCGTCATCAGCCGTCCCCCGGCGATGTCAATCTCCAGCATGGGCAGCGGGCCGATCCCGATGCCCAGCCCGTCTTCCACCGCCTGGCGCGTCACGAAGAAGTGATCGAACACCTGGCGCGGAAGCCCGGTGAGGTGGTGCAGGTCCGCCGCCTCCAGCCAGTCGGCCCAGTCGCCGCCGCGTGTCTCGGTCGCCAGCAGGGTGTGCCCCTCGATATCGGCGGGACGCAGGATGGGCCGGCGGGCGAACAGCGCCGGGCTCATGATCAGCGTGTCGACGTCATCCAGCACCGGAACGACGCGGTGCTGCGGCCACGCGTGCTCCCGCGCGGTGCTCCGCCGGATCGCCACGTCCACACCCCCGCGCAACGCCTCAAGTACCGTTGAAACGGTGGTGACCACGACCTCGACATACGGATGGTCCGCATGATAGCGGCCGAGGCGCGGGATCAGCCATCGCATCGCGAAGCTGGTTGGCGCGCTGACACGCAGGATGCGGCGCGAGCCCGGCCGGCCGCAGGCCTCCGCGGCCACAGCCAGGCGGTCGAGGGAAAGGCCGACCTCCGCCGCGAATATGCCCGCCATGGGCGTCGCCACCATGCGGCGGCCTTCCTTGGTGAACAGCCTCTGGCCCAGCCAGCTTTCCAGGGCGGCGATGTGCCGGCTCACCGCGCCATGGGTCACGCCAAGCTCCGCCGCCGCCTCAGCGTAACTGCCCGTGCGGGCGGCGACCTCGAAGACGCGCAGCGCGTTCAGGGGGGGCAGGCGGCGCATGGAATCCCGTGACTAAAGCTGACGCGTATCGTGATCAATGACAGGCTAGTTGAAAATTTATCGCCTATCTACCATCCCGCCATGGCATCCTCGACCGGCCTCTCCGCGACGGTGGGCGACCCCAGCCCCCCAGCGACGACGAAATCGCGCAGCCTGCTGGCCGCGTGCCTCGCCCATGCGCTCCATGACGGCTATACCGACGGGCTCTATGCGTTCCTGCCGGTGTGGCAGGCGCAGTTCGGCCTTTCCTACGCGGCGCTGGCCCTCATCCGCGCGCTTTATTCGGGAACGATGGGCGGGCTGCAATTGCCGGCCAACCGTCTCCTGCGCGGGCTCTCCGCGCGGTCGGCGCTGATCCTGTCGACCCTCATCGCATCGACGGGGCTGCTGGTCGTGGCGTTGCCGTTCGGCTTTGCCGGCCTTTGTGTCGGCCTCATCGTGGCCGGCGCCGGGTCCAGCATCCAGCACCCGCGCGGCTCGATGCTCGTCGCCGACAATTACGGCAGGGCGTCGCGCCGCCCGCTCGGCATCTACAATTTTTCGGGAGATCTCGGGAAAGCCTTGTTGCCGGCGCTCGTCGCGGTCCTGCTGCCCGTCCTCGCCTGGCGGGCGGTGCTGGGCCTAATAGTGGTACTTGGCGTCGCCGTCGCGATCGCGCTGACATCGCTGGCGCGGGGGGCGACCGCCGCGGGGACGGCCGCGCCAGCGGGCCATTCCGGCCGCCGTGGTCGCGGCGGCTTCGCGGTTCTGACGGCGATAGGCGGGCTCGATACGGCCACCCGCATGGGCTATTTGCTGTTTCTGCCCTTTCTCATTCACGGACAGGGCGGGGGATCGCCCACCGTGGGGTTGGGCCTTGGCCTGCTGTTCATCGGCGGCGCGTTCGGAAAGGCGACGTGCGGCTGGCTGGGGGAACGGCTGGGGGTGGTCGGAACCGTCATCGTGACCGAGGCGGCGACCGCCGTGCTGATCATGGCGACGCTGTTCACCCCCCTGACGCAGACGCTGATCTTGCTGCCGCTGCTCGGCGTCGTGCTCAACGGCACCTCTTCGGTGCTTTACGGCACCGTGCCTGAGCTTTCGGGCGCCGACACGGGCCGCGCCTTCGCCGTCTTTTACACCAGCGTGATCGGCTCCGGCGGCGTTGCGCCTATCCTTTACGGCGCGATTGCCGACCACAGCAGTCAGACCGTCGGCGTGCTGGCCGCCGCCGCGACCGCCGCCCTGATTGTCCCGCTTGTCCTGGCGTTGCGGCCCCATCTGCGCGGCGGCGCCGCGTGAAACAGGGCCGCGTGAAATAGAAAGGTTGATCCAATGAACACCGTCTCTGGCGCGCCGCTTATGCTGATAACGGGGGGAAGTCGCGGCATCGGCGCGGCGACAGCGCGGCTCGCGGCCACGCAAGGCTATGACGTGGCGATCAGCTTCCTGTCCGACGAGGCCGCCGCCCAGGCGGTGGCGGCGGATGTGAAGGCGGCCGGGCGCCGGGCTCTGCCCGTGCGCGCCGATAGTGCCGATCCGGCGCAGGTCGCCGACCTGTTCGCCACGATCGACCAAGTGTTCGGGCGGATCGATGTCTTGGTCAACAACGCGGCCATGCTGGCACGGCAATCCCGGCTGGAGGATTTGGCGTTCGAGCGGATGCAGCGCGTCTTCCTGGTCAACGCCATCGGCCCCATCCTGTGCGCGCAACAGGCGGTGAAGCGCATGGCCTATCGCCACAACGGGCGGGGCGGCACCGTGATCAACATCTCGTCGGCGTCGGCCCGGCTTGGCAGCCCCAACGAATACGTCGACTACGCCGCGTCCAAGGGCGCCGTCGAGACGTTCACCACCGGCTTCGCGAAAGAGGTGGCGCGGGAGGGAATCCGCGTCAACTGCATCCGCCCCGGACACATCTATACCGACATGCACGCCAGCGGTGGCGAGCCAGGCCGCGTTGATCGTGTCAAGGACACCATCCCCATGGGAAGGGGCGGCCAACCGGAGGAGGTCGCCCGCGCGATCCTGTGGTTGGCCAGCGCCGAGGCGTCCTTCATCACCGGCACCTTCCTTGATGTGACGGGCGGGAAATAAGCGGCGGGGCTTGCGTGATCCCCGCGCCGGCTGCCGTCACGGCAGAGGCCGTAAAAGCGCCGTCAGGCGGTCGGGCGTGCCGGTGACGCGTTCCAGGCGGGGATAGCGCAAGGTTCCCTGATAGTCGATGGTGGCGGTATGTTCCGCCCCGTCGCTGTCGAAGCGCAACTCCACCGGATGGGTGGCCGCTTGCCGTACCGCCTCGATCAGCCTGTCGCTGCTGAAGGGTTGGCCGTTGACCGCGGTGAGGCGGCTGCCGACGGTCAGGCCGGCGCGGAAGGCCGGGCCGTTCCAGGCGACAGCGCGGGCCTGGCCCTTGGCGTCCACCACCAAGCCGATGGAGTAGCTGAGGTCGATACCACCGCCGTCCGTCTCCGTCTGCCGGAAATAGTCGGTGGGCGTGTCGGTGAAGACCAGGCGATAGCCGCCACGCGTCAGGCCGTCCAGCAGCCCGGCGTCGTTATGCGCATCCAGCCGCCGGCGCAGGAAGGCGGCCCAGTCCAAGGGCAACACGCTGTTGAGAGCGGCGCAGACGTCGTCGAAGCCATAGGTGCGGATCACCCGGTCCCCGGCCGGGCCGCCGAACAGGGCGCGCGCCACGTCGTCCAGGCCGCGCTTGCCGCCCGTGCGTTCGCGGATCAGGCTGTCCGCGTCCAGCCACAGCAGCACGCCCTCGCCATAATAATCCTCCCGCCGTTGCCAATCGCGCCACACCATGGGCCGGCCGATGGCGATGGACGGGTCGTTGGCGCTGTCCTGCAGCGACTTCCACGCCCGGCCGACACGGGATTGGGCGACGGCGGCATCGATCGCCAGGGCATCCAGCGTCTGCGCCGCCGTCCTCAGGCCGGCGCGTGCCGCCAGCACACGGCCCCAAAACTCCGTCTGCCCCTCATAAACCCAAAGCAGGCTGCCATCGACCGGCTGGTTGTAGGTCGGGGCCCACAGGCCGGCCGGCTGTCGGTAACGGCCGTTCCAGGAATGGACGAACTCGTGTGCGAATAAGTCCTGGTAGATGGCATAGCCGTCGGCGGCCTGGAAGAAGTCCGGCGGCACCGCATTCTCGCTGGACTCCATGTGCTCGAACCCGCCGGGGCCCGGCAGTTGGTCGTTAAGCGCCACGATCAGGGCGTAGCGGCGATAGTGCGCCGACCCCAGTAGACGATGGGTCTGTGATACCATGCGGGCCAGGCCCGCGATCTGCGTCGGCGTGGTCTCCAGATCCTCGGCTTTTTCCGCCAGCAGCGCCAGGGTCACCGGCGCCGCCTTGTCTTGTGACAGCGGAACCTCGCGGACATGGCGGCCGGCATAAACCGGGGAATCGACCAGATCCTCCAGCGTCTCGGTCGCGAAGGTCAGCATTCCCCCGGCGCCGGAAGTGGGCGCCAGGGTGGTGGCCGGGGTCATGCCGGCGGGCAGGCGCAGGCTGGCCGCCACCGGAATGTCGCGGGTGAACCAGCCGGCCGGGTACAGCAACAGGGTCTGCCAGGCGACGGTGACCATGCCGGGCGTCATGCGCATGGGCCCCAGGCGCGGGCCGGTGGGGGACAGGAACTGGAAGTCGGCCTCGACGGCGGTGACGCCCGCCGGCACCTCTACCTCGAAGGCATAGGGGTTCAGCGGGTCGCGACGCCAGGCCAGGGGCTGGCCGCCCGCATGCAGCGTCAGGCCCGCCAGCGCCGCGATGGAGGCGGTGGCGGCGTGGCTGCCCGTTTCATATTCCGGGTACAGCAGGACCATGCGGCCGGCCTGCTGCACCGGGATGGTTTCATGGACGGTGAAGACCCTGTGCACGGTATCCGTCGCGTCCACCTCCAGCCGGATGGCGCCGTTGAAGGGCCTGTCCTGGGGTGACGGGACGAATGGCGCCGGCGTCACCGGCTGGGGGCCGGCACCGGGTTGCGCCGAGGCGGAACCCGCCATCAGGAGAAGGGCGACGGCGGCAGAACCTAAGGTCTTCAACGCGGGATCCTTCTTTGCCTGTCAGGCGGGCTTTATAGACACCACACCTACCTCTAGCGCAACCGGGTGGCGCGCGCCGGGGAATAGCGGCGTCAGGGTTTGGACCCAGCCCGCGCGGTGATCTCTGCCAGCCCCCTCACGCACATTCCCAAGCCCGGCCTGCTGCCATGACCATAATACTCACACACGTGAGAGTGAATGTTGACATGAAGGTGCGCCTGCCTCATGGTGGCGCCCATACGCCGACGTTCGATCGGCGACGCACGGGAGGTTTAACACGTCATGAGAGCCAAGCTGCTCGTGTCCGCGTGCGCGGCCACGTTACTCACGTCCACGGTTTCGGCCCTGGCGCAGGATGCCGCGTCAACGGCGCCCAAGGCGTCCGCCTCCGACACCTTGCAGGAAATTGTCGTCACCGCCACCCGCCGGCCCGAGCGTCTGCAGGACGTGCCGCTGAGCGTCACCGCGTTCTCGCAGGAGGAACTGACCAAGCAGGGCATCGTCGGTTATGAGGGGCTGGCGCGCGAGACGCCGGGCGTGGTGCTGAACAAGCCCACCGCCAACTTCAACAATTTCACGGCCCGCGGCATCGCCACCAACGGCTATGGCGCCAATCTGCAAAGCAGCGTCGCCGTCTACATCGACGAACTGCCCATCTCCACCACCGGCAACACCACCGTCCTGGATCCCAATCTGTTCGACGTGGAGCGCGTGGAGTTCTTGCGCGGCCCACAGGGGACGCTGTTCGGGTCGGGCTCGCTGTCGGGCGCCCTGCGCATCCTGCTCAAGAGCCCGGACGTGACCCAATACGACAGCAGCGCCCTGGCCGATGTCGCCCTGACCGGATCGGACTCCTGGCGCCAGCGCTATGACGCCATGGTCAACGTGCCGCTGGTGGAGGACAAGCTGGCGCTGCGCATGGTGGGCTTCTACCGCCATGAGGAGGGTTGGGTCGACAACCTGGGCACCGGCGTGCACAACGCCAACACGCTGATCGACACCGGCGGCCGCATGAGCCTGTTGCTCAAGGGGTCGAACCGCTTGCAGATCAAGCTGCTGGCCTCGTATGAGGACAGCAACCCGCATGACAGCGCCCTGGTCGATCCCCGGCTGGGCAAGTACAAGCGCAACTCCAACGAGCCGGACCTGTTCACCGGCAAGCTGGGCACCGTCAACGGCACCATCGACTATCAGTTCGACGGCGCGCACTTCACCAGTTCGACGACCTGGTCGGAATTCGACCAGCAGTTCTTCGTGGACCTGGCCGGCACCTTCGCCGGCGCCATTCCCTTCGGCCTGGATGCGTCCGCCTTCCAGAACACCTTCGTGGAGGAGGCGCGGCTGTCGTCCGATCCCGGCGGCAAATGGGATTGGACCATCGGCACCTTCTATTTGGATCGCCGGCTGGACATCAACTACCTATACCGCTCGGACATCGCCTACCTGAGGGCGCACAACATCACCGGCGTGCCGGACCAGTATTACCAGCGCCTTTACACCTACACGAACTCGCATGAACTGGCGGGTTTTGGTGAGCTGACCTACCACGTCACGGACGACTTCTGGCTGACCGGCGGCCTGCGCTATGGCGGCCTGGATGCCCAGGCGTTCACCACGGGCGGCTACAACTCCAATTACCTGACGAACGCCTTGCTGGGCAGGTCGGGACCCTTGACCATCACCTCGACGCCGCCGGCCACCGGCACGAAGGCGGAGGGCAGCCAGCCGTCCTACAAGGTCAGCGCGTCGTTCAAGCCCATCCCGGAATTGACGACCTACGCGACCATCGCCACCGGCTTCCGCGCGCCCGTGGTCAACGCCTATGCCGGGCGGCCCAGCACGGTCAACGCCAACGACCTGATCATTCCCAACGGTGCGGATTCCGACGACCTGACCAACTATGAGATCGGCGCCAAGGGGCGGTGGTTCGACGGCCGGCTGTCGGCGAACCTGGCGCTCTACCTGATCGACTGGAGCAACATCCAGGTCCAGGCCAACCGCGTGTCGGACTCGGTGCAGTTCGCCACCAACATCGGCGCGGCGCAAAGCAAGGGCATCGAGTTCGAGATCGCCGCCGTGCCCGTGACCGGCCTCACCATCGGTCTGAACGGTTCGTTCAATGACGCGCGGGTGACGAAGCTCAGTCCCGCCGAGGCGGCGATTTCCGGCGCCGTGCTGGGCGCCAGCCTGTCGTCACCGCACTTCCAGGGGTCCGCCTACGCCCAATACGCCTTCGACGTGACGCCGGACATGATGGGCAACGTCGCCATCAACTTCCAGCACGTGGGGTCCTTTCCCAGCGAGTTCCCGCGGGTGCCGGGACAGCCGCAGACCATCAACCCCACCTTCGGCTACACCGACAGCTACAACAATGTGAACATGAGCTTCAGCGTGGCGCGCGACAAATGGACGGCCACGGCTTATGTCGAGAACCTCTTCGACGACGCCTCCATCACCTACATCCATCCCGAGGCGTTCCTGGCCAGCCGCTACGGCACCATGCGGCCGCGCACCGTCGGCATCCGGCTGACCTACGGGATTTGAGGTGATGGCGGTGCCCGAGACGCTTGCGCCGCCGGCGGCCGACGCCGGCACCACCTCCCCGGTCGCGCCGTCCGCGCGGCCGGGGGCACGCGCCTGGTTCGTGCTGGGCATGCTCTGCTTCGTCTATGTCCTGAATTTCCTGGATCGGCAGCTGCTGTCCATCCTGGCCAAGCCCATCCAGGATGACCTGAAGGTCACCGACGGCCAGTTGGGCCTGATCAGCGGGCTCTACTTCGCGCTCTTCTACTGCTTCATCTCCATCCCCGTGGCCTGGCTGGCCGACCGCACCAACCGGGTGCGGGTGCTTTCCATCGCCTGCGCCCTGTGGAGTGCGGCCACGGTGGCCTGCGGCATGGCTTCGACCTATCCGCAGCTGGTGCTGGCGCGCATGACCGTAGGGGTGGGGGAGGCGGGCGGCGTGCCCCCCTCCTACGCCATCATCTCCGACTATTTCGGCCCGGGCCGGCGCGGCACGGCGCTGGGCTTGTACAACTTCGGCCCGCCGCTGGGCCAGGCCCTGGGTGTGGCCTTCGGAGCCGCCATCGCCGCCGCCTATAACTGGCGCAGCGCCTTCCAACTGCTGGGCGCCGTCGGCGTCGTCACGGCGCTGGCCGTGTACCTGCTGGTGCGCGAACCACGCCGAGGGGGGCTGGACGCCGGCCCGGTGGCGACGGTGCCGGCCGGCCGGGTCACGCCGTCGGCGAAGGCTGGGTTCTGGGAAACGGTGCGGATGTTCTTCACCCGCCCGGCGCTGCTGCTGGTGGCGCTGGCGACCGGCGCCACCCAGTTCGTCACCTATGCCCTGCTGAACTTCACCACCTTGTTCCTGATGCGAGAGAAGGGCATGGCCCTGGGCGAGGTAGCGATCTGCTACGCCCTGTTGATCGGCATCGGCGTCAGTGCCGGCATGTATGTCTCCGGCCGGCTGATCGACCGGTTCGCCGCCAGGGCCAGGCACAGCTACGCGCTGGTGCCGGCGGTTGCCCTGTGCGCGGCGGTACCCTTCTTCGTCGGCTTCGTCTGGGCGCCGTCCTGGCCCCTGGCGCTGCTGTTCCTGGCCGGCCCGACCTTCTTCAATTACTTCTACCTGTCGCCGGCCGTCGCCCTGGTGCAGGAGGAGGTGCGGCCCGACCAGCGCGTGCTGTCCGGTGCCTTGTTGCTGTTGGTCATGAACCTGATCGGCCTGGGCTTCGGCCCCACCTATCTGGGCGCGGTCAGCGACCTGTTCCGCGCCACACACCCCCACCATTCGCTGCAACTCGCCTTCTACACGCTCGTCCCCTTCTATGGCCTGGCCGTCCTGCTGTTCCTGGCCCTGGCGCGGGTGTTGCGGAAGGAAGGGCCCCGGACTGGAGCCCGGACTGGAGATCGATGATGCGTCCGCTTCTGCGCATGGGCGTCTGCGCCGCCGTGCTGCTTCTTGCCCACGCCATTCCCGTCGGCGCCGCCCCGGGCGGGCCCGTCGTCAACGCCCCGGTAGGCTCGGTCGAAGGCCAGGTCGTGGGCGATCTGGCCGTATTCAAGGGCATACCCTATGCCCAGCCCCCGGTCGGGCCGCTGCGGTGGAAGCCGCCGGTGCCGGTCCAGTCCTGGACGGGCGTGCGACCGGCCCATGATTTCGGTGCTGCCTGCGTGCAGCCGCCGCCCCGCCCTGGCAGCCTCTATGCCGACCCACCGGAGAAAATGGGCGAGGACTGCCTGTCACTAAACGTCTGGGCGCCGAAGGCGGCGAAAAAGGCGCCGGTGCTGGTGTGGATCCATGGGGGCGCCCTGGTCGGCGGCGCCAGCAGCGAGGGGCTGTACGACGGCGCCCGCCTGGCGGAGCACGGCGTGATCGTCGTTTCCATCAACTATCGCCTGGGCGTCCTGGGCTATCTGGCCCATCCGGATCTCAGCGCTGAATCTCCCGATGGCGTTTCCGGCAACTACGGCCTGCTGGACCAGATCGAGGCCCTGCGCTGGGTTCAGCGCAACATCGGCGCCTTTGGTGGCGACCCCGCCAACGTGACCATCGCCGGTGAATCCGCCGGGGCACTCAGCGTCATGTACCTGATGGCGTCGCCGCCGGCCCGCGGCCTGTTCGCCAAGGCCATCGCGCAGAGCGCCTATATGATCTCCACCCCGACGCTGAAGGAGGCCCGCTACGGCGAACAGTCGGCGGAGGAGAACGGCAGGCGGCTGGCGGCGGCGGTCGGTGCCGCCGACGTCGCGGCCTTACGGGGCATGGACGCGGAAGCCTTGACCGTCGCGGCCGTCAAGGCCGGCTACGGCCCCTGGGGCAACATCGACGGCCACGTCCTGACCGGCCAACTGGTCGACGTGTTCGACCAGGGGCGGCAGGCGCCTGTACCTCTGCTGGTTGGCTTCAACAGCGGAGAGATCCGGTCTCTGCGGTTCATGGCGCCACCACCGCCGACCGACGCCGCGACCTATGAAACCACCATCCGCCACCAGTACGGTGACCTGGCCGACGCCTATCTGGCGCTATATCCCGCCCGCGACATGGGCGAGAGCATCCTGGCCAACACTCGCGACGCGCTCTACGCCTGGACGTCGGAGCGCCTGGCGATCAAGCAGACGGCGCTGGGCCAGCCGGCGTTCCTCTACCTGTTCGACCACGGTTATCCCGAGGCGGATGCCAAGGGCCTGCACGGCTTCCATGCCTCGGAAATTCCTTACGTCTTCGGCACCGCCCACGGCACGCCGCCGTACTGGCCCAAGGTGGCGGACACCCCGGCCGAAGCCCGCTTTTCGGATGCAATGATGGATTACTGGACCTCCTTCGCCCGCACCGGCACGCCCAGCGCGGCCGGCCAGCCGGCGTGGCAACCTTATGACGGCGCTGCAGCCTACATGCATTTCGCCGCCACGCCGCAGCCGGAAACCCACCTGATGCCCGGCATGTACGCGCTGCACGAGGCGACGGTCTGCCGCCGCCATGCCGCCGGCACCCTGCCGTGGAACTGGAACACCGGCATCATGTCCCCGGTCCTTCCGGCCAAGACCGCGGGTTGCCCGTGATGTGGGGAGCGATGCAGGACTATGCCCTGACGCTGGACCAGTTCCTGCGCCACGCCGCCAAATGGCATCCCCGCGCCCAGGTCGTCACCGCCCGGGAGGACGGCGGCGCCGACCGGATCGGTTACGCCGATCTGAAGGCGCGCAGCCTGGCCGTGTCATCCGTGCTCGCGAGTTTCGGCATCACGGTCGGTGACTGTGTGGCCACGCTGGCCTGGAACACCCAGCGCCATGTCGAGGCGTGGTACGCCATCATGGGCATGGGCGCCGTCTGCCATACCCTGAACCCCCGCCTGACGGCGGAACAGCTCGCTACCATGCTGACGCAATCAGGGGCGCGGCTGCTGGTCGCCAGCGCCGACCTGTTGCCCCTGGCGCGCCAGATCCAGCAGGGCGTGCCGGGCCTGGAACGCCTCCTGGTCATCGATGGGGACGCCGAGGGGGCGGTCTGGCCGTCCGACGGGCCGCCGGTCTCCGTGCTGGAACCCCTCATCGCCGAAGCGCGGCATGACGTCGCCTGGGGCGATTTCGCGGAGACGGCGCCATCGGGCCTTTGCTTCACCTCCGGCACCACCGGTGCGCCGAAGGGGGTGATGTACACCCACCGCTCCAGCTTCCTGCACACCTTGCGGGTGTTGCAGACCGACGTCATGGCCATTTCGGGCAGCGACAGCGTGCTGGCGGTGGTGCCGATGTTCCACGCCAACGCCTGGGGCCTGCCTTTCGCGGCACCGGCCGTGGGGGCGAAGCTGGTGCTGCCCGGCCGCCATGCCGACGGCGCCAGCCTGGCCCGGCTGATCCTGGCGGAAGGCGTGACCGTCGGCGTGGGCGTGCCCACCGTCTGGCTGGGCCTGGTGGAACATCTGGAGGCCGTGGGCGGCGAGTTGCCCACCTTGAAGCGCATCCTCATGGGCGGTTCCCCCCTCGCGCCTGCCCTCATGGAACGGATCGAGCGGCGCCTGGGCGTGGCCGTGCAGACCAGCTGGGGCATGACGGAGATGTCGCCCACCGGCACCGTGACGCCGGCGCACGACCCCGGGCGGTCGGCCACCCTGGCGGGCCGGCCCGCCGTGGGCGTGGACCTGCTGTTGACCGATGCGGAGGGCCGGCCGTTGCCGGAGCAGCGCGAGGTTGAAGGGCATCTGCGCGTCCGCGGCTCCGCCGTCATCGCCCGCTATTTCGGTCACGACGCGCCCGCCACCGATGCCGACGGCTGGTTCCCCACCGGCGACCTGGCGCGCATCGACGCCAATGGCAATCTCATGATCACCGGCCGGGCCAAGGATTTGATCAAGTCCGGCGGCGAATGGATCAACCCGGCGGAGATCGAGGCCATCGTTGGCGCGCTGCCCCAGGTCTCGCTGGCCGCCGTCATCGGCCGGCCGGACCCGAAATGGGGTGAACGTCCCATCCTGCTGGTGGAGACCTGTGGCGACATCAGCGACGAGGCGCTGCTGGCGTCCCTGCGGGGCCGGGTCGCGGCCTGGTGGATACCCGACGCGGTCATCCGCGTGGACAGCATGCCTCAGGCCTCGACCGGCAAGATCGACAAAATCCGGCTGCGTGCCCAATATGGAGGATGATTGAAGGAACGGGTGGCGAGCGAGCCACCCGGGCACACGTCAGGACGGAAGATTGCGTGGTGAGTGAACAGGTGAAACCGCGTCGGCGCTCGACCAAGGCCGAGCAGCGCGCCGAGATGATGGAGCAGATCCTCGATGAGGCCGAGTATCTTTTCTCCAAGCATGGGCTCTACGGCGTCACGCTGAAGGATGTGGCCAAGCGCGTCGGCGTCCATCACACGCTGTTGAACTATTACTTCGAAGACAAGAAGAAGTTGTTCGACGCGGTCTTCGCCCGTCGCGCGGAGGTCACCAGCACCCGACGCATGAAGGCGCTGGACGAATACGACGCGGCCACCGGCGGCAAGCCCACGGTGGAGGGCGCGCTGCACGCTTTCCTTGACACCGACCTGGATCTGTACATCAAAGGGGGGGACGGCTGGAAGAACTACGCCGCCCTGGGCGCACAGGTGGCCAACACCCCGGAATGGGGGGCGGAGCTGATGGACCAGCACTTCGACCCTGTCGTGCTGCGCCTGATCGGTCTGTTAAAGAAGGCGCTGCCGGACAGTCCGGAGGAAGACATCTTCTGGGGCTATCACTTCGTCACCGGCGCCCTGTTGCTGACGCTGGCGCGCACGGGGCGCATCGACAAGCTGTCGGGGGGCTTGTGCAAGTCCGACGATTTCGCGGCGGTCAAGGCGCGCATGGCCTCGTTCATGGCCGCCGGCTTCCTGGAGGTCTGCAGGCAGCGGCGACAGGAGTCCTGAGGGCCTGGGCCGCGTTGAAGCAGACTGCCATCATTTTATTCACTCACCAGAGAGTTAGATGAAAATGCAAATATGGGAGAACGAAATGGCGAAGGGGGAACGCATGTCGCTGGAGGGTCGGGTTGCCATCATCACCGGGGCCGGTGGGGGCCTGGGGCGCGCCCATGCCCTATACCTGGCGGGGCAGGGCGCGCGGGTGGTCGTGAATGACCTGGCACAGGCTGCCGCCGACGCGGTGGCGGCGGAGATTGCCGCGCAGGGGGGCCAAGCCATCGCCATCGCCGCGTCGGTGACGGACGAGGCGGGGGTGGCGGCCATGGTGGCGCGGGTCATGGATACCTGGGGCCGCGTCGACGTCCTGGTGAACAATGCCGGCATCCTGCGCGACAAGAGCTTCGCCAAGATGAACCTGGATGATTTCCGCCTGGTGGTGGACGTGCACCTGACCGGGGCGTTCATCTGCGCCAAGGCGGTGTGGGACATCATGCGGGAGCAGCGCTATGGCCGCATCGTCATGACCACGTCGTCATCCGGCCTCTATGGCAATTTCGGCCAGGCCAATTACGGTGCGGCCAAGATGGCGCTGGTGGGGCTGATGCAGACCCTGGCCATCGAGGGTGAGAAATACGGCATCCGGGTCAATTGCCTGGCCCCGACGGCGGCGACGCAGATGACCCACGGCGTGCTGTCGGAGAACAGCCTGGATCTGCTGGCGCCCAGCCTGGTCAGCCCCGGCCTTCTGGCGCTGGCGGGTGAGGACGCGCCCACCCGCGCCATCCTCTGCGCGGGTGCCGGCCATTTCGCCACGGCCAGCGTCACCCTGACAGCTGGCCGTTATATCGGGGCGGGCGCCGGCGCGGGCGAGAAGGTGGTCGCCAATTGGGACGGCATCTCCGACCGCAGCGACGAGATCGTGCCGGCCTATGGTTTCACCCAAGCGGAACGGGAACTGGCCAACGCCGGCATGGGGGGCGACAGGGTGATGGCGGTGCCGCGCTAGGTGCCTATGTGGCATTCACGCCGGCAGGCCATTTCGGATGATGTCGGCGCCGATATTGAGGTGATCGGCCAACGGCCGATCATCGCGATAACGGCTGACGCAGGCGCGCACATGGTCGTGGATGGCGGCGGTACCGGGCGCGCGGTCCGCCGGATCAACCGCCAGGTCATGCGCCTCGGTCGCCGCCAGCAGTTCAATTCCCAGGATGTATTCAGTGTTGTCGATGACGGCCAGCAGTTTGGTGGCCGCCGCCGTGGGATGGGCCAGGTAATCCTCCTGCAGCGCGGAGTTGATGCCGCCGTCGAGGCTGGCGGGCGCGCACAGGCGGCGGTTGTCCGCCACCAGCGCTGACGCGGTGTACTGCGCGATCATGAAGCCGGTGGTGGCGCCGGGATCGCTGGCCAGGAAAGGGGGAAGGCCGCTGACCAGCGGATTGACCAGCCGGTCGGTATGACGTTCGGAGATGGCGCCGAGATGCGCGATGGCGATAGCCAACGAGTCCAGGGCGATGGCCAGTGCAGGCGCCACGGCGTGCGCCTCGGACTCGACGACCGGTGCCGCCGGCGTGCCGGAGACGATGGGGTTGTCCGTGACGGATTGCAGTTCCCGGTCGATCACGGCACAGGCGCCGTCGAAGGCGTCCCGGGCAGCACCATGCACATGCGGTACGGCCCGCAGGCTGAGCGCATCCTGCAAGCGGGTCCCCGCGGCGCGCTCCAGGCGGCGGCTGCCCGCCAGGTAATTCCGCAGGGCGGCGCCCGTGCGGTGCAGCCCATTCGACATCCGTACCTGCAGCACCTGGGCCTCATACGCCGACATCTGGGCGCCCAGCGCCTCCAGCGTCAGCGCCGCCACGGCGTCCGCCGCGGCCAGCAGCCGCTCGATCCGCGACAGCGCATAGCCGCCCAGGCCGGTGGCGCAGGGCGAGCCATTCACCAGGCTCAGCCCTTCCTTGGAATCAAGCACCAAGGGGGACATGCCGATGGTGTCCAGCGCCTCCCGCCCCGACAGGCGGCGGTCGCCCATATAGGCCGAGCCGGCGCCAATGAGGACCAGGCCGATATGGGCCATGTGGGTCAGATAGCCCACCGACCCGCGTGACGGCACTTCCGGTATGCAGCCCCGGGCCAGCAGTGTCAGCAGGCCCTGCACCAGGTCGGGCCGTACACCGGAGCGGCCATGCGCGAAATTGTTGATCTGGGCGGCGATGATGCCCCGCACGGCGGCCGTCTCCAGGGGCTGCCCCATGCCACAGGCATGGCTCATGACCAGGTTGCGGGACAGGTCACGCTGTTTGGCGCGATCCACCACCGTGCTCACCAGCGCGCCGACCCCCGTGTTCACGCCATAAGCCCGGATGCCCTGCGCCACGAGGGCCTCGACCACGGCATGGGCATTCCCGATGCGGGCCCAGGCGTCCGAGGACAGCACCAGGTCGCTGCCCCGGGCGACGGCGCTGAGGTCGCGCCAGGTCAGGGGACCATTCAGCAGGACGGATGGCGTCATTGTTTGCTCCTCGGGTCCATAAGCCGCAAGATTCATGCGGCGCGCAGCGCGATCTGGCAATTATGTATAGACTAAATCGAAGCGGGAATGTATAGACAATATGTGTGAACAGGCGACATCGGCAACGGAACCGGGCCCAGCTGGGACAAATGGGCCATCCCAGACGAAGCAGGAGTTGGCATCCCATGTCGGACCTTGCATATCCCTCCCATCCCGGTCCGCAGGCGAGGGCCGCATGAACGGCGCCGCGCCGCCCCTGGTTTCCATCGATACGGCCCTGGACCGCGCGGCCGCGCTGGTTGATCGCGCCCCGGCCCTGGCCATCGCGCAGGTCGCGGAAGTGCTCGACGCGGCGCCCGGCCACCCGCGCGCGCGGCTGATCCAAGGCCGCGCCCTCAGGCTGGCGGGGGACATCCAGGCGGCGGCGGGGGTTCTCCGCCAATTGGCCGTGGCGGAACCGAAATCGGCCGCCGCCGCCCTGGAACTGGGCCTGACGCTGCGCGACCTGGGCCAGCTTCCGGATGCCCTGACTGAAATGCGCCGCGCCGGCGCGCTCAGCCCCGACCTGGCCGCCGCCTGGCGGGCGCTGGCCGACACGCTGGCTCTCGCCGGTGAGCATGAGGAGGCGGAACGGGCCCACCTGGCCGGTGTGAAGGCGTCCACCCGCGATCCCGTCCTGGCCCAGGCCGCGATGGCCATGATCGAGGGGCGACTGAACGTGGCGGAGCGGGCGTTGCGGGACCGGTTGCGCGCCCAGCCCACCGACGTGGCGGCCATCCGCATGATGGCGGAGTTGGCCGTGCGCCTGGGCCGGTACGATGATGCCATCACCCTGCTGCGGCGCGCGCTCGAGCTGGCGCCTGCATTCACCGCGGCTCGCGAGCTGCTGGCCCGCACGTTGCAACGGCACAACCGGCCGGCCGAGGCCCTTGCCGAGGTGGAGCATCTGCTGGCGGCCGAGCCGGACAATCCGTCGGTGTTGATGCTCAAGGCCTCGCTGCTGGTCCGCATCGGCGACCAGGACGCCGCCGCCACCGTGTACGCCCACGTCCTGGCCCGCCATCCGCAGCAGGCCAAGGGCTGGATGAGCTACGGCCATGTCCTGAAGGCGATCGGCCGGGTGGACGACGCCATCGCCGCTTATCGCACCGCCCTTGAGCAGCAGCCCACGCTGGGCGAGGCGTGGTGGAGCCTGGCCAACCTCAAGACCTTCCGCTTTTCCGTGGACGACAGGGCGGCCATGGAGCGCGGCCTGCGGGCCACGGCGGATGACGAGAACCGGTTGCACCTGCATTTCGCGCTGGGCAAGGCGCTTGAGGATGCGGGAGGTGACGACGCGGCCGCCTTCCAGGCCTATGCCGAGGGCAACCGCCTGCGCCGGGCCCAGCTGGGCTACGACCCGGATGAGACGCACGACCAATGCGCCCGCATCGCCGCCATGGTCGACAGGGGCTTCCTGGACCGGGCGCGCGGTGGCTGCCTGGCGCCCGACCCCATCTTCGTCGTCGGCCTGCCCCGTTCGGGTTCCACCCTGGTAGAGCAGATCCTGGCCAGCCACAGCATGGTCGAGGGCACCAGTGAACTGCCCGACATGATGGCGATCGCCGCACGGCTGGCAGCACCCGGCAAGGGGGCTGCCGCCGGGCGGTATCCGGAATGCCTGGATGACCTGCCCCCCGACGCCTTGCAGGCGTTGGGCGCCGAATACATCGCGCGGACGCGGGTGCACCGGCACGAGGCGAAACCCTTCTTCATCGACAAGATGCCGAACAACTGGATGCATGTGGCGCTGATCCGCGCCATCCTGCCCAAGGCGCGGATCGTCGATGTCCGCCGGCATCCCCTGGGTGTCGGGTGGTCCGCCTACAAGCAGCATTTCGCGCGCGGCCAGGCCTTCACGTACGACCTGACGGAACTGGGGCGCTATTACGCGGACTACGCCACGCTCATGGCCCATGTGGACCGGGCGGCGCCCGGCTGTGTGCACCGTGTCGTCTATGAACGGCTGGTGGCGGATACCGAAAACGAGGTTCACGCCCTGCTGGACCATCTCGGCCTGCCGTTCGAGGACGGCTGCCTGGCCTTTTGGGACAACCGGCGCACCGTGCGCACCCCCAGTTCGGAGCAGGTCCGCCAGCCCATCTTCACCGAGGGGCTGGACCATTGGCGGCGTTTCGAGCCCTGGCTGGCGCCGCTGAAAGCGGCGCTGGGGACCGTGCTGCACACCTATCCGGAAGTTGAGTTGTAGTTGTGTGAGTCAATATAAAGCAAAACAACAAAAATACCTAAGGGCGGAAGACCCACAAGAACAGGGACAGAAGCGGAACTTCATGGGAAAGGGCGATCATAATGCGAGTTAAGACCAAGCGGGCCGGCAGGCTGGTCCTGCTTCTGGCCTCCACGGCGCTTGCGCCGATATGGGGAATGCAATCCGCCATCGCCGCCGACACCACGCCCGCTGCACCGGCGACCCCGGATTCTGCGGCGAATGAAGGCCTGATGGAAATCGTGGTGACGGCGCAGAAGCGCAGCGAGAACCTGCAGAACGTGCCCATCAGCCTGCAGGCTCTGGGCACGGCCACGCTGGAGCAGCACCAGGTCCAGTCCTTCGACGACTACGCCAAGCAGCTGCCCAGCGTGTCTTTCCAGTCTTTCGGGCCAGGCCAGAGCCAGCTGTTCTTCCGCGGCATCTCGTCCGGCGGCGATGGCCTGCCGTTCGGCGCGCTGCCCACCAGCGGCTTCTACCTGGACGAAATACCGGTCACCACCATCGGCTCCCTGCTGGACGTCCATATCTACGACGTCGCCCGGGTCGAGGCGCTATCCGGACCGCAAGGCACGCTCTACGGCGCCAGTTCCCTGTCCGGCACCCTGCGCATCATCACCAACAAGCCCGACACGTCCAAGTTCTCGGCCGGTTATGACGTCCAGGGCACACGCTTCGACAAGGGCAGCCTGGGCGGCACCATCGAAGGCTTCGTGAACATCCCCCTCAGCGATAGGGCGGCGGTGCGCATCGTCGGCTTTGACGAGCATGACGGCGGTTACATCGACAACACCTACCACCAGCGCACCTACCAGAGCCCCCATACCCTGGACGATGGCACGGTGGTCAACAGCCCCATCACCGTGGACAACTCGAAGTTCGTCAAAAAGAACTTCAACGACGTCGATACCTATGGCGGTCGCGTGGCCCTGGGCATCGACCTGGACGACGACTGGACGGTCACGCCGCAGGTCATCGCCCAGCACCAGCGGTCCAACGGTTCCTTCCTTTACGATCCCAAGGCCGGTGACCTGCAGGTCCACGACTATGCGCCGGAACGCAACATCGACAAGTGGTACCAGGCGGCCCTGACGGTCGAGGGCAAGGTCTGGGATTGGGATGTCCTCTATTCCGGCGGCTATATGCAGCGGTCGATCGACACCCACGCCGACTACAGCTACTACACCGTCGCCTACGACGCCTATCCCAACTATGGGTATTTCACGAATTCGATGGGGAAGCAGATCGACCCCACCCAATATTATTATGGGCACCAGGATCTGACCAAGCAAAGCCACGAACTCCGCTTCAGCTCGCCCTCAACCAACCGCTGGCGGGTTACCGCCGGCCTGTTCTATCAGGAGCAGACCAACCAGTCCCAGGCGAACTATTACGCGCCGGGTTACGGGTCGTCCCAACAGGGATCGCCCGTGTATGAAGACGACATCTTCCTCACCAACGTGCATATCGTCGACCGCGACTACGCGGTGTTCAGCCAGGCTTCCTACGATATCCTGCCCAGCGTCACCCTGACCGGCGGCGTGCGCGGATTCATCGCCGACAACACGCTAACCGGCTTCTCAGGCTTCGCCAGCGACGCGGCGAAGGCCGGCTGCGTGACCCCCTTCCCGTCGCTCAACAGCTGTTCCTACCTCAACAAGAAATTCAATGACTCGGGCGAGACCCACAAACTGAACGTGACCTGGCAGATCGATCCGGATCGCATGGTCTATGCGACATATTCCACCGGCTACCGCCCCGGCGGTAACAATCGCCGCGCGGGCGTCGAACCCTACGGATCGGATACGCTGGACAATTACGAGCTGGGATGGAAGACGTCGTGGTTCGATCAGAAGCTACGCTTCAACGGCGCCGTCTATTACGAGGAATGGAACAACCTGCAGTACGCCCTGGTGGCGCTCAACTCCGGCAGCGTGACCAACATCTACAATGCCGGCGACGCCCGGGTGTACGGCGTCGAGACGGACATCACCTGGGCCGTCACCCGCAGCCTGACCCTGTCGGCATCGGGTGCGTTCAACGATGCCCGTTTGGCGACCGACTTCTGCGCCATCGGCGCCAACAGCAACCCGGATTGCGCCTCCGGCATCATCGCGGCGCCGAAGGGCACGCGGTTGCCGGTGCAGCCCCGGATCAAATTCAACACGACGGCCCGCTATGAATTCCTGTTGGGGGAGGTGGACAGCTTCGTCCAGGGATCCCTGAACCACCAGACCAGCACGCGCAGCTTCCTGGGCACCACGGCGGACGAGCTCGTCGGCGACAGTCCGGGCTTCACCACCGTGGACATCTCGATGGGCGGCAAGATCGGCAACACCAGCGCCGAGTTCTATGTCCAGAACCTGTTCGACGACCGTGGGGGGCTGACCCGCAACACCTTCTCCGCCCCTGAAATCTCCGGCCAGTACGCGCGCATCTATCCGACGAAGCCGCGACTGTTCGGCGTCAAGTTCGGTCAGAAGTTCTGACGTCCCGTCCGGCCTGCGGCCCCTCCGGGCCGCAGGCCGTCACGGACGGCTGCTGCCGAACCGGGCGACCAGATGATAGGCCGTGCCCAGGAAATACTGGCGCACGGCCGTGATCCGTTCCGAACTGCGCCAGGTCTGCCGTTCCACCAACAGGCAGGCCGTGCCGACCGGCGTCTTGAGAAGACGCGCGATCTCCGCATCCGCAGGGACGGCGGAAATGCGGGTTTCCGCCTCCGTCCACGGCACATGCCGCAGCAGCCAGGTTCCTGGCGGTTCCTTCTCAAGGTCCGCCTCGGCGATTGCCGGCACGGCGGCCAGGCTGACTAGGCGGCGTTCCACCGCCAGCGGCGCGCCGTCGGCGGAATGCAGGCCATCCAGCTGCAACAGCCGGCGACCGCCGGCCAGCAACTCTTCCTCGGCGTTTCCCCGGGCGGCCGCCCGCAGCTTACGCACCAGCAGCTGATAGCCGTAGACATGGCCGCGTTTGGCCACCTCGACCGGCAGGTCGGGGACGTCCAGGATCATGGAATGGGCATGCGGACGGCCCACGAAGGAGCCGGCGCCCTTGCGGCGCTCGATAAGACCCGCCGCGGCCAAGGCGGACAGCGCCTTGTTGACCGTCATGCGCGAGCATTGATAGGTCTGCATCAGCTCATGCTCGACGGGGAGCCGGTCTTCCGGCGCCAGCTTCCCCGACAGGATGGCCGACTCTATGTCCGTTCGAATGCGCTCATGCAGGGAAAGCGTCACTGGGTCAATCTTTCGAGGACTTGGCGGTAACGGGTGACAATGGCGTCCCGCCGCTGGTGTCGGCCAGTATTAACCACCTGCTTGCCCCGGCGCCAGACCCCGTCAATGGCCGCTCGGCCGGCGGCGAAGATCAGGGCGTCCAGCAGCGCCGGGCCCCGACGGCCGTGCAGCGACGGATGTTGGGTGTCGAGGCTGACCAGGTCCGCCGCATGGCCGACCGCGATGGCGGATGGCGCGCCCAGGGCGGCGGCGCCACCCGCCAGCGCGCCCTCCATCAGATCCTGGCCCGTCGATCGTCCCGGCGCCCGCGCCATCACGTTGCGGCTGCGGCCCGCCAGGCGCTGGCCGTATTCCAACAGGCGCAGTTCCTCGGTCGCGTCGATCAGGACGTTCGAGTCCGATCCGACGCCGAACCGGCCACCGGCGGACAGATAGGCGGTGGCTGGGAAGATGCCGTCGCCCAGGTTGGCCTCCGTGATGGGGCAGAGGCCGACCACTGCGCCGCGCGCCGCCATGTCCGCGACCTCCGCCGGGGTCACGTGGGTGGCATGCACCAGGCACCATCGGGTGTCCACCGGCGCGTTGGCCAGCAGCCATTCCACCGGCCGGCCCCCGCCCCAGGCCACGCAGTCCTCGACCTCTTTCACCTGCTCGGCGACGTGGATGTGCACGGGAGCGGCGCCGGCCAGGCCGGCCACCTCGGTCAATTCCTCGGGCGTCACCGCGCGCAGGCTGTGCGGCGCCACGCCGACGACCGCGTCGGGTAGGGCCCGCGCCTTGATCCGTGCCGCATCCAGCAGGCGGGCGAAGCCGTCCAAATCGTGCAGGAAGCGCCGCTGCCCATGCCCTGGTGCCGCCCCGCCAAAACCGGAATGCGCATAGAACACGGGCAGATGGGTCAGGGCGATGCCGGTCTCATCCGCCGCCGCGACGATGGCGGCGCTCATCTCCGCCGGGTCCGTGAACCGCCCGCCGTCCCGATCATGATGAAGGTAATGGAATTCCCCCACGCGGGTGAACCCGGCCTCCAGCATTTCCATGTAGGCCAAGGCCGCGATGGCGTGCAGGTCGTCGGGTGAAAGGCGATCGACGAAGCGGTACATGACGTCGCGCCAGGTCCAGAAGCTGTCGCCCGCCGGCCCCCGCACCTCCGCCAGGCCGGCCATGCCGCGCTGGAAGGCATGGCTGTGCAGGTTGGGCAGGCCCGGCACCGCCACCGGCCGCCGCTCATCACCGGCCTGGGGGGGCGCGTTCCGTTCCAGGGTGGCGATGACGCCATCCCGGACCGTCAGCCGCACATTGTCCGCCCAACCCTCGGGAAGCAGGGCCTGCTGGAAGTGGAAAGCCCCGTCCGAACCGCCGTCAGTGCCCATGGTGCATTCTCCTGTTGCGCCATATGTCTATACATTCTAAGGTGCGAGCGCAACCATTGAGGCGGACCTGAGCCGCCGGGAGAACGGGCATGCGTTGCGACAAGCTGTGGAAAAACGCCCATTTGGCGACGCTTGCCGGGGCTGAGCCTGGGCTGGGGATCGTTCGCGATGGCGTCGTCGCCATGCGCGACGGCCTGATCGTCTACGCCGGCCCCGCTGCCGACGCGCCCGCTTTCGACGCTGGCGTGGTGGTGGACTGCGCCGGCCGTTGGATCACCCCCGGCTTGATCGATTGTCACACGCACCTGGTCCATGGCGGAAGCCGGGCGCATGAGTTCGAACTGCGGCTGGCCGGCGCCTCTTACGAGGAGATCGCGCGGGCCGGTGGCGGCATCCTTTCCACCATGCGCGCCACGCGCGACGCCGACGTGGCAGCGCTGACGGCCAGCGCGCTGCCTCGGCTGGACGCCCTGATGGCGGAAGGGGCGACAACGGTGGAGGTCAAGTCAGGATACGGACTGACTCTGGAGGCTGAGCTGCACATGCTGCGCGCCGCGCGGCAACTGGGGCAGGCGCGGCCGGTCCGGATCACCACCACCTTCCTGGGCGCCCACGCGCTGCCGCCTGAATTCAGCGGTGACGCCGACGGCTATATCGACTTCCTGTGCGACACCGTGCTGCCGGCGGCGGCGGGGGAGGGGCTGGCCGACGCCGTCGACGCGTTCTGCGAGGGCATCGGCTTCACGCCGGATCAGACGGCGCGGATGTTCGCCGCCGCCGCCGCCCATGGCCTGCCGGTCAAACTGCATGCCGACCAGTTGTCCAACCTGTCCGGCGCCGCGCTGGCGGCCCGGCATGGTGCCCTGTCGGCCGATCATCTGGAACATACCGACGCCGATGGTGTCGCGGCCATGGCTGCGGCCGGCACCGTGGCGACACTGCTGCCCGGCGCCTTCTATTTCGTGCGGGAAACCAAGCTGCCGCCCGTGGACGCCTTCCGCGCGGCCGGCGTGCCCATGGCCCTGGCCACGGACTGCAACCCGGGCACGTCGCCCCTGACCTCGCTGCTGCTGGTCATGAACATGGGCGCCACCCTGTTCCGCATGACGGTGGATGAATGCATCGCCGGTGTCACCCGCAACGCCGCCCGCGCCTTGGGGTTGCACCATGAGATCGGCACGCTGGAGGCGGGCAAGTCCTGCGACCTGGCGATCTGGGATATCGAGCGACCGGCGGATCTGGTCTACCGCATGGGGTTCAACCCCCTGCATGCGCGTGTCTGGCAGGGCAATTGAGATGGCGGACTGGCTGGAAATCCGCCGCGGCGCCGCGCCCCTGGTGGTGACCTTCCCCCATACCGGCACCGACATACCGGATGGGCTGTTGGGTCGCTTCGCGTCGCCCTGGCTGGCGCGCAAGGACGCCGATTGGTGGATAGACCGGCTGTACGCCTTCGCGGCGGACATGGGCGCCACCACCATCCGGACGCGGCTGTCGCGCAGCGTCATCGACGTGAACCGCGACCCGTCCGGCGCGTCGCTCTATCCGGGCCAGGCGACAACCGACCTCTGTCCCGTCACCACGTTCGACGGCGAGCCGCTTTACGCCGGCGCCACGCCCGATGCCGCCGAGATCGCCGCGCGGCGGACGGCCTATTTCGATCCCTACCACGACGCCATCCGGGCGGAGCTGGCGCGGTTGCGGCGGAACCATGGCGCCGTCGTCCTCTATGACGCCCATTCCATCCGCAGCGTCATCCCGCGCCTGTTCGACGGCCCCCTGCCGCAGTTCAACATCGGTACCAACGGTGGCGCCACCTGCGACGGGGCGCTGGCCACCGCCGTCCACGACCGCTGCGCCGCCAGCGGCCACAGCCATGTGCTGAACGGCCGGTTCAAAGGCGGTTGGACGACGCGCCACTATGGCCGCCCCGCCGAGGGCATCCACGCCATTCAGATGGAACTGGCCATCCGGGGCTATCTCGCCGAGCCGGACGAGCCTGGCCCCGACACCTGGCCGCCCCCTTTCGACCCCGCTTACGCGAGGCCTCTCGTCACGGTCCTGACCGGTATACTGGACGACTGCCTCGCCTTCGCCACCAGCCTGGGAAGGACCCTATGAGCCGCATCGACAACACCCGCGTCATCCGCCCCGCCACCGGCACGGAACGCACCGCCAAAAGCTGGCTGACCGAGGCGGCGCTGCGCATGCTGATGAACAACCTGCACCCCGACGTGGCGGAGCGCCCGGAGGAGCTGGTGGTCTACGGCGGCATCGGCCGCGCCGCCCGCGACTGGCAGAGTTACGACCGGATCGTGGAGGCGTTGACGCGGCTGGAGGCCGACCAGACCCTGCTGGTCCAGTCCGGCAAGCCGGTGGGTGTCTTCCGCACCCACCCCGACGCCCCGCGCGTCCTGATCGCCAACAGCAACCTGGTTCCGAAATGGGCCAATTGGGAGCATTTCCACGAGCTGGACCGCAAGGGCCTGGCCATGTACGGCCAGATGACGGCCGGTTCCTGGATCTACATCGGGTCCCAGGGCATCGTGCAGGGCACCTATGAAACCTTTGTCGAGATGGGCCGCCAGCACTATGCCGGCGACCTGTCGGGCCGCTGGCTGCTGACCGCCGGCCTGGGTGGCATGGGTGGGGCGCAGCCGCTGGCCGCCGTCATGGCCGGCGCCTCCTGCCTGGCCATCGAATGCCAGCGCAGCCGCATCGAGATGCGCCTGAGGACCGGCTATCTGGACCATGCCGCCGAAACCATCGATGAGGCGATGGCCATCATCGAACGCAGCTGTGCCGAGAAGAAGGCGGTGTCGGTCGGCCTGCTGGGCAATGCCGCCGAACTCCTGCCCGAGATGGTCCGGCGTGGCATCCGCCCGGATTTGCTGACCGACCAGACCTCGGCCCACGATCCCGTCAACGGCTATCTGCCGGCGGGCTGGACGGTGGCCGAGTGGGTCGAGCGGCGGGAACGCGAGCCGCAGGCCGTGGCCGCCGCCGCGCGCGCCAGCATGGCGGTGCACGTCCAGGCCATGCTGGACTTTCAGGCGGCGGGGGTGCCCACCGTCGACTATGGCAACAACATCCGCCAGGTGGCGAAGGACGAGGGGGTCGCCAACGCCTTCGACTTCCCCGGCTTCGTGCCCGCCTACATCCGCCCGCTGTTCTGCCGTGGCATCGGCCCCTTCCGCTGGGCGGCATTGTCCGGCGATCCCGAGGACATCTACAAGACCGACGCCAAGGTGAAGGAACTGCTGCCGGACAACCGGCACCTGCACAATTGGCTGGACATGGCGCGGGAGAGGATCCGGTTCCAGGGGTTGCCCGCCCGCATCTGCTGGGTGGGGCTGGGCGACCGGCATCGGCTGGGCCTAGCCTTTAATGAGATGGTGGCCAAGGGCGAGCTGAAGGCCCCCGTGGTGATCGGCCGCGACCATCTGGACAGCGGCAGCGTCGCCAGCCCCAACCGCGAGACGGAAGCCATGCGGGACGGCAGCGACGCCGTGTCCGACTGGCCGCTGCTGAACGCCTTGCTGAACACCGCGTCGGGCGCCACCTGGGTGTCGCTGCACCATGGTGGCGGCGTGGGCATGGGCTATTCCCAGCATAGCGGCATGGTCATCGTCGCCGACGGCACCCCCGAAGCCGCCAAACGGCTGGAGCGCGTCCTGTGGAATGACCCGGCCACCGGGGTGATGCGTCATGCCGACGCCGGCTATGACATCGCCCGCGACTGCGCCCGCACCATGGGTCTTGACCTGCCTGGCATCCTGGGATGAGCGGTATCCGCCTGCTTCCCTCGGCCTCACGGCCCGCCCAGGCCTGGAAGAACGGGGGCGGCGTCACGCGCGAGGTCGCCCGCCAGGACGATGGCGCGGGCGATATCCTCTGGCGCGTCAGCATCGCGGACGTGCGGGAGGCGGGGCCCTTTTCCCACTTCCCGGGCATCGACCGCGTGCTGGCGGTGCTGGAAGGCCGCCTGCTGCTGGACTTCGGCGGCGGCACGGTCCCCGTCCTGGTGACACCGGAAATAGCAGCCCACGCGTTTCCCGGCGATGTGCCGGTATCGGGAACGCCGGACGGCGGGCCCGTCACCGACCTGAACCTGATGGTGCGCCGTGGCCGGATGCGCGGCACGCAGCGCCAGCTGCCCCCCGGCACCGTCACCCTGCCGCTGACCCCGGCCGCCACCCACCTGCTGGTGGCGACCGGGACGGCGCAGGTGATGCACGGCGACGACGCCCATACCCTGGGGCCGCTTGACGCCCTCCTCGTCGATGCTGGGACGGCAGCGTCCATCACCGTCCGGGCGACGGCGGTGTGCTGGTGGATCGAGATCGTCCCGTTGGCGGAGCGGCCATGAGCAAAACCCTGCGCGGCGCCGTTCTCGCGCTGGCCGTCCTGCTGTCCCAACAGACCGGGCGCGCGATGGACGCTGCTCCCCAGGACACCCTCCGGACCGTCGTGATCGGGACGGAGGGGGCCTTCCCGCCCTGGAACATCACCCGGCCTGACGGCACCCTGATCGGTTTCGAGCCCGATCTGCTTCAAATCCTTTGCCAGCGGGCGAACCTGCGGTGCCAACTGGTGGCCCAGGATTGGGACGGCATGATCGGCGCCTTGCAGGCCCATAAAATCGACGTCATCGCCGACGCGCTGCAGATCACGCCGGCGCGCAAGGCCGTGCTGGCCTTCTCCCTGCCGTACGCCATCACCACCGGGGTCTTCGTCACCCAGAAGGACAGCCCCCTGGCCCGGATGGCCAACCGGGGCCTGGTGCTGGACCTGGACGCCAACCCCACGCCAGAGCGCCAAACCCAGGCGCTGGCGGCCCTGCGGGAGGAGTTGCGCGGCAAGACCCTGGGCGTCGCCATCTCCAGCACCTATGACGCTTTCCTGGACAAGTACCTAGCGGGCGTCATCACCATCAAATCCTACCGCACCATGGGCGAACGGGATCTCGATTTGTTGAGCGGCCGTATCGACCTTACGCTGGACGACACCACCTACCTGCGGCCGCTGCTGGCGGCGCCCGACGCGCAGGACCTGGTCCTGGTCGGGCCTGAACTGATCGGCGGCGAGCTTGGCGCCGGCGAGGGCTTCGGCCTGCGCCAGGACGACGCCGCGTTGGCGGAGCGCCTGAACGCGGCCATCCGCTCCGCCATCGCCGACGGTACGGTGAAGCGGCTGAGCCTGAAATGGTTCAAGGCTGACGCAACACCCGACCTGGGACCCGATCCCGCTTCAACATCCTCCGGGACCCCCAAGCCATGATGGACGACCTCACGCTCCTTGGCTTTGGGCCGGACGGCTGGGCGCCCCTGCTGCTGAAGGGCTGCCTGCTCACCCTGGCGGTGTCCGCCACCTCTATGGCCATCGGCACGGTATTGGGCGTCCTGCTGGCCTGGGCGCGGCTGAAGGGGCCGCGCTGGCTGCGGCGCACGGCACTGGTCTACGGCGTGATCCTGCGCGGGGTGCCGGAGCTGCTGGTCATCCTGCTGCTGTATTTCGGCCTGCCCTCGCTGATCCTGTCGCTGTCGGACACCTTCGGCTGGGAAGCGCCGGGTCTGCCCCCACCCTTCCTGGTCGGCAGCGTGTCGGTCGGCCTCGTGTCGGCGGCCTATCAGGCCGAGATTTTCCGGGGCGGGATCGGCGCCATTCCCAGGGGCCAGTTCGAGGCGGCACGGGCCATGGGCTTCAGTGACCTTATGTGCTTCCACCGCATCGTCCTGCCGCAGGTGGCGCGCGTCGTCCTGCCCGCGCTGGGCAATGCCTGGCAGTTCAACCTGAAGGACAGCGCCCTTATCGCCGTCACCGGGCTGAGCGAGCTGATGCGCACCAGCCTGGTGGCCGCCGGATCGACCCGGCACCCCTTCCTGTTCTTCGGCGTGGCCATGGCGCTTTACCTGGTGCTCACCACCCTTTCCAGCACGGCCTTCCACTACGGCGGCCGCTATTCCAACCGGTGGGACAGGGGCTGACCGCGATGGGGGAACACCTGACGTTCATCGGGTCGGTCACCGCGCAGCTGGTGCGCGCCGTGCCCGTGACCCTGCTGATCCTGGCGGTCTCCGGCGTTTGCGCCACGGTGCTGGCCACCGGCCTCACGGCGATGTCGGTGGCGCGGTCGCCGCTGCCGCGCCTGGTCCAGCGGACCTGGACCTTCCTGTTCCGGGGCACGCCGCTGATCCTGCAGATCTTCATGATCTATTATGGGTTCGCCATGGTCCCCTGGATACGCCACGGCATCCTCTGGGCGGCGTTCCGGGACCCGGTCTTCTGCACCTGCCTGGCCATGACCTGCTGTTGCTCCGCCTATATCGCCGAAATCTTCCGCGGGGCCTTGGCCGCCGTGCCGCGTGGGGAGATCGAGGCCGGCCGCGCCTGCGGCATGACCGGGTTCATGCTGCTGCGGCGGGTGATCGCGCCGTCGCTCATCCGCATCGCGCTGCCCAGCTATTCCAATGAAATCATCATGATGACCAAGTCGACCTCGCTGGCCAGCACCATCACGGTTCTGGACATCACCGGCGTGGCGCAACAGGTCATCGCCCACAGCTACCGCACCCTGGACGTGTTCTGCGCGGCGGCGGCGCTGTACCTGCTGATCAACGCGACCCTATCGACCCTGCTGACGGCATTGGAGCGCCGGCTGGACGTCGACCGTACCCCCACCCCGCTCGCGCCCATACCGCCCACCCTGGAGCCGCTGTCATGACCGTGCCGCCCCCTGTCCTGACCGCCACCAACATCCGCAAGTCCTTCGGTGACAGGGAAGTGCTGGCCGGTATTTCGCTGGAGGCGCGGGAGGGGGAGGTCATCTCCATCCTGGGAGGCAGCGGCTCGGGCAAAAGCACCTTCCTGCGCTGCCTCAACCTGCTGGAGGTACCCGACGACGGCCAGATCGCCATCGGCGACGTGCAGGCGCCCCTGGCGCGCAACCGCCACGGCCGCCTGGAGGTTTCCGACAGCCGCGCCGCCGCCCGCCTGCGGACCCAGACGGCCATGGTCTTTCAAGGCTTCAATCTCTGGCCCCACCTGACGGTGCTGCAGAACGTCATGGAGGCCCCCTTGCGCGTCCATCGCCGTGACCGCGAGGAGGTTCAGGCCACCGCGCGGTCGCTGCTGGAACGGGTGGGCATGGCCGGCTTTCACGCCGCCTATCCCAAGCGGCTCTCGGGCGGGCAGCAGCAGCGGGTGGCCATCGCCCGGGCCCTGGCGACGAACCCGAAGCTGGTCCTGTTCGATGAGCCGACCTCCGCCCTCGATCCGGAACGGGTGCGCGAGGTCCTGGCCCTGATGCGATCCCTGGCGGAAGAGGGGCGAACCATGATCGTGGTGACCCACGAGATGGCGTTCGCGCGCGATGTGTCCAGCCGGGTGGTGCACCTGATGAACGGGCGTGTCGAGTCCAGCGGCCCGCCGGCCCATATGTTCGGGGCCGACGCGTCCCCGGCGTTTCGCGCCTTCCTGTCCCCCGCGGCTCTTTGATCCCGCAACTCTTTGATAAAACAGTACCTTCCGGCGGCGGCTTCGGGCGAAGGGGCGGGCATGGCCTCTCGCCCCCTCGGCCGCGGGGCATCACCGTTCCTTCAGCGACAGGATGTAGGTGATCAGATCGTCCTGCTGTTCGGATGTCAGGTGATAGATCGGCATGGGCAGGTGGAGGTCGGACGCGAAGGCCTTCAGATGGCGCCTGTCCACATCGGGCCGCGCGGCAACGCTCATGAAGCTGGGGGCATTCATGGGCGGTGGCATGATATGGCCGGGCCGTGCGCCCGTAGGCTGGTCAGGCGCCACCCTATGGCATTCCGAGCACCAGGTGATGGCTAGCTCCTTCCCCCGTCGCACCGCCTCTGGGTTATCCTGTCTGGCGGCGCAGGCGGTGGTGATGAGGCAGCACAGGACCGTGAGGGAGGCGCGCATGATGGCTCTCCGGCGGTGGCTTCAGTCGCCAATCCAGGAAATGTGGGCGGCATTACGGGGCGGCTTCGGTGGGGCGTCATCCCTGGGGTGGCCGATGATGATGGGTGCCACCACCGGCATGGTTGGCGGCAGGGCCAAGGCGTCCTTGCCGTCGGCGCTGTTCAGCCAGGCGTGCGACAAGCCGATCCAGCAGGTCGCCAGGCCATGGCCGTAGGCCGCGAGCATGAGGTTCTCGGCCGCCAGGCAGCAGTCCTGCTGAGCCATGGCGTCCGGCACCGTGGCGCAAATCGCGATCAGGGCGGGCGCGTCGTAGAAGATGTTGAAGGCTGGGTCGGCAAGATGGCTTTCCATCGGCTTCAGCTCGGGCTGCCCATCCAGGGACCGCAGCAGAAAGGCTTTGGCATGGTCCGACCACAGGCGCAGCCGGGGGCGGTCCATCACCACGATGAATGACCAGGGCTGGCGGTTCATGCCGCTTGGGGCGTCCACCGCCGCCTCGATGACCGAACGGATTTGGTTGGCGGCGACGCCGGATTCGCTGTAGGCGCGGACGGCCCGGCGGTTATGCAGGGCGTCGAAGAGATCCATGGTTCCCTCCTGTGCGGCATGACCCTTCCGGTTACGGCCGGCGCGTCGGGTCCAGCGTGCGCCGATGGTTCGCACCTTCCCATGGTCCGGCGCCGCGCACCTTGAGATGGATCAGGCCGCCGCCGTTCACGGGTAGAGCAGGTGTTTGGCGCGTAGCGCCTTGAAGGCCGCCAGGTCCGCGTCCCATCCGGCGGCGATGGCGCGGGGGTCGACGCCAGAACGGATGGCCTCAACCGTGGCCTTGGAGCCGATCAGGCCCAGGGTATCATCCAGGGTGAACCGCTGCGGGTAGAGCCGGTGGAGCGCTGCCGCCAGTTCCACACCCAACAGCGGACTGTCCAGGGTCGTGCGATCCGTCACCGTCAGGCGCACCCCTTGGCACGGCAAGCCGGCGTAGCGATCCGCCGTCGGGGTGAAGGTCGCAGGCGCGAACTGGATACCGGGGATGGCCCTGGCCTGCAGCACGTCAGCCAGGGCCGGTCCGTCGATCCACGGCGCGCCCACCACCTCGAATGGGGTCGCTGTGCCGCGCCCCACGCTGACGGCGCTGCCCTCGATGAGCGCCACGCCGGGATAGAGGGTGGCCTCGTTCACGGATCGGAGGTTGGGCGATGGATTGATCCAGTGGAGGTCCGTCTCGTCGTACCAGCGGTCACGGCGGTAGCCCTGCATGGGCACGACGGTCAGCGCCGCGCCGATATTGTTCTCGGCATTGAACAGCGAAGCCAGTTCCCCCAGGGTCATGCCATGGCGGACCGGCAAGGTGAAATAGCCGGTGAAAGACCGGCGGTCCGCGTCCAGCACCGGCCCCTGCACCGCGGTGGCGGTGATGGGGTTGGGGCGGTCCAGCACATAGACCGGAACATGGGCCGCGGCCGCCGCCTCCAGAACATAGGCCATGGTGGTGGCGTAGGTGTAGAAGCGCGCGCCGGCGTCCTGGATGTCGATGACGATCGCGTCCAGGCCTGCCATCGCTTCCGGTGGGGGGCGCCGACTGCTGCCGTAAAGGCTGAGGATGGGAACACCGGTGGCCGCGTCCGTGCCCGAGGCGACCCGGCCTTCGCGGTCACCCGCCGGCCCATGTTCCGGGCTCAGCAGCAGCGCCAGGTGCACACCCGCTGCGCCTGACAGCAGGTCGGCGGTCCGGTGGCCCTGCCGGTCCACGCCCGTCTGATTGGTCAGCAGTGCCACCCGCTTGCCCAGCAGTGGGGCGAAGCCCTGGGCCGCCAGCACATCAATGCCGGTCAATACCGGAGGAGCCCAGGCGGCGGCCACCGCTTCGGCCAAGCGCCGCCGCAAGGGGCGTGCGTCGCCCTTCCCGTCAGGATGCAGACGGCTGGTCAGGATGATGAGGTAGCATCCGCGGTTCGGGTCCACCCACAGCGATGTGCCGGTATAGCCGGTGTGTCCATAGGAACCCGGACCGAACGCGGTGTCCTGCCCACCGGCATAGGGGGAGGTCCTGTCCCAGCCCAACCCCCTGGTCGTTCCCCCTGGCAACACATGGGGCTCAACCATCCGGGTGATGGTGCTGGCCTTCAGCATGCGCCGTTTCCCCAGCGTGCCGCCGTTCAGCAGCATGCGGGCGAAGCGGGCCAGGTCCGCCGCCGTACCGAAGACGCCGGCATGTCCGGCCACGCCCCCCAAGTGATAGGCGGCGGGGTCGCTGACCTTCCCCCATCGCAACATCCCATCCTGAACGTCCGTCGGGGCGATGCGGGGGCGCCAGGCGGCGGGAGGCACGAACCGCGTGTCCGTCATGCCCAAGGGGCGGAAGATATGCCGGGCCGCGTACCGGTCCAGCGGCAGGCCACTGACCCGCCGCACCACCTCACCCAGGACCAGGAAATTGATGTCGCTGTAGCGGAAGCGCTCTCCGGGGGGGCTGAGCGGCATCTCCGCCAGCAGCAGGGCCCGCGCCTCGGCGGCGCCGTCCCAGCGGCGCGCCCGGTCCAGGTCCGCGCGCAGGCCGGATGTATGGGTCAGCAACGCCTCAACGGTGATCGCGGCCTTGCCGTTGGCGGCGAAGGCCGGCCAATAGCGGGAAACCGGCGCTTCCAGATGCACCTTGCCCCGTTCCACCAGCTGCATGATGGCGGTGGTGGTCACCAGCACCTTGGTCAGCGAGGCCAGGTCGAAGATGGTGTCGGCTGTCATGGGTGCCGTATCCGGGAGCACCCGGCGCAGCCCCCAGGCGCCTTGGTACAGGATGCCGTCGCGGTCGCCGACCAGGACCACGGCCCCCGGGATATGGCCGGCGGTCATCTCCTCCCGGACGGCGGTATCGATGGCGGACGCCAGGGAGGCCATGTCCGGCCGGGCGGCGAACGCCGGTGTGACGCCCAGCCCCAGCAGGGCCCCCAGGGCCAGCAGGGCCAAGCCCAGCAGGAGATGGCGACGCGGCCACAGGGACATGCCGGTCCTCAGCGCGCGGCCTGCTGTTCCACGCCCAGGTTGCCGTAAACGTTGCGCGGGTTCCACAGCATCCATCCGTCCACCCCCACATCCTCGGCCGCCTTGGTCTGCAACCGTACCTCACCCCCGCCGAAGGACCGGCGATCAAAGGCGTAGTCCTTGAAGGCCTGCAGCCAGGGGCGGAACCGCTTGGGCGATATGTTCAGGCGTGACAGCGCATTTTCCAGGGAGAGGCGCACGATCTCATAGGAATGGCTGACCGGATTGCGATATCCGGGAATGCCGAACTGGAAGCCGGACGGGTAAAGCATGGGGGACAGGTAATCCACCTGCGGCGCCAGCTCCTCCAGGTGCTGTCCGATACCGGTATCGTCCAGGTTCCAGCAGACGTAGCCGAAGATGTCTGCCGCGACATAGACGTTATAGGGCAGCAGGCGGCGGCGAGCCTCCCCCAGGAAGCCGGCGATGGCTGCCACCCGATCCTTTTCCGTGGTCGGCCCGGCGAAGCGCAGACGCTGGTTGGCGTCCGGGAAGCGCACATAGTCGAACTGGATCTCGTCGAAGCCGGCCTGGGCCGCTTCGATGGCGATGCCGATGTTGTAGTCGCGAACCGCCTGTTGCAGCGGGTCGGTCCAGGCGAGATTCTCCCGGTCGCGGAACAGCTCGCCATTGCCGCGCTTCACCGCCAGGTCGGGCCGGCTGGCCGCCAGCAGCGGGTCCTTGAAGGTGACGATGCGGGCGATGAGGTAGATCCCCTGCGCGTGAAGCGTCGCCACCAGCTCCGCCAGGTTGGGGATGGTGGTGATCGCGCGGGCGCCGGGCACCGTCATGGCGGTTGCGCTGGGGAAGGGGACCAGCCCCCTATCCCCCTTCACGTCGATCACCAGGGCGTTCAGGCCTTTCTCCCGCATGACGGCCAGGGCGGGATCGCGCAAGGAACTGGAGCCGATGCCGTAGACGGTGAGATAGAGCGCCTTGGGTGTGAACGGCTCCAGGCGCAGCACGGCATCTGTGGGCGGCGATGCCGTCAGGGTGATTGTACGTGCCCGATAGCCGGGAGCGCGGGCGAAGACCGGACCCTGGGAGGCGACAGCGAAGCGTCCCATCTCGTCCACGGGCACCAGGTGGCCGTCGACGATGATCGTGGCGCCGGCGATGGGCGCGCCGGTGGCACCGTCGACAACCCGGCCCGCCATGGCTGCCGCCGCATGGGCCAGCGCCGGCGCCAGGCAGAAGGCAAGCAAGGCGCTCCTGAGGAACCGTCGGATCATCGCGGGTGGTCCCTTTTCTCGGGCGCCTGGGCCAGCAGCGCGGCGAAGGCGGTGTCGCGGGCCTGGTTCGAAACCGGAATGCGGGGAATGGCGTAGGGCAGCACGCCGGGTGCCGCCAATCCACCCTCATAGGCGAAGGCGGCGCGGTAGCCGGCATGCTCGGCGGCGCTTTGGAGGTCGGCATCGATGACCCCGAACGGCCAGGCCAGCAGGTCGACCTTGACGCCCAGGTGCCGCTCCAGCGCCGCCTTGGACCGGACCAGCTGGGAATTCACGAAGGCCCGGTAATCGTCCGGTGTCCGGCGGGCACGTTCCTTGCGGAAATCGGGGTGCCAATAGGTGTGGGACTGCACGTCCACCAGGCCGGACCGCACCATCTCCGCCAGTTGTTCCCATGTCAGGGCGTAGGCGGCGTTGGAAATGGCCGAAGGGTAGATGAACAGGGTGACCGGTACATGACGGCGGAGGATGACGGGGTAGAGCTGGGTGTAGACCGAGACGTGACCGTCATCAACGGTGATGGCGGCCGCCGGGCCAACGGCCTCGGTGGGCCGTTCGCCGCCGCGTACCGCCTCCACCACGCTTTGCAAGGGGACGACCTTGATGCCGTGGGCGTCCAGCCAGTCGAGCTGCCGCTCGAAGACGGGTGTCGTGATGGTGGTGGGACCGGGCGTGGTGGGATCGAAGCGGTGATAGGCCAGGACCGGTGTGCCGCCTTGCCCCCACGCGGCCGGCGCCGCCAATGCGGACATCAGGAGGAGGATCACGGGAAACAGCCCCCGGCATCTCATGGCGCCCCTCCTATTCCCGGCCATCGACGGCCACGTCGAAGGTGAAGATCCCGTCAGCCGTTTCCGGGCGCCGCGTCACTTCCGGATGGCGCAAGGTCCGCACCGTGTCCTGGTAGCCGACGGCCCAATGCTCCCCCACGCTCAGCCGGGAGAACTCGAAATCCTTGGTGCTGCCCTGGTGGCGTTTGGCGTGATAAATCAGGTGGATGATGTTGAACACCTTATGGTCCGCGTCGGGCTCCAGGTCGCGGGCCGCTGGCAGGTCGCGGTAGTCGGCGGGCAGGCCGGCCAGCAGGGCGGCGATGGCATGCCGCAGCCGTTGCTTGCGCCGAAATTCATCGGTCACGGCCCGTGTCCGGCTGGAATACTGGATTTCCTTCTGACGGGTCATGGCCTCGGCCAGGCTTGTCGGCATGTCGCCCCTGGCGCTCCATAGGTCCACCTGGAACGCCAGCGTGTCCTCATGCGCGTCGCCTTCCAGCACCCATTGCAGGGGCGTGTTCGACACCAATCCGCCATCCCAATAAAATTCGCCATCGACCTCGATGGCCGGGAAACCCGGCGGCAGGGCGGCGCTGGCCATGACGTGTTCTGGTCCGATGGTGTGGGTGGTGGTGTCGAAATAGGTGAAGTTGCCGGTTTCGATGTTGACGGCGCCGACGCTGAAGCGCAGGCCGCCGGCGTTGATGCGGTCGAAATCCACCAGCCGCTCCAGCGTGCGGCGAAGGGGGGCGGTGTCGTAGAAACTGGTCGCCGCCGTGCTGCCCGGCCACGACGCCCAGGGTGGGACCAGCCGGGGGGTGCACATGCCGGGCACGCCGGCCACGGTCGAAATAAGGGCACTCAGCTGGTTGAGGGTGGATCGCGGCGCCTCGCCATCCATTTGCGAGGTCGCCAACGCTTCCAGGCAATCCAGGGCCCGGGCCGCCCCGGCCACTTCGTCCCAAAACTGCCGCAGCTTGGCCACGCGCTCCTCGGGCGGGTTGCCGGCGATCAGCGCGGCGTTGATGGCGCCGATGGACATGCCGGCCACCCAGTTGGGGTGCAACTCCGCCTCGGCCAGCGCCTCGTAGGCCCCGGCCTGGTAAGAGCCCAGGGCGCCGCCACCCTGCAGGACCAGGGCGATGCGCCGGAACGGCGGACGCGCATTGGACCGATGGGTCCGGAGCAGGGGCATGTCGGGCATGGTTCCGGTCCCGCCCGTCAAAGCCGACCGACTTCGAATTCCTCGCAGGAGTGGCCAAGCGCCGCCAACCCTTCCTCCAGATAATCCCCCAACGCCGGCATGCCCATGAGGTACGAGGCGGAATGGCGGTGGTGGCGTTCGCGGGCCAAGGCCCGGACGGTGGCCCAGTCGTCATCGCCGCGCCCCAGCCAGGCCAGGGCGATCAGGTCGATCACTTCATCGTCGTTCAGGGCGTTGATGGCGGCGCGAAGCTCGGCGGCCGTCGGATCGTCGGCATAGTCGCCGAGGATGGAGCCCTCACCGTCATCGGCGGGATTGGAACCAGGGTCGGGTTCCACCGGTGCCACCTTCACATCGAATTCCCGCGCCTTCACAATGATGTAGAAGACTTTCTCGACGCTGATGTTCAACTCGACCCGCTGGGGCGTCTCGACCGTGGGCATGGTCCTCTCCCTTGTCCGGCCGGCAGCGACCGTGGGCGTGCGTGGTCTTGAACGCTTAAAGGAATTGGCGGGATATATCCTTGATTTGGCTCAAGGGGGTTGTCTTTCGGCTTTGCGGCTGCTGGCGGTGTCCGTCGTACTTCGCTTAAGTACATGAAGATTCATTCGGCGAATATTCCAGCCGTCCTGATCCACATCAGTGTCTTTCCCGGTGCCGCATTTAAGGTGAAGCGTCGCTTGTTTCATCGGGAAGGCGCCGATGCTTGGCATCTTCAAAATCGCCTACAAGCTGTTGGTAAATGATAGGGCGAAGTTCGCTGCCCTGCTGGTGGGCATCACCTTCGCTGTTTTCCTGATGATCCAGATGACCTCGCTGTTCTCCGGTGTCCTGAGCCGGTCGTCGGCGACGGTCATCAATATCGGCGCCACGATGTGGGTGATGGATCCAGCCGTGCAGACGGTGGCCAATTCCATTCCCATGCCCGATTACGTGCTGGATGAGGTGCGGTCCATACCCGGGGTGAAATACGCCGTGCCGCTCTATTCCGGCGGTGCCCTGGCCAAGCTGCGCGATGGCACCTACCAGTTCGTCACCGTCATGGGCCTGGACGACGGCACGCTGTTCGGCCGGCCGCGCCTGATCGACGGCAACATCCAGGACATCTTCGCCGAGAACGGGTTCATCGTCATCAAGGACGCTGAATTCGCCAAGCTGGAAAACCCAACCATCGGCACGGAATTCGAACTGAACGACCATCGCGTCAAGATCGTGGGCATCGGCGAGGTGGCGACCAGCGGCCTGTTCGGCGTGCCCACGCTCTATACGACCTACAATCGCGCCCTGCAGTACCTTCCCAATACCCGCTTCACCGCGTCCTATATCCTGGTCGAACCCAAGACGGCGTCGGACGCGGCGGTCATTGCGGGCAGGGTCCACGCCATGGGCTACCTGGCCCTGACCAAGGACCAGTTCATCGACAAGATCGCGGCCTTCTACACCTTCCGCACCGGCCTCGGGACCAACATTCTGCTGATGACCGTCATCAGCTTCATCGTCGGCCTCTCCATCTCCGGCCAGACCTTCTACACCTTCATCATCGAGAACCTGGAGAAGTTCGGCGCCCTGAAGGCCATCGGCGCCAAGAGCCGTGAGCTGGTGGCCATGATCCTGTTCCAGGCGGCGTTCACGGCGCTCACCGGCTACGGCCTGGGCATCGGATTGTGCGCCGTCATGATCTGGCTGGCCCGCTTGCGCATCCCCGACTACGCCGCCGTCATCACTTTTCCGAACATCGGGCTGGCCTTCGCCATGGTGGTGGTCATCGCCGGCATCTCCAGCTACGTCGGGGTCCGCAAGGTGCTGACCATCGAACCCTTCGACATCTTCCGGGGATAGGCCATGGCCGACGTCGCCGTCCGGGCCGCCGGGCTGACCAAATGGTTCGGGGAGGAGGCGACGCGGACACTGGCCGTCCAGAACGTCAGCTTCGAGGCGTTTTTCGGCGAGATGCTGTACGTCGTCGGCCCGTCGGGCAGCGGCAAGACCACCATGCTCAGCATGGTTTCCGGCATCCTGCGCCCCAACGCCGGCACGGTGGAGATCGAGGGCACGGACATCTGGCGCCTGTCCGGTGACGAGATCGCCACCTTCCGCCTGCGCAAGCTGGGCTTCGTCTTCCAGGATTATCACCTGTTCCCCCGCCTGACGACACAGGAGAACGTGGCCATTCCCCTGATCCTGCAACATCGGGACTGGGACGAAGCCATGGCGGAGGCCCTGCGCGATCTCAAGATCGTGGGGCTGGAGAATCGCGCCGCCCTGCCGCCGGTCAAGCTCAGCGGAGGCGAGCAGCAGCGGGTGGCCATCGCCCGCGCCATCGTCAGCCGGCCGGAGATCCTGATCCTGGATGAACCGACGGCGTCCCTGGACGGCGATACCGGTCGCACTGTCCTGAGCTTCGTGCGGCGCGAACTCCTGACCGACCGGCGCTGCATCATCATCATCACCCACGACGCCCGCATCTTCGAATTCGCCAACCGCATCATGCACATGGAAGACGGCAAGCTGACCGGGATCACCCAGGCCGGCGCCGGGCCGATGGAGGTTGCCGGTGAAACTTAAGATCCTGTTCCTGTTCGCCGGCATCGGCCTGCTGCTGGGCATCGTCAGCGCCTATGTCGCCGCCCAGCAACTGTCGGCGCAGCCGCCGGTGTTCAGCCCGGCGCCCAACCCCTACGCCAATGGCATCTATGCCAACGGCATCGTGGAAAGCCGTCAGACCCACGGGGCGAACATCGCCATCTTCCCCGAGGTCAGCGGCCCCATCACCCGCGTGCTGGCGGCGGAGGGCAGTCTGGTCAAGGTGGGTGATCCGCTGGTGATCATCGATGATTCCGTCCAGCGGGAAACGACCGGGCAGCAGAAGGCCCAGTTGGAGGTCGCCGTGGCCCAGATCGCCAACGCGCGGGCCAGTCTGAAGAGCGTGGCCGACACCTTCGCCAAGCAGCAGCGCTCCTACACGCTGGACCCCCAGTCCGTCAGCCAGGACACGCTCGACACGGCCCGCAACGCCGTGGCCGTGGCGGAAACCAACCTGCGGGTGGTCGAACGGCAGCAGGTGGCCCTAAGCCGGGCCGCCGCCGCGTCGGAGGCGCTGCTGCGCAAATACACCATCAGGGCCCCCAGGGATGGCGTCGTGCTGTCGATTCAGGCCGCCGCCGGCAGCTACGTCTCATCGCAAGGCGCCTATGACGGCTACATCCAGGGCTATCTGCCCTTGGTCACCATCGGATCGGCGCCGGAGGAATTGGAGATCCGCTGTTATGTCGACGAGATCCTGATCAACCGCCTGCCGCCGGCGGAGAAGATGGTCGCCCGCATGTATGTGCAGGGCACGGACATCAACCTGCCGCTGACCTATGAGCGGATGCAGCCCTACGTCTCGCCCAAGATCGAACTGTCGAACCAGCGGCAGGAGCGGGTCGACGTGCGGGTGCTGCCCATCATCTTCCGCTTCGACAAGCCGGCGAACCTCAACCTCTATCCGGGGCAGTTGGTCGATGTCTATATCGGTGCGAAATAACACGGTCACCTCGGCGCGGCGCGTCTACCCGGCCCTGACGCCGGCCGTCGCCCTGGTCGCCTTGCTTGCCGGTTGCACCGTCGGGCCGGACTTCAAGGCGCCCGACGCGCCGGTCGCCAGCGGCTATACCGAAGGCCCGGCCCTTCGGTCCACGGTGGCGGCGGACGGCACCGTCCAGACCATCGACGGGGAGGCGCGGCTGCCGGCCGACTGGTGGCACCTGTTCGATTGCCCGGCGCTGGACGGTCTGGTGCGGCAGGGCTTGGCCGACAGTCCCAGCCTGGCCGCCACCGAGGCAACCCTACGGCAGGCGCAGGACACCCTGAAGGCTGGTGAAGGCATCTTCTGGCCCCAGGTGGATGCCGGGGCTGATATGGCGCGCCAGCGGGAGTCCCGGAACGCGGCAGGCGGAGCGAGGCAAGGTGCCTTCAACCTGTTCACCCTGTCGGCGTCGGTCAGCTACGCCCTGGATATTTTCGGGGGGGAGCACAGGCGTGTGGAGGGACTGGCCGCCCAGGTGGACTATCAACGCAACGCCATGCGCGCTGCCGCGCTGACGCTCGCCACCACCCTTGTCGACACGGCCATCGCCAGTGCCGCCTATGACGCCCAGATCGAGGCCACCGTGGCCATTGTCGCGTTGGAACGGGAACAGGTCCGTCTGGCCATTGTGCACGCAACCGCGGGGACGGCGGGCCAGGCTGCGGTATTGAGCCTGCGGGCGCAGTTGGAGGCGACGGAGGCGTCATTGCCGGGCCTGCGCCAGAAGCAGGCACAGGCCCGGCACCTGATGGCCGTACTGGTCGGCCGGCTGCCGGCGGATTGGCAGCCGCCGTTCCTCAGTTTCAGCGAGCTAACGCTGCCCCGCTCGCTTCCCCTGTCGCTGCCCTCGGCGCTGGTGCGGCAACGTCCCGACATCCTGCAGGCGGAAAGCGCATTGCACGCCGCCAGCGCCGCCATCGGCGTGGCCACGGCGGCCTTACTGCCGAGCGTCACGTTGGATGGATCGTTCGGGGTTTCCAGCACGTCGTCCGACACGCTGTTCCAGGCCGGCAGCGGTGTGTGGAGCGTGGGCGCCGGCGTAGCCCAGCCGATATTCAATGGCGGCGCGCTGTCCTATCAGCGCCAGGCTGCCATCGATGCCTATGACGCCGCCGCCGCCGCCTATCGCCAGACCGTCCTGAACGCCTTCCAGCAGGTGGCGGACGTGCTGCGCGCGCTTGAGCATGACGCGGAAAGCCTGGCCTTGCTGGAACAGGCAGAAAAGACGGCCGGTGCCGCGCTGGCGCTGACCCAGGCGAATTTCGCCGCCGGCCTCGCCGCCCAAGCGGACGTGCTGGTCGCCGATGTCCAGTACCGTACGGCCAAGCTTTCCGTCATCGCCGCGCGCGCCAGCCGTTACCAGGATACCGTGGCGCTGTTCGCAGCCCTGGGCGGGGGCTGGTGGAACGCGCCCGCAGCGGATCATTGACAGGCGACCGAAGGGGGAACTCCTGATCAGGAAAATCTCTTGAAGAACAGCCTTTTAACGCCCTCCGCCAGCATGAGGTAGACCACGATGGCCCCGACCAGGAACAGATAGAAGGCGGGCGGTGGCGCGACCAGTCCGAACAGCCCTCCCAAGGGGGTCAGCGGCAGCAGCGCGGCCAGCGCCGCCGTGGACACGGCCAACCCGGCCAACAGGGGATGGGGCCGGCCGCGCCAGGGTGCGCGGGGCGTGCGGATGACGAAGATCACCAGCACCTGTGTCGCCAGGCTCTCGATGAACCAGCCGGTCTGGAACAGGGCCTCGTGGGCATGCAACAGGTGCAGCAGGACGTAAAAGGTCAGGAAGTCGAACAGAGAGCTGACGGGGCCCAGCACCAGCATGAAGCGCAGGATCAGGGGCAGGTTCCAGTGCACCGGCCGCGTCAGCGCCTCCTCCTCCACGCGGTCGAAGGGGATGCCCGCCTCCGACGCGTCGTAGAGCAGGTTATTCAGCAGAACCTGCACTGGCAGCATGGGCAGGAAGGGCAGGAACAAGGCCGCGCCGGCCATGCTGAACATGTTGCCGAAATTGGAGCTGCTGCCCATCAGGACGTACTTGGTGACGTTCAGGACCGTGCGCCGCCCCTCCAGCACGGCCTCGTGCACGACGGAAAGATCCTGGTCCAACAGGATAAGGCTGGCGGCCTCCTTGGCCACGTCGGCGGCGCTATCCACGGAAATGCCGACATCGGCGGCGTGCAGGGCGGCGGCGTCGTTGACCCCATCCCCCATGAAACCCACGACGTGCCCCGCCCGGCGGCAGGCCGACAGCACACGCTCCTTCTGCTGCGGTGTCACGCGGCAGAAGACGTTCACCTGCTTCAGCCGCGCGTGTAGTGCTTCACTGGTCAGGGTCTGCAGTTCCTCACCCGTCAACAGTCCGATGATGGGCAGGCTCAGCTGTGCGCACAGGTGCCGGGTGACCGCCTCGGTGTCGCCGGTCAGTATCTTGATGTCGACGCCGGATCGCGCAAGGGAGGTCACGGCGGCCGTGGCGCTGGCCTTGGGCGGATCCAGGAAGGCGAGGTGCCCTTCGAAGACCAGGTCGCGTTCATCGGCGCGGTCGATGTGTTGGCGGTCCGGCGGCAGCGGCCGGGTGGCGACGGCCAGCACGCGATAGCCGTCATGGCCCAGCGACTGGAATTGGGCATCCAGCTGCGCCCGGGCCTCCTCATCCAAGGGGCGAAGCGTTCCCCCCGGTCCACGCCACTGGCCGGACAGCCGCACCATGTCCTCCGGCGCGCCTTTGACCACCAGCAGTTTGATTCCATGGTTTTCCGCCAGGACCGACACGCGCCGGCGCTCGAAATCGAAAGGTACCTCGTCGCACTTCCGCCAAGCGGTCATATCGACCTGGCCATGGGCCAGGATGGCCTCGTCCATGGGGCTGTGCAGGCCGGTTTCAAACCGGCTGTTGATGTAGGCCAGCTCGAAAAGGCGGGGCTCATCCTTCCCTTCACCATCCAGCGTGCGCACCAGTTGAATGGCGGCCTGGGTCAGTGTTCCCGTCTTGTCGGTGCACAGCACATCCATGGCACCGACATTGTGCATGGACGCCAGTCGCTTGACGATCACCCTGCGCTTGGCCAGCCGCAGGGCGCCGCGCGCCAGGGTCACCGTGACGATCATGGGCAGCAGTTCGGGCGTCAGCCCCACCGCCAGGGCCAGCGCGAACATCAGGGAGTCCAGCCAGGGGCGGTGGAACAGGGAATTCACCGCCAGCACGAACAGGACCAGGAAAAAGGTGAGCCGCAGAATCAGGAAGCCGAACCGGCGGACCCCGGTTTCAAAAGCCGTCGGTGGCGCCGCCGATTGCAGGCTGCGGCTCATCTGTCCGAACAGGGTGGCGCCGCCCGTCTGGCAGACGACGGCCGTGGCGCTGCCGGCGAGGACGGAGGTGCCCATGAACAGGCAGGCGGTCGCCTCTCCGGGCGTGGCCTTGGGCAGGGGCCCCTGGTCCGCGCGCTTCTCCACCGGGTAGGGCTCTCCCGTCAGGATGGCCTGGTTCACGAACAGATCGCGCGCCTCCAGCAGGCGGCAGTCGGCAGGGACCAGGTCGCCAGCCGCCAGCCGCACCACGTCACCCGGCACCAGTTGCTCCAGCGGCACGGTCGTCTCATGGCCGTCGCGCCATAGCTGGACCCGCACGGCGACGGTGCGGCGTAGGGCTTCCACCGCGGCTTCGGCCTGCCGCTCCTGAATGAAGTCCAGCACGACGCTCAGCAAGACGACGGCCAGGACAATGACGAAGCTGGAGGTGTTGCCGGTGGCCGCCGACAGGGCGCTGGCGAACAGCAGGATCAACACCAGCGGATTGGCGAAACGGGCCAGGAAGTCCAGCCAAGCGGGTCGCCGGCGGCGGTCCAACGCCTGGTTGGGCCCCCACCGCAGTAGTCGTTGCTCTGCCTCCGCCGTCATGAGGCCACCGGCATCGGCCGGCAGTGCCGCCAACAGGTCGGCCAGCGGCAAGGCCCAGATGGCGGGCGGGCAGGTGTTCAACATGGCCCCCCTGCATGGTCCCACTGCGGCACCGTACGCCATCAGAGTCTCCTCCTGATGTTCTCGACCTTGCAAGGGCCGGGGACCCTAGTGGGCCAGCAAGGCCGGTATTGGCGTTTTGGTCAGGATGTCCCGGGTGACACCGCCCAACGCCCATTCCCGCAGGCGGGAATGGCTGTAGGCGCCCGCCACGATCAGGCCGGCGTTCAGCAGCTCCGCCTCGTTGAACAGCCCGGCGGCGACAGTGTCCCATTTGCCCAGCCGCCGGATCTCGGCGGCCACGTCATGCCGCTCCAGATAGCTGGCCAGATCGCGATCGCCGGGAACCTCCTCCGGCCCGTCGGTGGCGACGGTGGCGATGACGACCTCCTTTGCCTGGCGGAGAAACGGCATGGCCTGTGCCACCGCGTTCGCCGCTTCGCGGCTGTTTTTCCAGGCGACGAGAATGGTATCCATGGGGCGCAGCCGCAAAGGGTCCTCTTCCGGAATGACGAACACGCCGCGGCCCGATCCGAACAGCGCCGCCTCCACCACGGTGCTGGCGCGGTTCGGTTTGTCGATGCGGTAAGGGGTGCGGACCACCATCAGGTCCGCCGTCTGGGCCTGGGCCATGACGACATCGCCGACATTCGCCGCGATACAGTCGAAGCGGCGCAGGTCATGGGATGCGGAGAGCTTTGCAAATCGCCGCTCCAGCGCGTGTTCGACCGACCGGCACTGTGTTCGGGTCTCATCAAGCCGTTGGGACATCAAGCTCCGGCTGATGGCGTAGTGGGAGATGCCGACCGGCGGTTCTGGCAGGAGATTGAGGTAAAGGCCCCGGATGTGGGCCTGATGCATACCCGCCAGATGGTCGGCATGGATGATCCGGCTTTCGTCGTCGGCGCTGCCGTCCAGATGGACGAGAATTTCCTTGATCATCACGCCCGCCCTCATTCCATGCAGCGGCTGGAGAGGGGTTCCCAACCGTGAATTGCAATCTGACGCAAATTGGCGGCTGGGACCTTGATGCATCTCAACCAATCCCGGCCGAGATGCGTATGAAACCTAGGCTAACCATAGGTGGGGCGCTTCCTGGCGCAATGCATAGCAAAGTAAATCAAGGCGGCATTATTTTAATTTGAATAAAAAAAATTTATTAAAAATAAACGGCATTGGCTAGACTTTGTAAGTGAATTATTGGATTAGTGAGCAAATTGTTTCGGTGTATGTCAAATTAATAGCATATGTTGTGTCATTTTTAAAATAAAACACAATCCACTATCACTTTGGTATTTATCTAACGTGTATGTATGTCTTTAATCATAGATCTTGATTCCCTGTGACAATAGATTGAAGCGTCTCCGATGACTTCCCGTCGACGCGTCAAAGGGAGAACTGACTGATGGGCTTCTCCAATTCACAGGAATCGCATCCCGCTGACCTGCCTGCCGCCTTGACCATCGCCGACTCCATTCGGCACCACAATCTGCCGGGTGCCTTCACAGAGCCCGTCGCTTATGCCAAGGAACAAAGCATCTTGAGTGAAGGGGAGCTGGCGACGGACATCCACATCGTCGTGTCCGGTGCGGTCCGGCTGTTCAAGATGATGCCGGACGGCCGGCGTCAGATCATCGGCTTCGCGTTTCCGGGTGACATGCTAGGTCTGTCGCTGGACGATCGTTATCTGCATTCCGCCGAGGCGATCTCGCCGGTCATCCTGCGCCATATGGGCCGCCGGCAGCTGGCCGCGCTGCTGGAACGCGACCATGGGCTGCGCAAGGCTCTGCTGGCCTGGACGATGACGGAGTTGCAGATCGCCCAGGACCAGATGCTGCTGCTGGGGCGCAAAGACGCCACGGAGCGGCTCTCATCGTTCCTGCTCACCCTTCTGCAGCGGCGGAACCATTCCACCGAAGACCGTCACCTGCCGCTGGCCATGACAAGGACGGATATCGCCGATTATCTGGGTCTGTCGATGGAAACGGTGTCCCGTACCATCTCCCTGCTCAAAGGCAGGCGGCTCATCCGGCCCCTGGCCGACCATTCCATTGAGCTTCTGAACGTCCCGGGCCTCCGGGACCTGGCCGCCGGCAATGCGATTGCCGTCCAGCTGGACCCGTAGCGGCCTGCGAAGGCCTGACCCGTCCGGTATTTGAGATCCATCCGGTATTTCAGAAAGGAGGTGCGTCATGAAGGCCAGCGATCAACCGGCGGTGCCATCGCGAGGGCGCCGTATTTCCGGCCGGGCCCAAAATCCCGCGTCGAATGACCCCTATCATTCCGTTGAAAAGATGCCGGACGGCACCTGTTGCCCCGATTGCGGCGCGGTTTTCAGCGAAGGCCGCTGGCATTGGGGGGAATGCGCCGCCCTGGGGCCGGCGCAGACATGCCCGGCATGCCGGCGGATCAGGGAAGGCGCCGCCGGGGGCATACTCACCCTGAAGGGGGACTTCGTGCGGGCCAAGCAGCAGGAACTGCTCAGCCTCATCCATCATCAGGAGGAACTGGAAAAGGCTGAGCACGCCTTGAACCGCATCATGGACATCGCGGTGGATGACGATGGGATCACCGTCCGCACCACGGATCCGCGCCTGGTCTGCCGCATGGGTGATGCGCTGGAACGGGCCTATGAAGGCGCCCTGGAAATCCATCACGACGAAGATGGGTTCTTCGCAAGGGTGGCCTGGGAACGCGCCTGACCTGGTGGCGGCCGGCGCGTCTCAGCGGTCGCGCCGGTCGCCCATCAACTGCAGCAGCGCCAGGAACAGATTGATGAAATCCAGATACAGCGCCAGCGCGCCCATAAGGGCCAGCTTTTCCCGCGCGGTGCCGGCGGCCCAGTGCCAGTAAAGTTCCTTGATGCGCTGGGTGTCCCAGGCCGTAAGGCCGGTGAAGACGATCACCCCGCCGACGGACAGCGCGAACTGCAGCCCGGTCGAACCCAGGAACAGGTTGACCACCCCGGCGATCAGGATGCCGACCAGCCCCATCATCAGGAAGGCGCCCAACCGTGTCAGGTCGCGCCCGGTCGTGTAGCCCCAGAGGCTCATGGCCAGGAACATGGCCGCGGCGATGAAGAAGACGCGGGTGACGCTGGTGGCGGTGTAGACCAGGAAGACGCCGGCCAAGGACAGGCCCATGGCCACGGCGTAAACCCAGAACAAGGCGCGCGTCGCCCCCAGGCTGAGCCGCTGGAAGCCGAAGCTGAACACCAGGGCCAGGGCGAGCGGCGCCAGCAGGACCAGCCATAACCAGGCGGAATGCGCGATGACGGCGTAAAAGCCGGACTGGATGGCCAGGAGGGCGGTGGCGCCGGTCGCGGCCAGACCCAGGCCCATATGACGATAGACGGACAGCATATAACGCCGCAGGCCGCCGTCCGTCTGATCCAGAGTCATGTCCCGCCATGCGAATTGTTCAGACATGTCTTCTCCTCCACGGGGTCGTCGGGTGTCGGCCATCGCCGCCCGGCGGATCAGAAGTCGGCGGGCGGGTGGTCGTGCGCGCCATCGCCAACCTCACCGACCAGCACCTCGGTGGTGATCAGCAGGCCGGCGACGGACGCGGCATCCTGCAGGGCCAGCCGCACCACCTTGACCGGATCGATGATCCCGGCCGCCATCAGGTCGGTGTATTGACCGCGCTGGGCGTCGTAGCCGAAGTTGGGGTTGCCGGCCGCCAGCAGGCGGCCGACCACGACGGCGCCGTCCGTGCCGGCGTTTCCTGCTATGTCGCGGATGGGGCGCTCCAGCGCCCGACGGACAATGTCCACGCCCACGCGCTGGTCCTGGTTTTCCGTGCCCAGGGCGGACAGGGCCCGGGTGGCGTAGAGCAGGGCCACGCCCCCACCGGCCACGATGCCCTCCGCCACCGCGGCGCGGGTGGCGTGGACGGCGTCATCCACGCGGTCGTGGCGCTCCTTCACCTCCAGTTCCGTGGCGCCGCCGACGCGGATGACCGCCACGCCGCCGGACAGCTTGGCCAGCCGTTCCTTCAACTTGTCCTTGTCGTAGGTTGAGGTGGCGGTCGCCACCTGGTCGCGCAGCTGGGCGCATCGGGCCTCGATGGCCGCCTCGGCGCCGGCGCCGTCGATGATGGTCGTCTCCTTCTGGGTGATGACGACACGCCGCGCCCGGCCCAGCATGGCCAGCGTCACGCTGTCCAGAGTCATGCCCAGGTCGCCGCTGATCACCTGCCCGCCGGTGACGATGGCGATGTCCTCCAACTGCGCACGCCTGCGGTCGCCATAGCCGGGCGCCTTGACGGCCGCGACCCTCAGGCCCCCGCGCAGGCGATTGACCACCAGGGTGGCCAGGACGTCCTGTTCCACGTCCTCGGCGATGATCAGCAGGCTGCGGCCGGCCTTCATCACCTCCTCCAGCAGGGGCACCAACTGCTGGATACCGGCCAGTCGCTTCTCATGGAGCAGGAGATAGGGCTCCTCCAACGCGCAAGTCATCTTCTCCGGGTCGGTCATGAAATAGGGGGAGATGTAGCCCTGGTCGAACTGCAGTCCCTCCACCGCGTCCAGCGCCGTGTCCAGTGACTGCGCATCCTCGATGGTGATGGCGCCCTCGCGTCCCACGCGGGCGATGGCGTCCGCCACCAGTTGGCCGATCACCCGGTCGCCGTTGGCCGAAACGGTGCCGACCTGCACGATCTCCTCCTGTGTGTCGACCGGCTTGGCCCGCTTCTTGATGTCGGCCACGGCGGCGGTGGTCGCCAAGTCTATGCCGCGCTTGAGGTCCATGGGGTTCAGGCCGGCGGCGATGGCCTTCACGCCCTCATGCAGGATGGCCTGCGCCAGGACGGTGGCGGTGGTCGTGCCGTCGCCCACCTCGTCCCCCGTCTTGGCCGCGACCTCGCGCACCATCTCCGCGCCCATGTTCTCGAACACGCCGGGCAGGGTGATGGCTCGGGCCACGGTCACGCCGTCGTTGGTCACCCTGGCGGGGCCGAAGCCTTGCTTGATCAGGACAGTGCGGCCCTTGGGGCCCAGTGTGGCCTTGACCGCCCGGGCCAGGACGTCCGCGCCGTGCAGCAGTTGAGCGCGGGCTTCATCGCCGAAACGTAGATCGGTATGGCTCATGACCGTTCTCCTAGTCTGGCGTGGGGTCGTTGGGGAGCGTCAGTCGCCCGCCACGGCCAGTTCATTGAGCACTTCCCGCGTCCCGGGCGCGGACCAGGCGGCCCAGGCCGCCGCTTCACGTTCGTAGAGGCTGTGGACGGTGCCGGTCAGGGTGACGACCCCGTCGGCGACCATGACGGCGACCTGCCCGGCATCGATCAGGGCGTTGCGTCGCAGGGCGGCCTCGATCCGCTGCTGCACATCGGTGGGACTGACGACGGCGGGCCTCAGGGTCAGGGCGTTGACCACCATGCGCACGCCCGGGATGTCACGCACCTCCGCGGCCGCGATCTCGCGCTGCCCATGGTTTTCGACCTGGCCGGTCAGCATGACGCCGCCGTTTTCCACCGAAACCTTGATGGCTTCGGCCGGAATGCCGGTTCGCCAGCTGAGGCGGGCGACGGCGGCGGTGGCGATGTCCGCGTCATCAGGCCATAGCGGGTCCGTCAGCTGGACGTGCATATCCTGGACCAGCGCGCGCACCCCGCGCACGCGGCGGACCGCTTCCGCCGCCGCATGCTTTTCCGCGAAACTGGCGACGTGGCCCGTCAGCGTGACGACGCCATGGTCGACGGACACGCCGATGTGGGCGGGATTCACAAACGGTTCCCAGTCCAACTCGGCCAGGATGTCCTTCTGCAGTTGCTTGTCGTTCATGCCGCTTCTCCGCCGCCACTAATCCCGCGGGTCGCCGTTCAGGGTTCGACCTGGATCAGGTTGTTGACCTCGGTGACGCCGGGGGCGCCCCAGGCCGCGCGTTCCGCGATGTCATGTTCCTGCCAGCTGCGCACACGTCCGCGCAGCGTCACCACGGGGCCGTCCGCGGTGACGCTGAGGTGATCCGCCGCCAGGTTGGCGTTGCGGCGGAAGGCGGCCTCGATCTTGTCATGGACGTCGGCCAGGCTCGCCTGGCTGGACACGATAAGGTGGTTGTCCACCCGCACGATGCCGTGCAGCCGGTGCACGTTACGCTCCGCCTCCATGCGGTCGAAGAAATGCTCCACTGTGCCCTCCAGGGTCAGCACGCCGGCGGTCACGGTGATCTTCACGCGGGGGGCGACCTGGGGGCAGGACCAGTGCAGGATGTCCACGGCGCGCTTGGCGATCTCATCGTCGTGCCATTTGCGGTCGGCGGGCAGGCGGACCTCGATTTCATTGGCGACCGCGCCCACGCCCCGAACCCGCCGCGCTGCGGCGACGGCCGCCCGCTTCTCCGCCCAACTCGTCACGTGGCCGGTAAGGGTAACCACAGCGCCCTCCGCCGCCACCCCTATATGGCTGGCGTCCAGGTGGGGGTCCCAGGCCAGCTCAGCCATCACATCCAGCTGTAAGGTCTTGTCGTCGCTCATCTTTATCTCCTGTGTGAGGGGTTGCGTCCGGAGAGTCGTCGTGTTCTGCCACGGTTTGCCGGCGAAGCCGGCGCTTGGCGGCCAAGGAGGGCACACGCCGGAAGCCGTCCATGAAGCCGGGCGCCGGTTCCGCCAGTGTTTTCTGGGCACGGCGCAGCAGCAGGCGGGCCGCCGCCATGCGGCGCGCGGCGATGGCGGGGTCGGATTGCCGGCGCGCGGAGGCTGCGACGGCGTAGGCCATGGTGCCCAGCCGAACCGCCATGAACAGCGGCATGACCCTGAGGCTGGCGGAATCGCCCGTCAGCTCGATGTATTGGCGCAAGGCCGCGTCCAGGAGCTGTATCAGGCCCCGCCGGCGCAAGTCGGCCAGCAGGAAGGCCAAGTCGTACAGCGTGTCGACGCAGCCGATGTCGTCGCTGAACTCGATGCCGTCGAACAGGGTGACGCGGCCCTTGTACAGGCAGATGTTCGCCAGCCGCAGGTCGCCATGGCCCCGCTTGACGAAGCCGGTGGTGCGGCGGTGCTCCAGCAAGTCGGCGACGGTGGTCAGCCTCATCTGGCACTCGTCGTGCAGCGCCATGGCCAGGGTGCAGCCCTTGAGGTCCAGGTGCTTCAGTCCCTCCTGCAGGTTGCGGGCGATGGCCCGTCGCACGCCGTCGGCGCCGCCCCAGGTGGTCGTGGTCTCGGCGATCGCGTGCAGGCTGGCCAGCTCCGCCGCGGCGTGGCGCACCAGGGCGGCGGACAGGCGCCCCTCGCGGGCCATGGCGTCGAACAGGTCCCGGCCGTTGAAGCGCCGCATCACCACCACCCAATCGACCGGGGGACCCTGGCCATCGAACTCCAGACCGCCCCCTGGCGCACGGGTGATGGCCCGGATGGTCAAATAGAGATCCGGGGCCGTCCGAATGTTCAGGGCGATTTCCCGCCGGCACGCCCTCTCGCGCTTTTCCAGGGTGCTGTAGTCCAGTGCCGAGAAAATGAGGGCATGCTTGAGCTTGTAGGCGTAGCCGTCGACCAGGAAGACGCTGGAACAATGGGTGGTGATCCGTTCCACAGCCGGCGTGCCGCCATAGGAATGCGGGTTGGACAGGAAGGCCCGGACCTCGGACTGGGCGGTGAAATCGGCCATGTCATGGCTCCACGTCGACCAGATTGTGCACCCGTGCCACGCCGGGCACGGCCCAGGCGATATGCTCCGCCAGGGTGCGCAGCGGCCAGTTGTCAACACGGCCGCGGAGAGTCACCTCCGACCCGGTCCCGCTCACGCTCAACCATTGCAGGGACAGCAGGGAGTGGCGGCGCAGGGCGGCACTCACCACGAAGGCCAGGGGGACGTCCGGCAACCTGGGCACCGGTGACGCCCCCTTCCTCCCCTGAAGGGCGGGGGATTGGGCGTCAGCGGTGGTAAGGGCCGGGCTGCGAGGCATGGCATTGTCTCCCCAGGCATGCCGGTTTGGCGGTTCAGTGGCTCATGTCCCGGCGCGTAGGCGGCGGATGGCGGCGGCGATCAGGGGGCTGGTGTCCAGGATCGTCAGCTTGCGGTCGCTCAAGGACGGCCTTTCGACGGGCGTGACCGAGTTGGTCACCACCACGCTGTCCACCTCGTCGCTGAACAGCGTGGCCGCGCCGCCATTGAACAGGCCGTGGGTGGCCGCGATGTGGACCAGGCGAGCCCCGCCCAGGCGGCAGGCGCGGGCGGCGCGCACCATGGTCGCCCCGGTGCTGATCAGGTCATCCAGGATGATCACGGCCCGGTCCTTGACGTCGCCCATGAGCGCGCCGCCGGTGATGAAGCCGCCGCTGCGGTTCTTCTCGACGAAGCCGCTGTCGACGGCGCGGCCGGCGACCGCCTGCAGCGCCTGGCGGAACCGTTCCGCCCGCTTCGCGCCCCCGGTGTCGGGCGAGACGACGGTCACCGGCAGGTCCCGGGCCAGGCCCCGGAAATGGTCCGCGAACAGGCCCGCCGTCTCCAAATGGATGAAGGGCCGGCGGAAGGCGTTCTCGGCGGCGGCCGGGTTGTGCACCTCCAGCGCCATGACGCGGTCCACGCCCATGGCCTCCAGCATCGTGGCCACATAGCGCATGGTCACGGGGTCGAACGGCTGGGTGCGCCTATCCTTGCGGGCATAGCAGAGATAGGGGGCGGTCAGCGTCACGCTGGCGGCGGCGTTGTCCTTCAGGCAGGCGATCAGGAAGGCCAGGCGGCACAGACGGTCATGGACGCTGGCCGCGCCATCGCCGTGCAACGACTGCACGACGTGGACGTCGTGGCCGGCCACATCGACCAGCGGACGGATCTTGACCTCCCCGTCCTCGAAGCGCCGCTCTTCCAGGGGGAAGGGCGACAGGGCGAGATGGGTGGCCACGCCTTGGGCGTAGTCGTGGCTATCCTGCAAGGCCAGGATGGTGAGCGGGCGTGCGGTCATGGCAATCCCCCCGATATGGATTTCAAGGTCGCCGGGTGGCCTTAATGGGCCAGCAGGGCGGGGATCGGCGTTCTCGTCAGGATGTCCCGGGTGACGCCGCCCAACACCCATTCCCTAAGCCGGGAATGGCCGTAGGCACCGGCCACCAGCAAGCCGGCGCCCAGCCGCTCAGCCTCGTTGAACAGCGCGTCGGAGGCGTTGCGCCATTCGCGCAAGTAGCGAAGCTCGACCTTGACGCCGTGCCGGTCCAAATAGCGCGCCAGGTCGGCGCCCGGTTCCTCGCCTATGGCCTCCGGCGGCCGGCCATCCTCCACCATCGCGGCCACGACCTGGGTCGCCGCCTGCAGGAAGGGCATGGCCCGGCTGACCGCGTTGGCGGCTTCCCGGCTGTCGGTCCAGGCGACCAGGATGGTGTCCATGGGACGGATGCGCACCGGCTCTTCCTCCGGCACCACGAACACGCCGCGACCGGATCCGAACAGGGCCGCCTCCACGACTTCCGGGGCCCGGCCCGGCATGGCGAAACCGGGCCGGTAAGGGGTGCGCACCACCATCAGGTCGGCCGTCCGGGCCTGGTTGGCCACGATGCCTTCCACTCCCCCGGCCAGGATATCGAAACGGCGGAGGTCATAGGGAACGCTCAGCCTGTCCAGCCGGGTCCGCAGGCCCTCCTCGGTCTTGTCCACCTGGGCCTTGAACTGGGCCATCTGTTCCGATGCCACGTCCCGGCTGATGGCATATTGAGGCAGGTTCAGGATGATTTCCGGCAGAAGCACGCAATAGAGCCCGCGAATATGGGCGCCACGCGCCGCGGCCAGGTATTCCGCATAAGCGATGCGGGCCTCGTCGTCAGGCGTACCGTCAAGATGAACGATGATTTCTTTGATCATGACGCCGGCCCTCATCTTCAGGGGAAGCGGCCTGTCCACGCCAGGGCGCGGTGCCGGGTCGCCAGCACGGTTTGAGTATTGCCCTCATCCCGTGCGGCCGCCTTGATGCAAGTCAACGAGACCCATCTTGTGGGACGTACGCAAATGGAACAGACGGGAGGAGGCTGATAGTGGCCTTCACAGCATCGGTCATCTTCATGGTGGGGACTGCTCCGCCCCCGCTGCCGTATCCGGAGACTTCAGGATGGGAACAGGCAGGCCATTGCGACTTGAAAGGATGTCGTCGACCAGCCCCCAATCCACCCGGTCCACGGCATCGCCCGCCAGGCGGGCGATCCACAGCCGGGTGTCCATGGTCGATTGGGCCGACAGGTGCGGGACGAAGGTGCCGTTCCGCTCTATCTCGTCTGCCTGGTCGCGGTCGGGATGGGCCTCCAGATAAAGCTCGCCATCGATCCATCCCAGCTTGACCGGCTGGTCCACCATCACAACCCGCGTGCCTATACTTACCTGGGGGAAAAGACGCGCGATGTCCTCCGGATACAGGCGGATGCAGCCGTGGCTGACGCGCCGGCCCACGCCGTCGGGCTTGTTCGTCCCGTGCACGGCATAGGCCGGCCACGACATGTCCAGGGCGAAGGCGCCCAGGGGATTGTCCGGCCCTGGACCCACCGAAAGGGGCAGGTCGGGATGCTCCGCCCGGACCGTGGGCGGTGGTGTCCAAACCGGATTGACCCTTTTGCCGCGGATGTGGCCTTCGCCCATGGGCTCGGGGTAGGGATCCGCCGCGCTGCCGATGGGCATGCTGGTCGGTTCCCCTTTGGCCGGCAGCCAGTACAGGCGGAAGTCGCCCAGGTTGATGATGATCAGGGAGCGGCGGGCGGGGGCGGGCGGCACATCCGGCAAAAGATGCGCCAAGGGCAACAGCACCACGGCACCGGGGCGGGGCTGCCAGGGGTCGATGTCCGGGTTCACCGAGCGCACCTCGACATAGCCGAGGTCGAAGCGGCGGGCGACATCCATCAAGGTCTCGCTGGGGGATTCTATGCGATAGGCGGCGGTTTCGCCGATCAAGGTGCCGGCCAACACCGGGCGCCAGTGGGGGAGAAGCGCGAGCAGGGCGGCCACCCCTACAAATCGCCAGCCAGCGGGCCGGCCGCGAATGGGCCGGCCCGACCTGGGTTTGGTCATTTGCGCAGGTTCCGCTGGAAGATCTTGTCGATCTTGTCGGCGGCCGCGTTGGCCTTGGCGGCGGCTTCCTGTGCGGCGGCGGCGGCGGCTTGGGCGGCGGTGGCGGCCTGGGCGGCGCTGGCGGCAGCCTGGTCTGCGGCGGCCTTGGCCGCCGCCGCCGTGGCCTGCGCCTGTTCGGCGACGGCCTTGGTGTTGGCGAGCAGGGCCTTGTCCTGCTCGCTCAAGGAGGTACAGCCGGCCAGCAAGGTGCCGCCGATCACGAGCACCGAGAAGGTTTTCAGCATGGTCAATTCTCCTGCTTGGAATGGGATGGCGCCCGCGCGCCGGCGAGGCGGCGGTGTCGGGCAATCAGGAATCCAGGCGGATACAGACGCTTGGGTTCAGCGGTCTTTGACTGACTATGCAAGGCCTCAACAATCCTGAGGCCATCCAACCGCCAATGAGGACTTTAAAGGAACGCTGGAAGCGACGCCTTGAGTTGGATCAAGTTCGATATCACCCATGAATACTTCATTTTCCTAAAAAGCCGGGAATCTCGACGCCGGAAGGGACGTGGATCATGATGCCATTCCCGTCGGCGGGTGTGGGGGCGGGCGCTTGTCTGCCGGCAGGGGCCCGTCGTGAAGCAGGGCCATCACTTCCTCGTCGCTCACCTGCTGGAAATCGACGTAGTGGTATCCGACAGCCACGAGGGTGTCGGTAGGCTCAAGGCAGGCGATCTCGTCCACCTCCGCCGCCAGCCGCGCCAGGGACTGCGTGGCGGCCACGGGCACGGCGACCACCACGGCGGCGGCGTGCCGCTGGCGGGCGGCGCGCACGGCGGCCCGCATCGTGGCGCCGGTGGCGATGCCATCGTCCACCAGGATGACGGTCTTGCCGGCCAGGTCGGGGGCGGGCCGGCCATCCCGGTACAGGCGGCGCCGTCGGTCCAGCTCCCGCGTCTCGCCGGCGATGACCCGGTCCACCTCGGTTGGGGAGATCCGCAGGGCGGATAAGGTCGCTTCATCCAGCACGACGACCGGTTCGCCGCCTTCGGGGCCTTCAGCGATGGCGCCCATGGCGATTTCGGGTTCGATGGGAACGCCCAGCTTGCGGACCAGCATCACCTCCAACGGCGCGCCCAGGGCATGGGCGACCTGATACGCGACGGGCACGCCACCCCTGGGCAGGGCCAGGACCACCGTGTTCACGCCCTTGAGGCCTGCCAAGCGGCCGGCCAGGCGTTGACCGGCATCGCGTCTGTCCATGAACCGCATGGAGTGGTCCTCGTCTACAGGCGCTGGTGCAGGAATTCGCTGACCACGGGCCGCACCTGCTCCCGCCAGACGGTGCCGTGGAACAGGTCGAAATGCCCGGCACCCGGGAGAAGGCGGTGGCCGCGCCTGTCCTGGGGGATGCCGGGGCACAGCTCATGGGCCACCCGGCATTGTCCCGGCCCGGCGATATCGTCCCGGCCGCCCTCGATGGTCAGCAGGGCGGTGTCGCGGACGGCGCTGGTGTCCACCGGCAGGTCGAACCAGGTCATCCTGCCCTGCGGCAGGGCGCGGGCATGGTAGACGGTGCCGATGACGTCCAGAAAAAGCTCCGCCGGCACGTCGATCAGCGACCCGAGGCTGGGCAGGAAGGGGTGTCCCTTGGGATCGCTCCCATCATCGTGCAGCGCCTTCGTGATGATGTCGCATCCGTCGGCGAGGTGGCGGTTCACATAGGACCACAACACCTTTTCCTGCGTTGTCCTGGCATAGACCGGGCGTCCCGCGCCGGGTCGCCCGGCTGTAACGGTCGTGATCGCATGCTCGCGGAACCAATCCAGGGAATGGGTCATGGCGAAGCGGTCACCGGGGGTGGAGTTGACGCAAGGATCGATCTTGCCGCCGATCAGGACAAGGCCGCGCGGTTTGGCCAAGGTACGGCTGGATGCCAGCAGGGCGGTTGCGGCCAGGGCCGGCAGGGCGGACTGGCACAGACCGATCAGGTTGACCTCTTCTCCCAGATCCTGAACGGCTTCCAGTACCTGCGACAGGCAGTTGGGCAAGCCGAAGCCTCCGCATGCCGCGGGCACCTCCGCCGCGTCACGCCATTCCAGCAGGTGCAGCTCGGTCCCCGCCACCAAATCCGCGACCATGTCATACAGGAGGCGAGGGTTCACACCTGACAGCGGCGCAACCAGCAGGGTGCGCGGGAGGGGCGCGGGCTCCCGGTCGCCGGTGGCATGGAAGCGCAGCAGGCGGCCAAACGCGCCATCCCGCAGGATTTCCTCCGTGAAGCCGCCTGGGGACTGCGGAATGTCATGCGGCAAAGGCAATGGTTCCGGCATGCTCTCCTCCGTTGGGTCGAGGGGCAGGCAACGCGGACGCTGATGGCATTGGCCGATCAGGCGCGCCATCACGGGCGGCCAAGATCGTTAAGCATATTGGGGCTTATCGTTGGCTGACGACATTGACCTAGCGCAAGGATGGAATGCCCAACTCGGCTATTCTCACCACGGGCGTGGCGGGATGGCGCCTGGAAACGCCCAACGGCGAAACGCCGGAGAGCGCATTTCAGAAAAAATCAGAGGCTGGCAATGACCCCGCCTCTCCACTCGTCCTATACGCATGGCTGCGTGTGGGTTGCGGCCTGCACGCCCCCTATCGCCGTCGCCAGTCCCCCTCATGGCGATTGGCGGGCGCCCAGCGGCGGCGGCGGCGCGGCCTGGTTACAGGAACTGGCGACCCGCGGACCTTGAACCGACGGCGGCCCATGAACGGAGGCACGGGATGGAAGGTCCGCTTCTGACTGATCTCTACCAGTTCAGCATGCTCGACGCCTACTGGGCCCAGGACATGACCGAGACCGCGGTCTTCGAATTCTTCGTACGCCGGCTTCCGGCCCGCCGCGGCTTCCTGATGGCGGCCGGCCTTGAGCAGGTGATCGACTATCTGGAAACGCTGTGCTTTGGCGCGGAGGAGATTGGGCAACTCAGGCGATGCGGACGTTTTGGCGATGATTTCCTGGACCGCCTGGCGGCGTTCCGCTTCACGGGTGATGTCGATGCCTTGCCGGAGGGAACCATCTTCTTCGCGGATGAACCTGCCATCCGGGTGACGGCGCCGTTACCGCAAGCGCAGTTGGTGGAAAGCCGGCTGGTCAATCTGCTTCATTTCCAGACGCTGGTCGCATCAAAGGCGGCGCGCATGGTGCTGGCGGCGCCGGGGAAGCAGTTGGTGGATTTCGGCATGCGCCGGGCCCATGGCGCGGAGGCCGCGCTGCTGGCCGCCCGCGCCTGCTATCTCGCCGGATTCGATGGAACAGCCACGCTGGCGGCGGGCATTCGCTTCGACATTCCTGTCTTCGGCACGATGGCTCATTCCTTCATTCAGGCCCATGACAGTGAGGCGGAGGCGTTCGAACATTTCGCCCGCGCGCGGCCGCAGGGCGTGACCCTATTGATCGATACCTATGATACCGAACGGGCGGCGGAACTCGTCACCCGCGTGGCCCCCCGCCTCAAAGCAGATGGTATCGCCATCCAGGCGGTGCGTCTCGACAGTGGCGACCTGGGGGGCCATGCGCGCAAGGTCCGCGCCATCCTCGATGCGGCCGGGCTGCACGAAATCTCGATTTTCGCCAGCGGCGGGTTGGATGAAGACCAATTGGCTGCATTCACCCGGGACCAGGTGCCCATCGATGGCTACGGTATCGGCACTTGCCTCACCACCTCGTACGACGCGCCGGCGCTCGATTGCGCCTACAAACTTCAGGAATATGGCGGCGTGCCCCGCCGCAAACAGTCGGAAGGAAAGGCCACTTGGCCAGGGCGCAAGCAGGTGTGGCGGCGTTTGCGGGATGGCCGCATGGCGGGCGATCTCCTGGCCCAGCATGGTGCGCCTCATCGCGGATACCCGTTGCTGCGGCCGGTCATGCGCGATGGCCGGCGTATTGGAGGGGCGCCATCGTTGGATACGGCGCGTGAGCATGCGTCGGCGGAACTCGGGATCTTGCCCGTCTCTCTGAAGGCGCTTCTTCCCACCAGCTATCCGGTCGAGGTCGACATGTCGCTGAAGCTTCTGGCGGCTGAATGTGATCAGCGTATCGCCGAAAGGAACTGTACTTTGTGAGTACGAAGACGTTCGGAGCGAATTATCCAGATAAATCAATTAAATGCGGCGATTCTTTAAAATGAATATATAAATTGTCGCAATGAAAGTTGAGAAAGATCAAGGCCGCCAACCGCCCAATACAGAAAAATGCGGCTGCCTGCCGCCGGTGGGCCCAGCAGATGAATGGAGATGGTGATGCCCGACACCGAAATCGATGTGAAGACGGTCCCGGCCGTCCGCGAACCCGCCACCGATCTGTGGCATTCGTTCCGCAGCGAGGTCGACCGTCTGTTCGAACGCTTCGACGGGGGATTCAAACTACCGTCGATGGCACGCATATTCGACACGACCCCCACCATTCAAACCAGCTTTGAATTCTCAGTGCCGGCCGTGGATGTGAATGAAGACGACAAGGCCTATAAGATCACGGCCGAGTTGCCCGGCCTGGATGAAAAGCACATCGAGGTCTCCCTCTTCGGTGACCGCCTGATCCTGAAGGGCGAGAAGCGGCAAGAGCGGAAGGAAAAGGACAAGGACCACTTCCTGTCGGAACGGGCCTATGGTTCCTTCCAGCGGTCCTTCCGGTTGCCGGAGGGTGTCGACGTGGAAAATATCAGCGCCACCATGGCCAAGGGCGTGCTGGAAATTATCCTGCCCAAGACCGCTGAAGCGCAGAAGCAGCAGAAGAAGATCCAGGTCAAGGCCGCGTGACGGCCCGTGCCGGCGGTGGCGAGCCCATTCCCCGTCACCGCCGGAATCCGGCTATGGGGCCCGCTATGTGGGGAGGTGGCGACAGCATGGCTCCTGAAAATATGCCAATGGCCGAGCCGTTTCTGGGCGAGCTGCAGAATCTCGTTCGCGCCCATTACCCGCTCATCCACATCAGCACGCATGAAGAAGACCGTTGCCTGACGGCCATCCGGCTGTTGGCCGCGCAGATGGATAAGAAAGTTTTCCTCTGGAGCACCAGTCGCGGATGCCATGCAATGGATCCGGCGGAAGACGTTCCGGCGGCAAGCAGATACAGGCTGGCGGACCTGACCGCTGCGATTGAGTTCTTTGAAAAGCAGGTGACGACCAAGGCGCGGGACGACAATGGTTTCATCTTCGTGCTGCTCGATCCCTTCCCCTATCTCAGCGATCGCAGCATCAATCCCATCTATCGTCGGCGCCTGCGCGATTTCGCCATCAGTATCCGGACGAAGAGTTATCAGGCCAGTTGCCTGGTCATTTCCCCCACGGGGGAAATGCCGGTCGAACTGGAAAAGGAAGTAACCGTCATCGACTTTCCCCTGCCCAGCCGGGCGGAGATTACAGGCTACATGAACAGCTTGCTGGACAGGCTGGGCACGCGCACGGCCATCACGGTGGATGATGATCCCGGCTTGACGGAGAAGCTGGTGGATGCGGCGCTTGGCTTGACCTTGGCGGAAATCGAGGGGGCGCTGGTCAAGGCTGTTGTGGAGGACACGCACCTCACGGCCGAGGCCGTGGACAAAATTTTCCGGCAAAAGCAGCAGATCGTGCGTAAGAGCGGTGTGTTGGACTATATCGACACCGGAAGCCTCGCGCTTTCGGAAATCGGCGGCTTGAAGGTCTTTAAGGAGTGGCTGCGCATCCGCGCTGCCACCTTTTCCCCGAAGGCGCGGGGTTTTGGCATAGAAGCGCCCAAGGGCGTCCTTCTCACCGGCATACCCGGATGCGGCAAATCCTGGGCGGCCAAATGCGTGGCCGCTTCCTGGCGTCTGCCATTGGTTCGCCTGGACATGGGAAAGATCTATTCCGCCCTGATCGGTTCGTCGGAGGAGCACATGCGCCACGCGATCCAGACGGCGGAGGCCATCGCGCCCTGCATTCTGTGGATCGACGAGATTGAAAAGGGCCTGCCACGGCCGCGCGGCTATATCGGTGACAGCGGGGTATCGCTGCGGGTGCTCGGGAAATTCCTGACCTGGATGCAGGAGAAGACCGTGCCCGTTTTCGTCTTCGCCACGGCCAACCAGATCGACTTGTTGCCGCCTGAGGTGTTGCGGAAAGGCCGGTTCGACGAGGTCTTCTTCGTCGACCTGCCGAGTTCCGCCGAGCGGCGCGAAATCCTGCGTATCCACCTGAGCCGGGTGGGACGCGATCCGCAACAGCTCGACCTGGAGGAATTGGTTCGCCTGTCCGGGCCCGAGTTCCTGGGGGACAGCTTGAGCCTGACGGGCGCCGAATTGGCCGCGTGGATCAACGAGGCGCTGATCCATGCGTTTGATCGGGGAGCGGACGACCTGATGATGGACGACTTCCGCCTGATCGCGCGGCAGACGGTGCCGCTGGCGCAGATGCGGCAAGAGGAGATCCGTGAAATGCGGGAGTGGGCATCGATGCACGCCATGGACGCTTCCGCCGCGATCCACCGTCGCTCACAGCTGACCCCGGAACTGGGGGTCCTGGAAGGGGGGGCGTCCGCCGGCGGCCTGCCGTCTGGCGAGTTGAAGCACGTTGCCGCTCCCGATCCTTGAGGGCGGCGGGAACTCAAACAAAGGCCTCGCGCCACAGGGAGGAACCATGGACGGTCTGACACACCACGTCGCTTATCAACGCCCCGATGAGCCCTCATCACGGCTTGGCGGTCCTAGTCCGCTCATCAATCGCCAGGGAAGGGGGACGTCCCTCCTTATCGAGGCGAGTGTCGATGACATGCTTGCCGATCCCATCTTTCACGAGATCATGCGGCGAGATGGAGTTTCGGCCGATGATATCCGCACGCTGATGGCGTCCCTGCGCCGCCCGGTGGACTGAGACCGGTGAGGGGAACCGGTGCAACCTGGATGAGTGCTTGGCTATCAGGCTACGGATCAAAGCTCGCAGTAGATTTTGACCATGGCCGGATCGTTGCGCATATACCCCTGGCGTGGATGGTCGAAGGTTTCCTCCAACACGGTCGTGTCGCGCATCTCCTCAAGATGGAACAGCTTCCAGCCTTGCTCCAGGGACCGGCTGAAGCCGGAAACCTGATAGGCGCGCAGGACGGGGTGCCCGCCGTCCGCCACGCCGAAGGCGTACGGCTCCACGGTGCGGACGCCGCCACGATACCAGAACCGCAGGCGCCGGTGTTTATGGATGGCGTCACTGATTGTGTGCTCTTCCATGATGGGGCCTCGGATCAGGGGACAGTTTTGGCTTCGTGAGTCTTCACATCGCCCCGCTGCCGACGGGCGTGGTCTTCCAATTCCCGACGAACGGCATCGAAGGCATCCCCCACGGCCACCATGATGTCTTCATGAGCATGCCGCTGGGACGGATGCTGGTTGGCAACAATGTCCCGTCCGGGCACCGCCACGGTGATGCCGATCTGATGAAGCTTGCCTTGATGGTGCCGCCGTCCGTTGAATTCGACGACGACCCGGCAACGCAGGATCGGGTCGAAGAAGCGGAGAAGTTTCTGCGCCTTGTCCCGAATGTGCGCTTCCAGGGCGGGGGATGGGTCAATGTTGTGGAAAATGATCTCCAATGGAAGTTCCATATGCTCCTCCCTTCCCGCGTATGGGGTGATCCCCAACGTAAGCGAAGGCGGGAATTCCCGCTTTGAGCTGAGTCACCTCACGGAGAAGTCGCGCCCCGCATACTGTAGATCGATGAAATCGAAAAAGGTCTGCCGTGGCTACGCGGCTATATCGGTGACAGTGGGGTGTCGCTGCGGGTGTGGATCGGCACGATCAAATGACCCCGCGTGGCCCAATAGAATCAATTGGTTGCTGTGCCGATCGGCGTCCGAACCGCATGCCGATATACATTCGGCTCCACGTGCTTCAAGGCTGACGTTTTCTCAGGAGTAATCCCCCGAACGCGCAGATCAACATGGATATTCCTGCGATCAGGAACGCATCGCTGTAGGCGAGCAGCAGCGCGTCATGGTGGACCGACTTGTCCATCACAGCGAGAGCTTGCTGGCGATAGGGTTCCGCCAATTTGCCGTAGAATGCCGTGCGACGATCGACCTGCTGTCCGCTCAGCACCCTCACCAGCTCTATGGTCCGCTCCCGGAACGCGATCGAAAAGGGACTGACAGCCTCGCCGATCCGGCTTGCGTGCAACTTCTCGCGTTCCACGACAAACTGACTGGCCACCGCGATACCGATGGCGCCGCCGACGTTGCGGACGGTCGAGAACAGTCCGGAGGCCGACCCAAGCTCGGATTTCTCAAGCCCACCCACCGCCATCACGCCCAGCGCCACCACGATGAACGACTGGCCAATCCCGCGCACCACGAGCGACGGCACGATGACATTGGCGGCTGCGTTGCTGTCGAGATGAATATTCATCAGGCAGCCCGCGGCCATGACGACGAAGCCGAGAATGATGATCGCGCGCACGCTGGTCCATTGCATCAGCTTGGGGGTGGCGAAGGACATGACGAACTGGACCAGGCCATAGGGGATCATGGTCAACCCGATCTGCTCGGCGTTATAGCCGTGCGCCTCGGCGAAATAGTTTGGAACGAGGAACACCACCCCGAACACGACGGCGCCGAAGGTGAATTGCATCAGGCTCGCCAGCCCAAAGTTGTAACGGCCGAGTAGACGCAGGTTGATGAAGGGGGTCTTCTGCCACAGTTCGACAAGGACGAACGCGGTGAGGCCGAGCGCTGCAATGATCGCGGTCTCGATTATGAAAGTCGATGCGAACCAGTCCTTGCGCTCACCTTCCTCCAACATGATCTGGAGCGCTGACAGGCCGAGGGCCATCGCGATGATGCCGCGCCAGTCGCCGCTCCGCAGCCTATCGAGGGATGCCGGTGCGCGCGGCGTAGCCCAACCGATCGCTGCCAACAGCAGCAGGCCCGGCGGCACCTGAAGATAGAAGATCCAGCGCCAGCTATAGGCTTCGGTCAACCAGCCGCCGAGCGAAGGCCCGGCGGCCTGCGCGACATTGTTGGCTACGGCGAACAAAGCCATGCCGAACGGGTGTTTCGACGGCGGCAGTTCACTGACGATGATCTGGAAGGATAGGGGAATCAGGACGCCGCCGAATGCGCCCTGCAAGGCGCGCGCGATGATCATGGTGTTGATGTCGGGCGCCATCGAGCAAACGATCGAGAACAGAATGAAGCCGCCTGTTCCGACCATGAGCACGCGCCGCATCGAGAAGACCGACACCAGCCATCCGGTCATCGGAATGATGATGATCTCGGCGACCAGATAGGCCGTGGTGATCCATGACCCTTCCTCGAAAGAAGCCCCTAGCGAGCCACGCACATCGGGAAGCGAAGCGTTCGTCACATGGACGTTCATGCCCGCCATGAAGCAGCCGACGACACCGCCCAGGACGGCTATCCAAGACCGCAAGGACACCTGACCCGCCGCCTGGCCGATCTCCGCCTGACCGGTCATGGCCGGGAGCTTCCCGTATAGACGGTGGTTTCAACCGACATGCCCGGCCGCAACTCGGCCGCGCGCGGCTGGCCCGGATCGACCATGATCCGCAGCGGCATCCGCTGAACGATTTTGGTGAAATTGCCCGTGGCGTTGTCGGGAGGAAGCAGCGCGAACTGCGCGCCGGTGGCCGGCGCAAAGTCGTCAACATGTCCCTTGATCGCCACGCCGCCGAACGCATCGACGACGATTACGGCCGACTGACCAGGGCGGATGCGATCGGTTTGCGTTTCCTTGTAGTTGGCGACGACATAAACCTGTGCGGGCACGACCGCCATCAGCGGTGTGCCGATGTCGGCATATTGTCCGGCACGTACGGTTCGTTGCCCGACCTGCCCGTCCACGGGTGCCCGGATGACCGTTCGCTCGAGGTCGAGGCGTGCCGCATCCAGCGCCGCCTGAGCTTGTTGCAGCGCCCCGCGCGCCTTGTCGAGATCGGCGGTGGCGGCGTCCCGCTGAGTTGCCAGGACTGGCAGATAGGCGCGGGAAGCGGCCAGCGTCGCGCGAGCTTCGGCCAGCGTCGCTGAGGCCTTGCGGGTAACTGCCTCCGCCGACTGCAGATTCTGTATGCTTCCGACCTTCTGCCGGGAAAGGTTGGATTGCCGCTGGTATTCCAGATCAGCGAAATGAGCATCCGCTTCGCGGGCCGTGATGGCGGCGCCATTCTGTTCGATCACGCTCTGCTGCTGTGTGGTTTGGGCGTTGAATGTGGCGATGCGCGCCTGTTGCGCCTCGACATCAGCTTTCGCGGAGGCAACAGCACCTTCAGCCTGCTCGGCCCTCAAGCGGTAATCCCGATCATCGATCCGCGCGAGAACGTCTCCAGCCCGCACCCGTTGGTTATCCGCGACGACCACCGCGACGACATTGCCTGCGACGCGAGGGGCGATGGTCACCACATCAGCGCGCACATAGGCGTCATCGGTTTCGATCATGAAGCGGCCTGTCGTCCACCAGCGCGCGCCGGACACGCAGGTGGCGATGAGCGCCATCCCGCAGCCGCAGGCCATGAGCTGGCGACGGTTCGGACGCAGACTGGGAAAGGAAGAACGGGTCTTGACGGCGGTATCGGTCATGGGAACCTCACTTCGAGGAACCCGTCACCGAGGCGACGGGCGCTGTTCTTTGCGGGGACGGCAGGACGACGGCGGGAGCGTTTTCCCAGCCACCACCCAGTGCCTTGAAGAGAGCCACCTGCGTCGTGGTCACATCGCTATCGGCGGCGGCGAGAGCCGCTTGTGCATCGATGTCCGCGCGCTCCGCATCCAGTGCTTCCAGTGCGGTCGCCGCACCCGCCGATCGCTGGATCTGCATGAGGCGATCCGCGCGGGCGCTGTGGTCGGCGGCCGCGCGCAAATCACCTTGCCGGCGAAGCGCTGCGCCGTAATCCTCCGCCGTCTGATTCACCTCCTTGAGGGCTCTCAAAATGGTGGCGTCAAAATCGGCGAGACCCGCAGCTTCACCAGCCTGGGCGTATCTGATGCGCGCGTGGACGGCGCTGACGTTGGGGAAGCTCCAACTCAACAATGGACCGACGCGCCAGACGAGATTGTTACGGCTGGCGATGCCTCCGACCGTGGGTGACGATAGTGCGGCCCCGCCATCGAGAGAGATTCGGGGGTAGAGATCGGCCACGGCGACACCAATTCGCGCGGTGTTCGCCGCGAGCTTCCGTTCCGCGGCGCGCACGTCCGGGCGACGCCGCAGCAGCGTCAGGCCGTTACCGATCGGCAATGGCGTCGTGATGGCTGGTAGCCGCCTGCACGCCGCAGCTGCAGAAGGTACCTCAGCCGGCGGACGTCCGGTCAGCACCGCCAATTCGGTCAGCGCGTCATGTCGTTTCGCATCGAGCATCGGGATGGTCGCGCTGGCCTGACCCACCAGGACCTCTGCACGCAACACATCGACCGGCAGGCCGCTGCCGGCAGCCAGCAACCGCTCGGCCAAATCCAGGCCGCGTTGCGCCAATGCCAGGGATTGGCGCGCCACATCAGCGCGATGAGCATAACCGCAAGCGTCGAGCCAGGTGCCGGTCACGCCCGCGGCGACAGCGACCCGAACACCATCTTCCAGAGCGGCGGACGCTTGCGCATCTGCCTCTGCGGCTTTGACCGTGGATCGCAGCCGGCCAAAAAGGTCCAGCTCCCAGGAGACAGAAGTTCCGATATCGAAGCGCGGACCGGTTCGGATTTTGTCGGTTCCCTCCGAGGCGGCGGCGATCTGGTCCTCCAGCGTGCTGCCTTCACCGGCCCCGCCCGAAAGATTGGTCGCCGGCCATAGCTCACCCCGAGCCTCGCTCAGGATCGAACGGGCCTGTAATAAGTTCGCCGATGCCGCCCGCAGGTCGCGGTTGTTCGTCAGCGCCTCCTCAACAAGAACGTCGAGCGCCGGCTCGTTGTAGAGGCGCCACCAGTTCGACGGCGGCGCGTCGGAGCGCACGGCTTCGCTGTCCGCCAGTTGACCCGGGATTGCCACCGTGGATCGAGGTGGCGTTCCAGGTGCCGTGGCGCAGCCAGCCAGGAGCGATGCGGAAAGAATGGCGGCGATCAGGCCGCTTGAAGGATGGCTCACGATGGTCGGCTCGATGGTGACGAGCCATCGTTTTATGGGATTGCCGCTTGTCCTTCTCCAGCGAGACTGACATTAATCATCTCGAAATGGACAAAGAGCGTACTTTTCAAGACTGCGAACGCTCGCCGAGGCCGGTGGCCGCCTTGGCGAGCGATCATCCCGATGGTGAGCACATCGCTGCGCACAGCCATCCGCGCGCGCAACTGATCCATACGCTCAGCGGCGTGATGACAGTGACGAGCCGGGAGGGAAGCTGGGTGGTGCCGACTGGGCGGGCCGTCTGGATGCCGCCACGTGAAGAACATGGCATTCGGATCTCCGGCAACGTCTTCATGCGGACGATCTTTGTTCTGGATGGGGCGCGACCCAATCTCCCGCGGACATGCGAGGTGATCGAGGTTTCCGCCTTCCTGCGGGAAGCGATCGTCGCGGCGACCCGCATTCCGCTGGATTATGCGCCAGCGAGCCGGGACGAACGGGTGATGGAACTGATCCTTGACGAGATCGAAGCCGCACCACGCCTGCATCTGCATGTCGCCATGCCGCACGATCCACGTCTCGTGCGGCTCTGCGAGAGGCTGATCGCCGATCCTTCCGTGTCCGTCACGCTTGAGGAGCTTGCGGCGGAAATCCATGTCAGCGGACGGACTCTCGCGCGCCTGTTTCATCGTGAGTTGGGGATGAGTTTCGGGGAATGGCTGCGCCGCATGCGCTTGTTGCTGAGCTTGCCCCGCCTCGCGGCCGGGGCGTCGGTGCTGCAAGTGGCGCTGGAGCATGGGTATGACAGCCCGAGCGCATTCGCCGCCATGTTCCGCCGAACGCTCGGCGTTTCTCCGACCGCCTATCTGGCCAGCCAATGAGTCTACACCACGCACAGGGCACGGATCCATCAGAGGATGACGGTGGAAAACAGGGCAGGGGGCGGACAGTCATGTTTGGCGCCCCGCCGTGAGGATTTCATCCCTGCCTGATCGACGAAGCGGGATGGGCCTTATCTGGCGAAGGAACGACCAGCACGGGGACTGACGCTTTTTCCAGCACTTCACGACAGACGGAACGTTCCGTCAGCCGGCCGAGCCAAGAAAGATGCCGGTGTCCGAGCACGATCGCATCACATCCGAGGGTAGAGGCCGTTTCCAGAATCCGCTCCACGGCTTCCCCCTGGACGACTGAGCCCTCCGCCGACAATTTCTGCTCCCGGAGTCCGAGGAGTACGCGATGGACGAGATCGTCCGCGCTTTCGCGTTCCATCGCAGCAGCCGGATAGTCGGCCTCATCGGCCTCACTCGGACGACGGCCATCCGGCTCGCTAAGGAAATAGGCCGGGTCGACCACGCAAAGGATATGGAGTAAGGCGCCACACGCCCGGGCCAGATCGGCGGCGATGGTGACGACGCCCTCCGTTTGGCCAGACCCGTCAATCCCAACCAAGACCGCATGAAACATTCGTTGACTCCCTCGGTGTGAGATGGCTACCGTCACGACTAAACATCCTATGTTAGGACGATATGATGTTCAAAGTCCAGCCGTGTCATGTTCCAGGGGGTTGGCTTAAATCGCCGGCCCATGGCGAACTCTGCGATGACAAGCGGCATCGGTTCCTGCGGGAGCGGCTTGGCCCGGAGGCCGCGATATGACCGGATCAATCATGCTGGCGCCTGCGGCTGCCGCGCCGGTCGTACGCCCGGCGGGTCCGGCACCATTCACGCCCCGTATCGCCGCCGGCCTCGCGGGCGTGCTGATCGCCGTGCTGGTTTCAGGTTTCAACGAACACGTCACGGATATCGACTTGACCGACATCCGGGGTGTCCTGGGGATCGGCCATGACGAAGGAACCTGGCTGACCGCGCTCTATGAGGCGTTTCAGGTGTCGGCCATGGCTTTCGCGCCGTGGTGCGCCGTCACATTTTCGCTCCGCCGCTTCACCATCACGATGGTTGGCTTGTTCGCCATGCTGGCCGTGGCCGCGCCGTTCACGTCCAGCATAACCAGCCTTTACATCCTCCGCGCGGTTCAGGGGTTCGCGGGCGGCGCTTTGCCGCCAATGCTCATGACCGTGGCGTTGCGCTACCTGCCGCCCAAAGTGAAGGTCTATGGCCTGGGAGCCTACGCCCTGACGGCGACCTGCGGTCCCAACCTCGCAACGCCCCTCGCCGCACTCTGCTTTGAGTATCTCGGGTGGCGGGCGGTCTTTTGGGAAGCCATCCCGCTTAGCCTTATCAGCATCTTCCTGGTCGCCTATGGTCTTCCGCAGGATCCGCTGAGGCTGGAGCGGTTGCGGCAGTTCAACTGGCGCGGTCTGCTGCTGGGTTTCCCCGCCATTTGCATGCTCGTCATCGGGCTGATGCAGGGGGATCGTCTGGATTGGTTCCACTCACCCCTGATTTGCCACCTGATCATCGGTGGTGTCTTCCTGTTCATGATGTTTCTGCTGAATGAGTGGTTTCACCCGCTCCCCTTCTTCCGCATCCAGATGTTGCGTTCGCGCGACTTGTCCTTCTCGCTCATCGCCGTGGCAACGGTGCTGGTGCTGGCCGTCGCGAATATCGAGGTGCCCTCCGCCTACTTGGCGGAGGTGCGAGGCTACCGCCCCTTGCAGACAGCGCCGATGGCACTCGTCATCGCTCTGCCCCAGCTTCTCGCGCTGCCGCTTGTCTCGGCGCTCTGCAATATCCGGCGCGTCGATTGCCGGTGGGTGCTCGCCGGCGGCCTGCTGCTGATGGCCGCTTCGGCCTATGGCGGGAGCTTCATCACATCGGACTGGTTCCGGGGCAATTTCTATTTGTTGCAGGCCCTTCAGGTCTTCGGGCAGCCGATGGCGATTATTCCGATCCTCATGCTGGCGACGATGAAGTTGGCGCCGACGGACGGGCCTTTCGTCTCGGGCATGTTCAACATGGTCAAGGGCTTCGCCAATGCCATCGCGGCGGGCCTCATCAGCTTCCTCGAAACGCGGCGGGAGCACACACACTCCAACATTTTGCTCGATCACTATGGGGCGTCGAACTTCGTGTTGTCGGGCTTGAACGACAAGCCACGCGATCTTGCGGCTTTTGCCCAGGCGGTACGCGATCAAGCGCTAGTTCTCACGACGGCCGACATCAACCTCGTGATGATCGGCATCGCCGTCGCTCTTTTGCTTCTCATCCCCATCCTGCCGACACGTGTCTATCCGCCCGCATCTGCGGGCGTCCCGGCGCCTGCGGCACACTGATGTCAGGAATTTCTATGACACGAACAAAGAAAGTGCTTCTCGCCGGCGGCGTCGCGGCCTGCGCTGTCATCGCCTTTTGCGCTGACCGCGCTCTACTCGGGGATGGAAGAACGCAGCAGACCAATGACGCCTATATCGTGGCGGATTTCTCGATTGTCGCGCCCAAGGTCAGCGGCCTGATTGACGCGGTAACGGTAGAGGATAACCAGCAGGTCCGTGCGGGACAGGAACTCGCCCATATCGATGATCGTGATTGTCGCGCCGCCGTGGCCGCGGCCGAGGCGGCTTTGGCCGCCGCACAGGCCAAGGTCGAGAACCTGACGGCGGAGCTTGCCCGGCAGAAGCCGATCATCGAGCAGACGGAAGCGACCATACGCGCGGACGATGCGGCCTTGGGCTTCGCCCAAGCCAACGCCATGCGCTATCACAATCTCTCCCTGGGTGGTGCCGGCAGCCTTGAACAACAGCAGCAATCCGCCTCCCAGCTTCGGCAGGCAATGGCGGCGAAGGATCGCGACACGGCCGCCGCGGCGGCCGCCCGACATGAACTTGCGGTTCTGGATGCCCAGAGAAATGAGGCTGCGGCGGAGGTGAAGCGCGCGCAAGCGACATTGGATCAGGCCCGCCTCAACCTGTCCTATACGCGCATCCTCGCGCCGATCGATGGTGTCATCGGCCAGCGCAGCGTGCGGGTCGGCAACTATGTCAGCCCCGGAACGGCGTTGTTGGCCGTGGTGCCGTTGCGATCGGCTTACGTGCTGGCGAACTTTCAGGAGACCCAGCTTACGCACATGGCGTCAGGTCAAAAGGCGCGCATCACCGTCGACAGCTTTCCGGGGCAGACGCTCACAGGCACTGTCGATAGCGTGGCGCCCGCGAGCGGCATCGCCTTTTCGCCCATCCCCCCCGACAACGCCACCGGGAATTTTACCAAGGTGGTGCAGCGCATTCCCCTGAAGATCCGGTTCGATCCTGGACAGGCGTTGGTGCAGCGCCTCCGCGTCGGCATGTCGGTTGACGTCAGCCTGGATACCGCGGGCTCTGGAGATGACGGCCAGGGTGCTTCTCAAACCCTCAATCACGTGGCAGGCCGATGACTGCGGTTCGAACCCTCATGTCCAGCGCCAGCCGCCTTGCAATGGTCGGGGCGCTTCTATTCCTCGGCGGCTGCACGGTGGGACCTGATTGGCACGAACCGACCCCAGCGCTCCCGCTCGCGTTTTCGCCGCCGGTGGGGGAGGCCGCCACCAGCCGGATGGACGCCGCCGCCGCCGACCCTGAGTGGTGGACGATCTTCGGCGATGCTGAATTGTCGTCCCTGGAGCGCAGGGTCGCGTCAATGAACCTTGATGTGGCGGAGGCGACAACCCGGGTGGCGCAAAGCAGGGCCGAACGCCGAATGGTCGGCGCCGACCAATATCCATCCGCCAGCGCGAACGCCTCCTATGCCCGTGAGCGGGCGAGCCCCAATGGTGTGCTGGGCCTGCTTGGAACGACGCAACCGCAAAGTGCGGCGACGATCGCCAACGGCGGTCCGGGGTTCGGGCCGACCTCCTTGCCGGGGAGCAGCGGCTCCCCCGCATTCGACCTTTGGCAATATGGCTTCGACGCCTCATGGGAGCTTGATTTGTGGGGGCGGGTGCGCCGCGCCGTCGAAGCCTCGAGCGCGGAGGTTGAGGCGACGGCGGACATGCGCCGGGGTGTGCTCGTCAGCGCCCTTGCAGAAACCGCCCGTGATTATCTCCAGCTTCGCGGCGTGCAGGCGCAGATAGCGATCACCCAGCAAAATCTGGATATCGCAACCCATAGCCTGTCGCTGACCAAGCTGCGCTTCTCAAATGGCGCCACCACCAATCTGGACGTCGCCAATGCCGCCGCACAAGTATCGGCCATCCAGGCTGGGTTGCCGGCGCTCCGGAAGCAGGAGGCGCAACTCATCAATGCCTTGAGCTTCCTGTTGGGTGCACCGCCCCGCGCGCTTGCCACGGAACTTGCGGCGCCCAAGCCCATACCACCTGTTCCGCCGCGTATACCGGTCGGCTTGCCGTCCGAGCTGGCGCGGCAACGGCCGGACATTCGGTCCGCTGAAGCGCGCCTCCATGAAGCGACAGCCAATACCGGGGTGGCGGTCGCCGACTTCTATCCGCGTGTCGTGCTTGGTGGCAGCTTCGACATTCAGGCGCTGCAGTTCTCCGGTCTCGGTTCCTGGGCGTCACGGCAATATGGCATTGGCCCTTCGATCAGCTTGCCAATCTTCGAAGGGGGCCGCCTGCATGGTGCGCTGGAACTGCGGAAAGCTCAGCAAAAACAGGCTGCCATCGTTTATCAGCGCACCGTCCTGCAAGCCTGGCACGAGGTCGACGATGCGCTCACCGCCTACAATGCCGCGCAAAATCAGCGCAGCCAGCTGCTGGAAACCGTGCGACAGAGCCGAATCGCCCTGGCGACGGCACAGTCGCAATATGTCGAAGGCGCCGTGGATTTCCTCAACGTGCTGAGTGTCCAGAACCAGCTTCTGAGTGTCCAGCGTGCTCAGACGCAGGCCGATACCGACACGGACCTGGCGTTGGCCAGCCTGTATAAGGCCTTGGGAGGAGGATGGCAGTCGGAGTTTCCCGTCGAAGCGGAGACCGAAAGAAAATCGGACATCGAAACGGGGCGGGCTCCTGCCTCTGAGACATTAGGTGAGCTTGCTGCCAATGGGTGGCAAAGATAGGATCACCCGATCTATCACGATGACGAGCTATGAACGATGCGAGTCATTCGGCGAGGTTAAAAATAATGTCCGCGACTGCGCCTCTTCCCCAAGCTCCTCGCACGTCGTTGGTCGAATCGACCATCAGCCTTATCCGCACGCAGATCGAAAGTGGCGCTTGGAAAGTAGGACAGCGCATTCCGAGGGAGCCTGACCTGGCCGCCATGCTGCAGGTCGGCCGCAACACGGTTCGCGAAGCGATCCGGGTACTGTCCCACGCACAGGTGCTGGAAGTCCGGCAAGGCGACGGCACCTATGTCCGCTCCAGCGTCGACCCGGCTGAAGTCATGCGCCGGGTGAGCCATGCCGGCCTGCGGGATCATTTCGAACTACGGGCTATCCTTGAGACCGAAGCGGCGCGTCTTGCAGCCATGCGCCGGACGGATGAAGACCTCGAAAGGCTGGGACGGCTTTTGGAAGCACGCGGTGACGTACCCGCCGACGGCGATCTTGCTGGGTTCATCGATTGTGATCTCGCCTTCCACGCCGCGATCGCGACGGCGGCGCACAATGCGGCGCTGGCGGAATTGTACCGCTACTTTTCAGCGGCCGTCCGTCAGAACACTCAGGCGGTTCTGGCAGAGCGGGAGGTGCCTGAGCCGGGTGCCGCCGCCCATGCCGGGATTGTCGAGGCGATCGAGCGCCGGGACCCCGAAGGGGCGGCTATTGCCGCCCGTGCCGTTGTCGCGCCAGTCATTGCCAAGCTCACCGAGCTTTTGGGCCGCTGACACGGACGGGGCGGGATAATCCGTCTCATCCGGCCGCAGTGTCCCCTATGATTGGCGCATCTTCCAGTGGAGTGCGCCCCTTGGGGCAGCGGGTATAAAAGATTGACGGTGATGTCGGGCCTTGCAGGAGTGGGGTCATGGCGAAGTGACCTTCCCCCGCTTAAGTGGACACCTGGTTATGCGGCCTTTCGCCCGGCCTGTTCTGGGGTGATGTATCCGAGAGTGGAGTGGATGCCCCCTGGTTTGCGCTGTCCAATACCGAGGCTACCGCGGCATGGTCGGGAAAGCCCGCGCGGGCACCGATGGCGGTGATGGCCAGGCTGGCGGCGGCGGCAGCGAAGCGCAGGGCATCGGCCAGGCTGTCGCCGCCGAGCAGGCGGGCCAGTACGGCGGCGTTGAAGCAGTCGCCGGCCCCGGTCGCGTCCACCAGGTGCGCCGGAAACGCAGGCTGGATCACGCTCTCGTCGCCCCGCACGGCGATGGCCCCCCGGGCACCCAAGGTCACCACCACAAGCTCCGGCCCCTGTTTCAGCAGCGCGCGTGCATGCTCCGGCGTCGGGGGCAAGCCGGTCGCGGCGCGGAACCCGCCTTCGTTGAGGAACACGATGTCGCACAAGGGCAAAAGCGCCGCCAGCCGCTCCGGGCCAGGGACCACCGCCGCCTCCACATCGATGGCGACCAGGGTGCCGGCGGCGCGGGCTTCGCGGCTCACGATCTCGAACTCCGCCAGGTCGTACGGCATGGCGTAGACGACGCGGGACTGTTCCAGGGCCGGGGCCAGGGTGGCCGTGTCCAGCGGCCAGCCGGGCAGCGGCGCGTAGACCAGCGCCTTCTCCCCATCCCCCTGCACCAGGATCAGGGCCGTGGCGCAGGGTCCCGCCACCCGCCGCACCCACTGCGGAGCGACGCCGAAGCGTTGGAATTCCGCCACCAGGTGGTCGCCATCGCCATTATCGCGGCCGACCCGGCCGTAGGCTGCGGTGGGCAGGCCCAGGCGGGCGGCGGCGCAGGCCACATTGGCCGCCGTGCCGCCGGCATGGCGTCCCAGGTGCCGGCCCAGGACCTTCTCATCCGCCGCCGGCGCGCGGTCCACGGCGAAGACCAGGTCGATATTGGGGTCGCCATAGGCCAGCAGGCCAAAGCGGCGGGCGCCGGGCGGGATCATCGGGTGGTCCCTGTGCAGGCGATCATCCGGAAGCGGCCGGCCCGGGCGGCGGCGTCACCGGCGGCCAACGCCAGCGCCTGACCCTGCATCAGCAACGGCAGGGGCGTCATGGGCTCATCCATCCCGGGCATGGGGAAGTCCGGCCCGCCCAGCACCGCCACCGCCGCACCGCGTGCACGGGCGGCGGTGGCGGTATCGGCCAGGCGATCCGCCGCGCGCGCGCCGGGGGGCGCCAGGACCAGCACCAGGTCGGTGGGGGTCAGGGCCTGCAGGCGCAGGGCGTGATGAAACTCCTCCACTGCATGGGGTAGGGCCGCCAGCCCCGCCGCCGCCGTCAGCAGGTCGGCGATGCAGCGGGCGGTGCCGGTGTTGGGGCCGGCGCCGACGATGTGCAGATGGCGCCGGGTGGCCAGCGTGGCGCCCAGGGCGTGGATTGCGGTGTCGGATCGCAGGACCCTCTCCAGGGTGGCCGGCAGGGCGGCGACCTCCCGGCGGGGGCCCGCCATCGGCCGCCGCAGCACCTCGCCCCATTCCAGCGCCAGCAGGATCAGGACGGCCAGCGTGGCGGTGGTCGATTGCGTGGGCATGCCGCCCTTGCTGGCGCCGGGGCACAGGCCCCAAACCGGCGGGGCCAGGAAGGGCGTGCCCTCCCGATCGCAGATGCCGATGACCAGGGCACCACTCTCCCGGGCGCGGGCCAGGGCGTCATGGGCCGGCGACGGACGCCCGCTGGAACTGATCACCGCCACGGCGGTATGGGCTCCCAGGTCGGGGTGGCCATATCGCGCCAGTTCGAAGGCCTGGACCGCCTGGCAGGGAATGCCGGCATAGGCGGCGAAAGCCGGTGTGGCCATCAGCCCGACGGACAGGCTGTCGCCGGACCCGGCCACCAGCAGGCGGCCGATCCCCCGGGCGGTCAGCGCCGCCGCCAGGTCCCGCACTGGTGCGGCCAAGCGGGTTAGCGCCCTGTCCACGGCGGTGGGGGTGTCCGCCCGCTCCCGTGCCGTGGCGGGCAGGGGCATCAAGGTGTCGGCCTCCGTCATGCCGCCAGCCGCCGCTGGGCGATGGCGGCCAGCTCGGCCGCCAGGGCATCCAGGTCGTAGTCTACCGCGTTCACCGCCCTGAATTCGGCAGTGAGGCCGGCCGGCAGGGCGGAGGCGCCACGTAAGGCACCGGCCAGCGCTCCCGCCATGGTGGCGATGGAATCGGTGTCGTTGCCGATGGTGGCCGACAGGGCGATGGTGCGCAGCGGGTCGCCCTTGGCGTAGGCCAGGATGGCGATGGCCGCCGGCACCGATTCCGCCGCCAGGACCGAGGCGCCGACCTGCGCGTCCAAGGCCTCAAGAAAGGTCAGGTCATCCGTGGCCCGGGCGGCGATCTCCAACGCCAGGTCCAGGCGCGCCTGAAAGCGGGGGCCGGGGCCCACGCGGGCATGCCGGGCGGCCAGGGCGGCGCCCTGGCGTCCCCCCTCGATGCAGGCGGTGATGACGTCGGCGATGTCGTCCGTCACCAGGGTCCGGGCCGTGCCGGCGGCGATGGCGCAGGCGGCGGCGATGGCGACATCGGTGTCGTGCGAGGGCAGGCAGGTCACCAGCGCCTGGGCACAGGCGGCGTCCAGGTCGCCAGGATGGACCAGACCGGCGGGCGCCACCCGCATGGCGGCGCCATTGGTGGTGCCTATGGTCGTCATCTTGCGCCGCGACTGGCCGATGACCCCCACCAGGGCCGGGTCGGTGCCGGCACGCAGGGCCGCCACGATGCCCACCGTGCTGGGCCCCATGAAGCCGGCCTTGGGCGAGGTGTCGGCCCAGTCCAGCAGGCAGGCGACCCAGCCGGCTGCGTCCAGCCTGCCCCCGCCGCGCACCAGGGCGCGGGCCAGGTAGTACATTTGGCTGGCGTCGTCCGTCACCTCAGCCCTCTTGCCGGCGTTGGCGCCGGCGAAGGTGTCAACCGTCGGTGTCACGAAGCCGGCAACCAGGCCGCCATGGGCGGCCAGGATCTCGGCCATGGACCATTGCTCGGTGGGGGCGCCCAGCGCGTCGCCCATGCCGGCCAGCAGCAGCGAACCGGCGATCCGGTCATGCAGGGTGTGTGTGCTCATGGATGCCATGTCCCGTGATGTCGTGTCCGTCAGGAGGAAAGAAGGGCGGTCCGGCCGGCCGCGGCGCGGCGCCGGGCGGCCAGGCGTTGGTGCTGCTTGACCAAGACCAGGGCGGCGATGGTGACCAGGGGAGGGATCATGAAGACCACCTCGGCCGGCACGGCCAGCAGGCCCAGGCGGGCGGCCATGACGGTGGCGCCGCCGAACACCAGCGCCGCTGCCACTGTGCCCAGGGGCCGGCGGCCGCCCAGGAACACGGCGGCCAGGGCCAGGTATCCCCGCCCCGCCGCCATGTCGGCTTGGAATAGCGTCAGATAGCCCATGCCAAGGAAGACGCCGCCACCGCTGGCCAGCAGGCCGCTCAGCAGCAGGCCGGCATACCGCAGCCGCTTCACCGGCAGTCCGGCGGCCAGTGCGGCCTGCGCGTTTTCCCCCGCCGCCCTGAGGCGCAGGCCGAAGACCGTGTGGCGCAGCGCCCACGCGACCCAGCCGGTGGCGGCCAGGGCGCCGTAGACCAGCACGTTGTGCCCGGCATCCCCGTCGCCGTTCAGCAGGACGCCCAGCACCGGCACGCCGCCCATGCCAGGCCAGCGCAGGCTGGGCAGGGCGAAGCTGGTCAGGCTGGCGGTCGAACCCTTGTCGCCCGTCAGGTGGGCCATCAGCAGCACCGTCAATCCCTGGGCCAGGATGTTCAGCCCGATGCCGGCGACGATCAAATCGGCCCCCAGCTCCAGATGGAATACGGCCAGCAGGCCCGCCAGCGCCGTGCCTGCGAGCAAGCCGACGGCGCAACCCAGCCACGGGTGCAGCCACAGGGGGGCGTCCGGGAACCACAGGGCGGAATAGGCGGAGGTGATGACGCCGGCGAAGGCGGCCACCAGCATCACGCCCTCCAGCGCCACGTTGATGCAGCCGGCCAGTTCAGAGATCAGGCCGCCCAGGCTGGCGAAGACGATGGGGGTGGCGGCGCGCAGGGTAGTGACCGCCACCACGGCGGCCATCGTGCCGGCCGAGACAAGGTCCAGGCTCATGCAGGTCTCCCCCCTATGCTTGTGCGGACCCGGCGCATCAAGCCCAGGGCCAGTGGCGCCAGACGGTCCGACACTACAAACAGGATGATCAGCGCCTGAATGACCAGGACCACCTCGCGCGGGACATCGGTGGTGCGCTCCATGGCCTGGGCGCCCACGCGCAGGTAGGCGTAGCCTAGGGCCGCCAGGGGCAGGGCGCCTACCCGCCCGCGCGCCAGCAGCGCCACCACGATGCCCTCCAGCCCGATGCCGGGGGTAAGGTCGATGGGCAGACGTTTCAGCAGGGCGTTCGACACGTGGAAGCCCGCCAGTCCGGCGAACACGCCACCCAGCGCGAACGCCAGCGCCGTGGCCCGGGCCACCGGCACCCCCGCCCGGATCGCGAACCAGGGGTTGGCGCCGGCCAGGTCGATCTCATACCCCAGGGTCGTCCGGCGCAGCAGGAACAGGGCCGCCACCGCCGCCACTGGCGCCACAAGCACCATGGCCGTCACGGTGGTGCGGGCGATCAGCGGCGCCAGGGTCGCGGCGTCGGGCAGCGGGGGCGTGGTGATGAAGCCGGCCGTAGGGTCGTTCAGCACCCGGCCCACCACCAGGCGGTAAACTTGCACCGCCACCACGTTCAGCATCAGGGTGGTCACGATCTCATTGGCCTCGAACCGGGTTTTCAACAGTCCTGCCACCAGGCCCCAGCCGGCGCCGGCCACCGCCGCCGCCAGGAAGGCGAGCGGCAAGGCGGTCGGCGTCTCTCCCAGGCCCAGGCTGACGGTCGCCGCCGCCAGCGCGCCCATGAACAGCTGGCCGTCGGCGCCCAATGAGAATTGCCGCGCGCGAAAGGGGAGGCCGATTGCCAGCCCCACCAGGGTCAGGGTGGTGGCGTCCTGCAGCCAGGCGCCGAAGCGAACCAGCCGATGCACCACCACTTGGCCGTCGGCGGCGCGATCGACCGAGGGCAGGGGGCCGGTCAGCAGCGCGCGGAAGGCGGCCCAGGGCTGGTCGCTGACACAGGCCATGACGGCGAAGCCCAGGGCCAGGGCCGCGCCCACGGCCAGGGCGATGCGGGCCCCTTCACGCGACGGCGTCATGGCCGCCCCCTTCCACCGGGGGCCCCAGGCCCGTCATGTGCAGGCCCAGGGTCCGGGCATCGACCGCCCCGGCCGCGAACCGGGCGACAATCCGCCCCCGGTACAGCACGGCGATGTGGTCCGAAAGGGCCAGCAGTTCATCCAGGTCGGCCGAAATCAGCAGGATGGCGGCACCCTGGTCGCGCAACGCGGCCAGGCGGGTGTGCAGGGCGGATGCGGCCGCGATGTCCACGCCCCGGGTCGGCTGGCTGGCGACCAGGAAGGTGGGGGCGTCGGCGATCTCACGCGCCAGGATCAGCTTCTGCATGTTGCCGCCCGACAGCGCGCCGATGGGTTGGTCGGGCCCAGTCGCGCGCACGCTGAAGCCGCCGATCACCTCTTCCGCCCAGCGCCGGGCGGTGGCGCGGTCGATCAGGCCCCGGCGCGACAGGGGTGGGCGGGCGTAGCGGGTGGCCATCAGGTTGTCGACGATGCTGAGGCTGGGGGCGGCGCCGTCGTGCAGCCTATCCTCCGTCACCACCGCCACACCCCGGGCGCGGGCGGCCCGGGCGGACAGGCCGGTGAAGACCTGGCCATCCAGCTTCGCCTCGCCCGCGCTGGGCACATCGGCGCCGGACAGCAGGCGGGCCAGCACATCCTGGCCGTTGCCCTCGACCCCGGCGATGCCCAGGATTTCGCCCGGCGCCACGTCGAAGGAAACGTCCCGCAGCCGGATCGTCCCCTCGCCGTCGACATAGCCCAGATCGCGGGCGACGACACGGGGTATCGGGCGCGCGCCAGCCGGCCGGCGGGGCGGCGGTGGCGGCAGGTCCCGGCCCACCATCAGGCGCGCCAACGTGCCCTGGTCCAAATCGGCCATGCGGGCGCTGCCGGTGACGCGGCCTCGGCACAGAACGGTCACGCCGCCGGCCAGGGCCTTCACCTCATCCAGCTTGTGGGTGATGAGCAGGATGGTGCGGCCGGCGTTGGCCAACTGGCGCAGGGTGGCGAACAGGGTTGCCGTCTCCGGCGGGGTCAGGACGGCCGTGGGCTCGTCCAGCAACAGGATGCGCGCGCCCCGGTGCAGCACCTTCAGGATTTCCACCCGCTGGCGCACGCCGACCGGCAGGCCGGCCACCGTTGCCGCCGGGTCCACGGCCAGCCCGGATTGCTCCACCAACTCCCGGACGCGGGCCGCCGCCGCCGCCCGGTCCAGCCGGCCGCCGATCCGGCGCGGCTCATGCCCCAGCACCACGTTTTCCGCCACCGTCAGCGACGGCACCAGATTCAGGTGCTGCGCCACCAGGCCGATCCCGGCCGCGATGGCGTCGCCTGGGTGGCGGAAGTCCACCGGCCGGCCATGGATGCGCAGGATGCCGGCCGTTGGCCGCTCCAGCCCGTACAGCATCTTCATCACTGTGGACTTGCCGGCGCCGTTCTCACCCACCAGGGCGTGGATCTCGCCGGCCGCCACGGTGAAGCTGACACCGCTGTTGGCCAAGGTGCCGTTGGGGTAGCGCTTCTCCACATCCTCCAAGGCGATGGCCAACAAGGGTGGGGCGATAGCGGGGGTCATGGCTGCCCCCCTGCGAAGGCGGTGGGCACGGTCAGGGTGCCGTCGATGATGCGCTGGCGCGCGGCCGCCACCGCGGCGCGCACGGTGGGCGGCACGGTCAGGGCGGCCTCCGGATTGTCCGCCAGGCCGATGGCACCCTCCTTCAGGCCCAGGGACTCCGTCCGGCCCAGCGGCAGCCGGCCTTGTTGCCACAGCCGCAGGGCGCGCAGGATGGCGGCGTCCACGTTCTTCATGACGGAGGTCAGGATGCGGGTGGCGCGGCGGGGGCTGGACGCGCGGTAGAGGGCTGCCTGGTCGGAATCCACGCCGATGACGTAGCGCCCGGCTTCCTCGGCCGCCTCGATGACGCCTTGGCCGGTGGCCCCCGCCACCTGGAAGATGACGCCGGCCCCCTGGCCATATTGGGCCTTGGCGATCTCCTTGCCCGTCGCGGGGTCGGAGAAGGAATTGGCGAACTGGCGCAGCACGGCGATGCCGGGCGCCGCGTCCTGCGCCCCGGCCCCATAGCCGGCGGCGAAATCGTTGATGACGGGGATGGGCATGGCGCCCACCAATCCCACCACGTCTTTGGCCCCGAATATCGTCCCGGCCCGCACCAAGCCAGCCGCCAGCACGCCGGCCAGATAGCCACCCTCGTTCTGGCGGAAGCGCATGGAATAGACGTTGCCGCAGGCGCAGCGGGCGTAATCGACCACGCCGTCGAACAGAATGAAGGTGACGTCCGGATAGTCGGGGGCCACCTTCTGCACCAGCGGCCCCATGGTGTAGGTGCCGGTCACGATGATGGGGAAGTCGCCGCTGTCGGCCAGGTCCACCAGGCCGCTCTCCCATCGTGTGGGATCATAGCCGCCCTCGATGGTGCGGGTGGCCAGGTGCAAGTCCGCCTCCGCCTGGCGCAGGCCCCGGGCTGCGGAATCGAAGAAGGACTTGTCGCCCAGCGCCCCGTTGACGAAGAAGGCCACGCGCGGGGGCCGCCCATCAGCCGCATGTGCGCCGGCGGCGGCTGGCGCCAGCCCCGTCATCACCATCAGCACCAGGGCGAGTGCCGGGCCCCTCATGGCAGCCGGGCCAGGCGCTCGGCCATCAGGGACAGCAGGCCATCCGTGTCCAGGCCGGTGTACAGCGCGGCGTTGACCTCGCCATCCTGGTGAAGGCGGCTGCACCCCTCATCGGGGCCCGGCCGCCAGTCCACCTCCAGCCGGCCGGTCTCCCCCTTGAACAGGCGGGGCCGCAGCAGGGCCGCCACTGGGCAGGCATCGTGCAGCAGGGGATCCTGTTCGCCGTACACCGCCAGCATGGCGGCCAGCGCCTGGGCGGATCGCGTGGGTTGGGCCGCCAGGGCCGCCAGCCACGCGGGGGTCATCGCCGCCTGACCGGTCACGTCCAGCGGGAAGACCTCCAACCTGGCGCCGGCGGTCATGACCACATGGGCGGCCGCCGGGTCCGCCCAGAAATTGAACTCCGCCGCCGGGGTGACATTGCCGGGGCAATGGGCGGCCCCACCCATGAGGTGAATGGAACGGGCCCGCGCCAGCAGGCCGGGATGCCGTATCTCCGCCAGCGCCAGATTGGTCAGCGGTCCCATGGCCACGATCGTCAGGTCCGCCCCCAGCGGCGACAGCAGCAGGTGGGCCAGGGCGTCGGCCGCATGGTCCGCCACCACCGGCCGCGCGTCCCCGCCCAAGGTCACCCCGCCCAGACCATCCTCGCCATGCACCAGGTTGGTCCGGGCCTGGGAATACAGCAATGGCCGCGCGGCACCGGCGTAGACGGGGATATCCGGCCGGCCGAATAGGTCCAGCAGGCGCCGGGCGTTGGTGGCGGTGACAGCCACTGGCCGGTTGCCGGCCACGCAGGTCACCGCGCGCACGTCCAGTTCGGGGGAGGCTACCGCCAAGGCCAGGGCCAGGGCGTCGTCGATGCCGGGATCACAGTCAATCAGAACCGCAGTCATGAACGTCTTTCTTGGGAAATAGCAAAAGCGTGTTTCAGGTGTGCAGGCTGTCCAGGGCCACCGTGTGCTGGATGCCGAGGACGCCATCGGCCGTTCGCACCTCCATCACCACCTGGGGTTCCGGCGCCTCCCACAGGATATGGATCATGCCGAAGTTGCGCTGGGCCACGGTGCCGATGGGCAGACGGTTCAGGTTGGGGCCGGGCAGGGGCCAATAATGGGTCAGGCCGCTGCTGGTGACGTCATAGAGGGGATAGGGCGTGCCCCGCGTCAGGACGCTGATCTCGCCATAATGGACCTCGCCGCTCAGGAAAAGGACGCCGCTGGCGCCGGTGCGTGCGATCAGGTCGGCCAGGCGCTGCCGCTCCAGGGGGAAGTTGGTCCAGGCCTCATAGCCCCGGTGGCCGGCGGCATAGGGGACGCTGGACCCGATCAGGCGTACCCGGGCCGGTCGCCGCAGTTGCGCCTCCAGCCAGCGCCATTGGTCGGCGCCCAGCATGGTGGCCGCCGGGTCCAGGTTGGGCAGATAGGGTCCGAAGCCGCTCTTGGCCGTGCGTTCCGGCTCGTCATGGCGCAGCAGGGGGCTACGGTTATAGCGCAGGTCCAGAAACAGGATCTGGACGCGCCGCTCCGGCGGGCCCAACTCCAGCGCGTGGTAGACGCCATCGGGGCGCGTCCGCCTCGGGTCATTCGCGGGCACCTGGAAGAAATCCAGGAACAGCGCGCGGGCGGCTTCTTTCCCGGGGAAATCGGCGCCGCCGTCATGAACGCCATAATCGTGGTCGTCCCAGGTGGCCTCGATCGGCACAAGGGCGCGGAAGGCCCGGAACTCGGGGGAGGCGTCCAGCCGGCGGTACATCTCGGCCAGGGCCGGGATGATCCCCACCTTGGCCGTCACGGCGTCGTCGGCATAGACGGTGTCGCCCATGAACAGGAACAGGTCGGGGTCGGTCGCGGTGATGGCCGGCCAGATGTCCTGCGCCATTTCCGGATGGTCGCAGCAGCCGAAGGCGATGCGCGTCAGGCGTTCCCCGGCCACACGCGGCGCCGCGGCCGCCCGCCCCAGGCGGGTCAGCAGCGTCGCGCCCGTGGCGGCCAGCAGGGAACGGCGGTTGAACATTGGCACCCTCGGGGTTGAGGGCCCCGCCGGTGACGGCGGGGCCCGGTCAGGCTCTACTTGTCAGGCTCAGTATTTGGTGCGCAGGGTCACGACGAAGGTGCGCGGGCTGCCTAGGAAATAGCGGCCGGACGTCAGCGGATTGCTGGTCGTCAGTTCCATGCCGATGCCGGCCAGGTAGTGCTGGTCGAACAGGTTGTCGACGTTCACCGCGATCTCGGTGTCGTGCAGCGGGCCCACCCAGTTGTCGTCCAGGCGATAGGTCGCCGACAGGCCCACCAAGGTATACACCGGCATGTATTCCCGGGGGTAATAGGCCGGGCCGCCTGCCACCACCGTGTTCTGCACCGCGCCATAGGTTCCAGCCTGGCGGCCGACATAGCGGGCGTTGACCATCAGGCGCAGCGGGTCGATGGGGCGCCAGCCCACCTCGCCATACAGGCTGTGGCGCGGCTGGCCCAGCACCGGGTCGCCCTTACTGATGCCCTCCGCCGGCGTGGCCACCTTGTAGAAGGCATCGTTGAAGGCGTAGTTGCCGTAGAGGTCGACGCTGCCGAACTGGGCGGTGGCGGTCAGTTCCACCCCGCGTGAGGTGATGCCGCCCTGATTCAGGAAGGTGGTGGTGGCGTCGCGGCTGAAGATGTCGCCGTCCGGGTTGCCGTTCTGGATTGAGATGCGGTTATCGTAATCGATCCAGTAGCCCTGGACGGAGAAGCCGAAATTGCCCAGGGCCCAGCGGGCGCCCACGTCGTAGTTGGTGGAGGTCTCCGGCTGGATGCCCTTCTTGCTGTCGATGGCGGCCGTGCCCTCGAACACGCTGTCGGGCAGGGCGCTGAAGTTCCGCGAGCCGCTGGCGAACAGTTCCAGGCTGTCGGTCAGGTGGTACAGCAGGCCCACCTTCGGCAGCACGTCGGAATGAACGCTCAGTTCCCGGATGCCGGCGAACTCCACGGGCGAGCGGTAGGTCTCATCGAAATCCTGGTAGGTCAGGCCGGCCGACACCTCCGCCTTGCTGTCCAGGAAGCGCAGCTTGTACTGGCCGTAGTACATGTGCGTGTCGGATGCGTAGTGGCGATCCTGGGTGATGGAGTACAGGCCGCTATCGCTGTAGTCGTCGCTGATCTTGGGATCGGTGACCTTGTACCAATTGCGGGTCTTGGCGCGGTCGATATGCTCCACCCAGATGCCAGCGCGCAGTTCCTGATTATCGCCGATAGTGCCCTTCAGCTCGCTCAGGCCGCCCTCGCGATCCATCTCATAGCCGCCCTTGCGGCGGGAGGCTTCGCGGGCGCCCCATTGGCTGGTGGGATTCATCTGGTATTTGGCAGCGGCCGGGCAGCCGGCGGCCTTCAAGGCCGCGGCGCTGGTGCCGCCGGGGTAGGTGACCGCCGCCACCGGGATCAGCGCTCCGCTGGCGGTGTGGGCATACTGGTTGGCGTAGCACTCCTGCACCGTGCCGGTGGCCTTGCCGCCGGGCGCCACCGTGCTGTACAGCTGGCCGTTGGCCGGTAGCTGGACGTATGGCACATAGAACCAGCCCGCCCCTTCCTCATGATGGTAATAGGGTTTGACGGAGAAGGAGATGCTGTCCGTCAGGGGCGTGGAAATATCGATGTGGCTGAAGTATTCGCGGCTGTCGATTCCTCGCGTTTTTCGGTTGTTCTGGTCGATGTTGGGGTCGCCGGTCCAGGCGTCGGTCAGGCCATCCGTGTTTGGATTGGTCTCGAAGTTGGCCTTGTAGAAGGGCGCGCTGACGGCGCGCAGGGCCACGGCGTCGTAATCGTTATCCGACAGGTCGTTGTAGCTGAAGCTGGCCTTCACCTTGGCGCCGTTATCGAATTCCTTCACCACCTTGAAATCGACATGGTCGCGCTTGCTCTCGCCCGATTGGGCGCCCGGCCAGGTGTTCAACTGTTCGTGCGAATAGCTGACATAGGCCGTCAGGCCGTGCGCGATTTCGCCCGTGTCCAGGCGGGCGAAGGCGCGGCGGTAGCCGACGTCGCCGCCGGACAGCTCCGCCGCGCCGCCGGCGGTGGCGGCGGGATCACGGCTCTGGAAATCGATGTAGCCGCCCAGGGCCTGGTTAGACGGCGTGCCGATCTCACCCGCCGATTGGGAAACGGAGATGCGTTCCAGGTTGCCGCCGTCGATCAGGCGCGACGGCATGGTGCCGCCGTTGGACAGGGTGGAGCCGTTGGGGACGCCGTCGACGGAAACGCCGATCTGTTCCTTGTTCAGCCCGCGCATGCTGAGGCGCATGGAAAAGCTGCCGGTCATGGCGTCGCTGGACCCCACCAGCACGCCGGGCACCCGGTTGATCATCTTCAGGGGATCCAGGCCGGGCGGCAGTTCCTTGATGGCCTCTGCGTCGACGATGCTGTTGGCCCGCGTTTCGCCGATGCCCAGCTTGTGGGCGGTGATGACGATCTCATCCAGGGCGTCGTCAGCCCCAGCCACATCCACCGCCCCGGCCGTTCCAGGCATCACTCCGGCCAGTATCCAGAGCGAGGCGCCCGCCAAGGCCGCCCTGGTCAGTCCATTTCCCCGCTTCGCCGTCCGGCGCCCCATCATCCGCTTCATGCCCCAATACCCCTTCTTGGTTTTGGCCCCTGCGTGATCCCCGCGGCCCCGCCGCAGTGCCTCGATCCGTTGTGGGTCCGTGATGAAACGTTTCATATTTAAAGTGCGACATGCACGCAATGTCAACTTATACGTTTCACTTAAATGTCACGAAGAGGGCTTCCACCCGATGCGGCAACGGGAAAGGATGGGCGGCAGGGGTCAGGCGGTGGGTGGGGGCGCCACGGTGCCGCGTTCGACGTAGGTCACGTCGAACACCAGGCGGCGCCGGGACTCCGTTGGCTTGGCGATGCGGCGCAGCAGGGTGTTCACCGCCTCGATCCCCATTTCCTCCACCGGGATGTTGATGGTGGACAGGCCGGGAAAGGCCAGCGCGCCGTAGGGAATGTTGTCGAACCCGATGATGGAAACGTCCTCCGGGACGCGCAGGCCCCGCTGACGCAGGGTGTTGATGGCGCCCAGCGCGATCAGGTCGGCGCCCACGCACAGCGCGGTGGCCGACCCGTCCGCCACCGCGGCGGCCACCGCCGGCTCCAGGTCGAAGGAATAGGCATTGTGCAGGTGCCAGGCCAGGGCGTCGTGCCGGCGCAGCACCTCGGCGCTGCTCTCGGATCGTTGGCGGGAACTGCGCACGTCGGTCGGGCCGGAAATAACCCCGATGCGCCGGTGCCCCGCCCGGATCAGCCGTTCAGCCGCCATGCGCCCCCCGGAGTCGACGTCGATCTGGATCAGGTCGTGGCGGGGATTGTCGCGGTCCAGCACCAGCACCGGCAGGCCGCCGGTCAGGTCGGCCAACGTGTCCTCGTCATTGATGGGGAACCAGATCAGGCCGTCCACCCCGCGCTGGATCAGGGCCTGGGCGGCGGCGCGCTCGGCCTCGTGCGAACCTTGCGTGTCGGTGACGAAGACGCTGTAGGCGCTTTCCCGCGCCGCGTGGACGACGTTCTGCGCCAGGGCCGGGAAGAAAGGGTTGGTCAGGTCGGGCAGGATCAGGCCGATGGCGCTGGTCTTGCCCGTGCGCATGGCCTTGGCGCTCAGGTTGGGGCGATAGCCCAGGCGCGCCGCGACCTCCAGCACATGGCGGCGCGTGTCTCCGCCCACGGAACCGACGTCGTTCAGCGCGTACGACGCCGTGGCCACCGACACCCCCGCCGCTAGCGCCACGTCCTTCAGGGTGGGGCGTTTGCCGCTGTTTTCATCCTTGGTCATCGGGGTCTCTGGGGTGACAGGCTGGTTAAACGTTTGCGGCGTATTTCAGCCGAATTTCGGTGGAAATGGGAAGGGGCATGGTTGGGCCCGGTTGATTAGGGCGAAGATAGCCCGACAGGTGCTGGATATTTATGAATCGTTTAAAATAGTACAATGCTGCCTTGACGGGCGGGAAACTCCAGGCAAACATGAAAGATAAAGGGAATTAGTTCGGCGGTGCGAGGCTGGCGAACATGCTTTATCACACCTTAAAAATGAAACGTTTAACTAAAATGAACTGCGCCACCAGGATGATGGCTTGGCAGCAGCGGACAGGGCATGAACGGTGGGAGTTAAAATGATGAGACTCATGAAGGTGACGACGGCGGCGGCGCTGGTGGCATTGGCGGCGGGGGAAGGGGGGGCGGTCGCGCGGGCGGCGGAGACGGCGGACGGCCCGCCCGTCTTGGAGGAAATCGTGGTCACGGCCCAGAAACGGACGGAGGACCTGCAGCAGGTACCGCTGTCCGTCAGCGTCATGAACGGCGACGACATGCGCGGCCTGGCGGTGTCGGGTGATGATATCCGGGTGCTATCCGGACGCGTGGCCAACCTGAACGCGGAGTCCACCTTTGGCCGCGTCTATCCACGCTTCTATATCCGTGGACTGGGCAACGAGGACTTCACCCTGAACGCCTCGCAGCCGGTGGCGCTGTACTATGACGATGTCGTGCTGGAGAACCCGGTGCTGAAGGGCATGCCGGCTTTCGACCTGGAACGGGTCGAGGTGTTGCGCGGCCCCCAGGGGACGCTGTGGGGCAAGAACACCACGGCGGGCGCCGTCCATCTGGTGTCCCGCAAGCCCACGGACGCGACCGAGGGCTATGCCGATGTCACCTATGGCAACTTCAGCAGTTACACTGCGGAATCCGCGGTAGGTGGCAGCCTGGGCGACGGCCTCGCTGCCCGGGCGTCCGTCCTGTATCAGCATCGCGACCCGTGGGTGCGCAATGTGGTCACGGGGAACAGGCTGGACGGCTATGACGACTTGGCGGCGCGGGTGCAGGTGCAGTGGAAGCCCGGCGAGCGTTTCACCGCCCTGGTCCAGGCTTTCGGCCGCTCACTGGATGGCACGTCCACGCTGTTCCATGGCGCCGGCACCGATGCGACCGTCGGCGTTCTGCCCTTCGACAAGTATGATATCGCGGAGGAAAGCGATAACAACAACCGGCAGAAGGTGACCACGCGTGGTGTCACCCTGAACGCCGCCTATGAATTCGACGACGTCACCCTTACCTCCATCACCGCCTGGCTGACCGGCAGCATGTTCAGCGTGGGGGATGTCGACGGCTCCCCCCGGCCGGCTTTGGTCAACGCCTCCGATGTCGATGGGCTGACACAGGTGACACAGGAACTGCGTCTGGCCTCCAACCCTGGCGGGCCCTTTGGCTGGCAGGGTGGTCTCTACTATTTCTCCGAGGATTTGAACTACTGGAACACCACCGCCAACAACAGCTTCCAGACGGCGGATGGCATGCCTGGCTTCGGCGCCTATCAGCGGGCGCGCCAGCGCAGCCACAGCGGTGCGGCCTTCGGCCAAGCCAGCTATTCCCCCATCGAGCGCCTGACCCTGACGGCCGGCTTGCGCTACACCGTCGACGCGGTGGACTTCTGGCAGGACTCCTCCTCCTTCACGCCCAAGCCCACCGACCTCGCGGCCTTCCCCAACTTCGCCACCGATCCGTTTTACAAGGTGGCGGGCCGGGGCCCCGGCCCCTGGTTCCTGCCCCGGTTTTCCAGCACCGACGGCCGCTGGGGCAAATTCACCTACGATGGCAGCGTGGCCTATCGCCTGGATGATCAAATCAACCTCTACGCCCGCGTGGCGGAGGGGTACCACGCCGGTGTGATCACGGGACAGGCCATGTTCGACCCGCTGCAGAAGGCGGATCCCGAGACGGTGACATCGTACGAAGCGGGGGTGAAGGGCGACTTTTTCGGTCGGCGCTTACGCACCGACCTGTCAGTCTTCCATTACGTCTATCGCAACCAGCAGCTGGTGGCGTACAGCAATCTGGCGGCGGGCCAGGAAATCATCCGCCTGATCAACGCCAAGGGAGGCATCGGCACCGGCTTCGAACTGGAAACCAAGCTGCAGGTGACCGACGGCCTGCTGCTGGGGGCCAATCTCGGCTTTGTGAAAACCGAGATCCAGGGCCCGACGGAGGTGGACGACCCCCGCAACCCCGGCCACCCCCTGGACATCGCCGGTCAGCCCTTTCCCTTCGCCCCGCGATGGACCGCCTCGCTGACGGCCGACTACACCTATCCGCTGGGCGGCGGGCGGGAGTTGTTCCTGGGCACCGACTGGACCTATCGCGGCGACGAGAATTTTCAGCTGACCAGCTTCGTTCAGCCGCAATTCCGGGGGCAGGGGTATTGGGAGGGCGGGGCCCGGGCGGGCTATCGCTTCGGCCGCACCCAGGTCGCGGCCTGGGTGCGCAATATCACCGACGCCTCCGTCCTGACCAGCGCCGTGAACGTCAACGGCTACGCCGGCGTGTTCACCAATCCGCGCACCTACGGCGTGGAACTGTCCACCCATTTCTGAAGACCAGCGATCCCCGGGGGTTGCCCCCGGGGATCAGGAGCGACCATGACCGATACCTTTGCCCCGGCCTCGGCTGATTTCATCCGGTCCCTGCCCAAGGCGGAGCTGCACCTGCACATCGAAGGCAGCCTGGAACCGGAGCAGATGTTCGACTTCGCCCGCCGCAACCGGGTGGATTTGCCCTTCCGCACGGTGGAGGAGGTGCGGGCCGCCTACGCCTTCACCAATCTCCAGGACTTCCTGGACATCTATTACCAGGGCGCCCAGGTCCTGCGCACGGAGGAGGACTTCCACGACCTGGCGATGGCTTATTTCCGGCGGCTGGCGGCCGATGGCGGCGTGCATGCCGAGATCTCCTTCGATCCCCAGACCCATACCGACCGGGGCATACCCTTCCAGGTGGTGGCCGACGGCCTGCTGGCCGGCATGGCAGCGGCGGAGAGGGAGTTGGGCGTCACCTCCCGCCTCATCCTCTGCTACCTGCGCCATCTGGATGAGGAGTCGGCCTTCGCCACGCTAAGGGCGGCGGAGCCCTATCTGGACCGCATCACGGGCGTTGGCCTGGATTCATCCGAGGTCGGCAACCCCCCGTCGAAATTCGCCCGGGTATTCCAGGCGTCACGGGAGCGAGGGCTGAAGCTGGTGGCCCACGCGGGGGAGGAGGGGCCGCCCGACTACGTCTGGCAGGCGCTGGACATCCTGGGCGTGGATCGCCTGGACCATGGCAACCGCGCGCTGGAGGATGCGGACCTCACCCGGCGCCTGGTGGACCAGGGCACGACGCTGACGGTGTGCCCGCTGTCTAACCTCAAGCTCTGCGTCGTGCCCAGCCTGGAGGCGCATCCCCTGCGCCGCATGCTGGACCTGGGGCTGAAGGCGACGGTCAACGCCGACGACCCGGCTTATTTCGGCGGCTATCTGCTGGACAATTACGCGCGGGTCGCGGCGGCCCTGGGGCTGGACCGGGCGCAGCTGGCGCGGCTGGCCCGCAACAGCATCACCGGATCTTTCCTGGACGCCGCAGCCCAGGCGCCCCATCTGGCGAGGTTGCGGCAGATTGAACCCCTATCGGGATAGACGGAGGCAACTGGGTTTCAGTCCGGCGGCAGCCCAATATTGTAAACCGGCGCTACCCGCTGACCCCGCCAACTTGAATAGAATCAAATGGATGCCGCGCCGACCGGCGTCCAAGTCCCGCATTGACTAACATCCGACACGGCGGCTGTGCCCATGCGGGTCGCGCCCACTGCTTGTGGATCGGCGCGATCAAATGACCCCGTCGGCCCCAATAGAATCAATTGGTTGCTGTGCCGATCGGCGTCCAAGCCGCGTGCTGGTTTACACCCGGGCTTGGCGAGGGTCGGTGGTACGGAGCGATCGGACGTAATGGGTTCGGCCGGTCAGGGCGGCGACGTCGGCGGGTTGGCGGACGCGCAGATAGAGTCGCTGACGACGTTGGACGATGTATGGGATGCTGGCCAAGATGGCGTCGCCCTTGTGTGTCACAGACGTGTGTCACACTGATCCGGGCTAGGGGCCTATATTGCCAATTATCTCAAACACTTAAGCCGAAGTATGGCGTCCCCTAGGGGATTCGAACCCCTGTTACCGCCGTGAGAGGGCGGTGTCCTAGGCCTCTAGACGAAGGGGACGAGGCCGTGTGAGGGCGGTGATGTACGCGAGCGGCGAGGGGAGGTCAAGGGGTTTGTTGGGGCATTGCGGGGCTGGGGTGGGGCGTTGGGGAGGTTGTTGGGGCGGGGTGTTGGGGGAGGGCTGTCATGGAAGGGCAAAAAAGTGGGTTTGGGGCCTTATCCACGCGCGCGCGAGCGTATATAGGGGCTCCTGAGGTTCGGTAAAAATCGTCATGTGACTGCAAAATTCCTGTAGACAGCCCCCCGGTGAGGTCACTATAACCCCGTTCACCGACGCGGCGGGCGACAACGAACGGCGCGACGGCGAAGCGATCCCTGAGTTCTGGCGGTGACGCTGGTGGATGACGAGGTTGCGGACCAGGCGGTAAGCTCCAGCGATGGGGTCGCCGGTCGACACGGAATTTGCCCTTCCTGTCCGGGTTTGGGTTGGTCCCTACGGGGATCGGCCAGGGACGGGGTTGTGGTTGTCGACGCTTTTTGCGTTTGGGCCACGGGTTCTTGAACAAGTGAACGTCTTGAGAAGGGATGCGCAGATGGCGGTTCCGATGCTGGGTCCAGTACGGGCACAACATGGAAACGATCGAAGCGCATCTTAAGAACATGCTCTGAATATGTCCCTTCAGCGATGAGGGGAACAGGAACGGACTTGGGTTTGAGGTGCCGACTAAGGTTGGTTTCCGTCGAGGTTCTTGGGCGCCGGCAACGGTGCCTGGGATACCGCATTGAACCTGAGAGTTTGATCCTGGCTCAGAACGAACGCTG
>NZ_VITO01000015.1:0-166380 GCF_007828025.1 Nitrospirillum bahiense
ACATGGCTGTTGTCAAACACATGGCCATGAACCTCATACGCAATGCACCCGGCAAACAAAGCCTGACTGTCCGACGAAAAAAGGCATCCTGGAATGTCGACTACCTCGAAACCGTCATACGACAACGGGGGTGAGGCACTTCAAGCGATTCCCCTGGAAAATGGGGCGGTGGGGGAATGGTTGGAGGCGACCGAATGGCTCGCTTTCAGCCCCGCCGCTTCGCGGTGATGATCGCGCCCTTGGTGAAACTATATCCCCAGTCCGTGGAGCAATCAGAATAAGCCCGGTGGCGGTGCCCGGCCACGGTTATGGGAGTGATCTGCACGACATCATAGCCCTCGGCATCAAGACTGTTCATAGTCTTATCCATGGACTGGCACAGAGCAACGTAGTCGGCCCAATAGGCGGACGTTTCACCCGTTGGAACTTCGACGACCTGATCCTCGAATATGGGCTTTACGACATCCTCATACTCGCTGCTGAGCAAGTGCTTCTTAACTCTCTCGACCTTCTCGCCAATCTTGACCGGACGCACGACTTTCTCGACGATCGGTAACTGGTCGGCTAGCACCGGAACGTTTATGTATTTCCCTTGATTGGCCATAAAAATCTCCACCTGGTTTTACATAGTCGGGCGAGCTATCCGCGATCCGCCGCAACCAAAGAGGTCGATTACAGTGCCACAACTACCGGGAGAGTCATTCATTGGATTTGAGCCACCAATGGGCTTGAGGGGCATCTAACGTCCCGGCGATGTGGCCGCGACGTTCTGCTTCCCCACCCGCACCTGGTTGATGGTGTAGGCCGCCACCGGGGTCAGGGTGTCGCCCTCCCGCCGCCAGGCGCCTAGGATCATGGGGCCGGGGCGCCAGTTCAGCATGCCGGGCGACAGGCGCAGGATCAGGGGGCCGCCGGGGCTCTGCCAGTGCAGCAGGGGCGCCTCCTCCTCGAAATTGGGCAGGCCGGTGTAGGTCCAGCCCTTGACGCTGGGGATGGTCAGGAAGGCGGGGACGAAGGGGCCGGTGTAGGGCACCAGGCCGTCCAGGGCGGGATAGTCGGGGCGGCCCGGTGGATGGTCGGCGCCGATGGACCAGGGGCTGGCGGCCAGGGCGGTGGCCCAGCGCGGGGTGGCCTCGGCCAGGGCCTTGCAGGTCGCGGCGTCGGCGGCGCAGCGGCCGTCGCCCAGGCGGAACTCGGTCTGGTAGGTCGCCTCGATGCGGCAGGCCGCCCCCCAGCGGTCGCGATGCACGGGGTGGATGCGGACCTCGGCATGGATGGGACGGGCCATGGGCCGGCTGGGCCCGGAATCCTGGGCGAAGAAGACCGCGGCGCCGGTGGCGTCCTGGCCGAAGCCCGCGGTCTCCGACCAGCAATAGGCCGGCTTGTCCGCCGGGCGGGCCTCGGGCGGCGGCAGGGCAGGGCCACCGTTGCCGGCCGTGTCCAGCCAATGGACGCTGAAGCTGGTGCAGGAGGCGGCATCGTCCAGCGCCGTCACCGCCACATGGGCGCGGCCGAAGGGCACCACGGCCATCTGGTCGCCGGCGTCCTGCGTCGCCTCCGGCGGTAGCCGGTCACGCCACGCCTGGGTCAGTTCCTGCTCCGGCGCCGGGGTCAGCAGGCCGGCGCCGATGAGCTGCTCATCCAGATCGCCCACGGGCGGGCCACCGTCCAGCCCGCGCGCGGTGGCCAGGGTGGCGGCGGCGCGGTCGCAGAAGGGCTGGTCCGGCTTGGCCGCCCGCACGGCCAGGGCCGCCCGGCGCAGGGGCAGCGCGCGGGCCAGGCAGGTGCGCGCCCGTTCATCATCCGCTGGCGCCAGGTCGCCACACAGCCGGTCACGCGTCGCCAGCCAGCGCGCCTGCTCGGCGATCACGGCTGCCGCGTGCGCGCCCGCCTTGGCCAGGGCTCGCTTGTACAGGCGCGCGATCTCCGCATCCTCGGCCCGCAGCGCCGGGCTAGCGCAGATCATCCGTTCCGTGCGCTTGCCCGCCGTGGCGCATGGGGCGGCCGCCAGGGCCGGGGATGCCAGCAGGAGGGCGGTGGCGATGGTGGGCAGAACACGGTGTCGAATCACGGTACTGGCAACCTGGGTCGGCGGCGGGGCCGACAAGATCAGGCATCACGCCCGCGATTGCCACAGGATCGTTGGCCTGGCCGTCCTACCGCTTCGCCAGATAATCGACGATGGCCGGCACGTCGGCGGCGTCTATGGGCGCCTTGTAGGTCTGGATCATCTTGTTCACGATTTCCGCCCACTTCTCCTGCGGGAAGGGGGGCTGCCTCAACACCATGCCGGCCGAATGGCAGGTCAGGCAGTTGTTGTTGATGGCCGCCGCGTCGGTGCCGGGGAACTCGCGGTCCGATTGGGGCAAATCCACCGTCACGGACCGCAGGGTGACGCCGCCGGGCCCCGTGACCGTGGTGGCGTCGGATGCGGCGAAGGCGGGCGCGGCAAGGCCGGCGGCGGCGATGGCCAAAATCCAGGTGCGATTCATCGTGCGACCTCCTCCGTCAGGCGGCCGTCAGCGTGGTCGTCTCGACCACGTTGCGCATGAAGCCGTTGGGGTTCCAGTTGGCTTCCAGGGGCTGGACCTCCCTGGCGGTGTTGGTGCAGCGGACCATCAGCCGCACTGGGCCTGCGGCTGGGTTGATCGTGGTGAGGTGCCATTGGCGGAAGCTGTAGCGCCCCTCGTCCTGGCCCAGGTGCGCCCGGCGCCAGGTGGCGCCGCCGTCGGCGGACACCTCCACCGCCGCCACGCCCTGGTCGCCGCCGAAGGCCAGGCCGCGCAGGGCCAGGGGCTTGCCCGCCGCCACCTGCGCGCCGTCCACCAGGTTGGTGATGAAGGACCGGGGGACCATGCGGTTGATGGGAACCTGGGCATAGCCGGCCTGCCCCGGCGCCACCGACGCGTGCGGCGTGTCGGGGATGCGGTAGGCGACCTTGGTCCAGTACTGGTCATCCGGCGCGTCCAGCACCTCGATGTCGCTCAGCATCTTGACCCAGTAGGTGGAATACCAGCCCGGCACCACCAGCCGCAGGGGGAAGCCGTTCAGCAGGGGCAATTGCTCCCCGTTCATCTGGAAGGCGATCATGACCTCGCCATCCCGGGCGTGGTCGATGGCCAGGGACTTGGCGAAGCCGGGGGCGTCGGGCACGACGGGCTCATCCAGGCCCCGGGCGCGGATGGCCACGGCGCCGGCCTTGACGCCGGCCCGGTCCAGCACGGCCTTCAGCGGCACGCCCACCCAGCGGGCGTTGCCCATGGCCCCGTGCCGCCACTGGGCCCCGCCGACGCGGGGGCTGAACAGGCTGCGGGAGTTGCCGGAGCATTGGTTGACCGCCGCGTACTCGATGCGGGGCATGGCCAACAGATCACCCAGGCCCAGGGTCAGGGGCCGGTCCACATGGCCATGCACCTTCAGCGTGAAGGTGGCCACGTCCACCTGTTCGGGAATGCCCGCCCAGTGCCAGCGCACGAAGAACCGGTCGTTGGGGGTGAAGACGCCCTGGTCGAACACCTCGAACGGCGTTTCCAGCAAGGGCGGGCGGGTCCGCTGCAGGATCATCCGCCCCTTTTGCGGGAAGGCGGTGGTGAACACGGCCTCATCCGCGTCGCGCGCCATGGCGCCCAGCGCCCCGGTGGGGTGGTGCAGCGCGCCCAGGGCGGCGGCACCCGCGATGAACCCCCGCCTGCCGATCATGGGAACCCGATGGCCTTGGTCCATGGTTCCGACCCCTCCTCAATGGATGGCGCCATGGCCGGGACCGTGTGTCCCGGCATGGTTGTCCGGCCTATTGAGAAGCAGGATGACCGATCTATCCAACGCTTTGTTGGCATTGTACCGTTCGGTCTAAAGGAACGGTCGTGGCCTGGCTGGCGGCGGGCCCGACTTTCAGCCGGGGTTCTTCTTGTAGGCGTCGATGACGCCGTTCCATTCCTCGATCACGCCCTTGTGCTCGGTCATGGCGTCAGTCTTGGCCTTGTCCAGGCACTTCAGGTAGGCGGTCATCTTGGTGGTGTAGTCGCCCACCTTCTTCTCCGCCGCCTCCATCTCCGGGCCCTTGGACTTCTTGCCGGGGGGCAGCTTGGGGCGGTCTGGGCGGGTGCAGGCGGAACCTTGCGCCGCCGCCGGCAGGGCGGTGACGCAGAGGGCGGTTACGACGATCGGGGCGGCGGCCAGCAGGGCGGCCAGCGCCAGGGGGATGCGGCGGGTCATGTGTCTATGTTGATCAATGTTGACGATTAATCGGCGGATGGAATCAAGCTCAGCCGCGCGCCAGGCTTTCCAGGGCGCCGGCATAGGGGCTCAGGTCGTAGCCCTGGCGGCCGGCGGCCTCGATGATCTCGTTCACCGGCGTCCCGTTGGCGGCGGCGCCCAGCGACCACAGGATGGTGCTGCGCGTGCCGGACCGGCAGTGGGCCAGCACGGGGCCCGGCAGCTTGGCCAGGGCCTCGGCAAAGGCAGCCGCCGTCTGCGGGCCCAGGTTCGACTGGTTGACCGGCAGGTAGACGTAGTCCAGGCCGGCCTCCTTGGCCAGCTCGGCCCCCCGGGCGGAGGTCAGCTGCCCCGGCTCTTCCCCGTCGGGGCGGTTGTTGATGATGGTGCGGAAGCCCAGCGCCTTGGCCTGGGCGAAGTCCGCCTCCTCGATCTGGGGGGCGACGCTGAGGCTGTCGGTCAGGGGACGGGGGGTCAGCATGGGCTTGGGGCTCCGGATAAGCGGGCGGGGGTCGGGGGAGAAGCTACCCCCATTCGCCCACCCGGTGCCAGTGTCGGCTTATATCCTCTTACGCGCATCTCAGGCCGGCGACTGCCGGCCCTGTCTCGTAAATGGGCCCGTGAGGCAAGCGGGCGGATGCCCGCGCCCGCCGCCTGAGGGAACCAAAAAACTCAGCGCTGGTCCTTAACTACCTCGCCGCCCTTGATCACCACGGGGATGTGCTCCAGCAGGGTGACGTCGGCCAGCGGGTCGCCCTTCACCGCCACCAGGTCGCCGTAGCGGCCCACGGCCACGGCGCCGATGTCCTGGGCGGTGCCCATGGCCTCGGCCGCGTTGCGGGTGGCGGTGCGAATGGCCTCCAGCGGGGTCATGCCCCACTGCACCATCTTGGCGAACTGCTTGCCGTTGTCGCCGTGCGGATAGACGCCGGCGTCGGTGCTGTAGATCATCTTGGCGCCGGCCTTCACCGCCTTGGCGAAGTTCTCGCGCTGGACGCGGCCGATCTTGCGCTCCTTCTCCAGGCTCTCCGGCAGCATGCCCACCTTGGCGCCTTCCGCCAGGATGTAGTCGTCGTTGTAGATGTCCATGCCCAGCCAGGTGCCGCGCTTCTTGGCCATCTCGATGCCCTCGTCATCGATCAGGCTGGCATGCTCGATGGTGTCGATGCCGGCGCGGATGGCGGCCTTGATGCCGTCGGTGCCGTGGGCGTGGGCGGCCACCTTCATGCCCAGGGCGTGGGCCTCCTTGGCGATGGCGTCCAGCTCCTCCTGCGACAGCTGCTGCGCGCCGGGGCTGTCGCCCTTGGACAGCACGCCGCCGGTGGCGCAGACCTTCACCAAGTCGGCGCCGAACTTCTTCACCCAGCGCACCTTCTGCACCATGCCCCAGGGGCTGTCGGCCACACCCTCGCCCACGCGGCCATAGTCGGCGGGCAGCAGGTTCTCATCGCAATGGCCGCCGGTGGCGCCCAGCAGGGGGCCGGACACTTTCATGCGCGGGCCGGGCACCAGGCCGCTGTCGATGGCGTTGCGCAGGGCCACGTCGGTGAAGGCGTCGGCGCCCACGTTGCGCACGGCGGTGAAGCCGGCCATCAGCGTGACCTTGGCGTTGGCGACCCCGGCGATGGCCTTGTCGGCGGTGGTGACGCCCAGCGATTCATAGCCGTTCCAGGTGGGCTGGCTGGTCATGTGGGTGTGCATGTCGATCAGGCCGGGCAGCAGGGTCAGGCCGGGCAGGGCCACCGTGCGGGCGTCGGCCGGCGCCGTCACCGTCCCCTGCGCGCCCACCGCCGTGATGCGGCCGTCGACGATCAGCACCGCCGGGCGGTCCACCACCTTGCCGGCCAGCACGTCGACCAGATGGTCGGCCGTCACCAGCACGGTGTCGGCCTGGGCGGCACCCGCCGCCATCAGGACGCCGAGGCTGAGGCCGGCCAGCAGACGGCGGGCCAGGGCGGTTGCGCGCTTGGACATGGTTTCGAAGCCCCCATTCTTCGGATTTTGGATAAAGCGTTGGGCCGGAAGGTGCCCATGCCGCAGGCCCACGTCAACGTGACAATCAAGGGGTGCGGCGCCCCGGGGGATCTGATGAAACCGTCGCATTAAAAAAATGTCAGGAAGCGGCGACAGGATGGCGACGTCCGCGCGTGCAAGGGTCGTGGTGTTCGAAACGGCCACTTGGCAAAACGATCACCCGGCAAAGCCCGGCGCCAAAGGCGCGGGCTCACCTTCCTCCTCCCAAATTGGGGTTCCATATCCGTCCGGATGCCGCAGCGGCGCGACCGGGCGCGACGGGGCATTCCACCGACCGGCCAGTGGCGAGAGGGCCGGGCGGGTGGCGCCCCGGGGCGCCGGGGATCAGTCGCGATGGGGTTCGGGGACCTGCCGCCGCCCTCGGGCGGGTGGGATCTGATCCGTGTCGCTGTTGGCGGCGGCGGACGATGGCGGCTGGGCGCGTGCCGCCCCGGAAGGCCCAAAAAAAACCGATGCGGACGCGCCCGGGGCCGATGCCCTTGGCAATGGCTGGGACGCAGCTGGCTTCCAGTCCTTCAGTGCGGCGCCCATCAGCGTCCGCTCCACCCGCTCCAGCATGCCGGGCGGCGGTTCCAGCGCCGGCGCGTCGTCGGCGATCATTGCCTCCAGGCGGCGCATCTCGCGCACGCGCTCCCTGGCTTGGGGGGAGGCCCGCAGCAATGCCGTGACGGCCCGCTGGTGCTCGACCGGCCAAGCGCGAAGCTGGGCCCCGTACTGGCACAGCAGGTCGTCGAGTTCCTCAGGCGTCATCAAAAGCATCCCGGGGCCGTATGGCGGTCTTGCGGAAGGCGGTCCGAAGGCGCTGGCGCGCGCGCTTCAGCAGGGCCTCCGCCGCCACGACGGTGGTGTTCATGGCCGCCGCCACTTCGGCGGCGGACATCGATTGGTCGTAATATAGGGCCAGCGCCACTTGCTGACTAGCCGGAAGTCGTTGCCGCGCTGTGTGCAAAACTGTCGCCAATTCCTTTTCAAGGACGATTTCATCAAAGCTTTGACTGTCGTCCATGATGTCTTCGGTCAGTTCCAGCGTGTTTTCCGCTGGCCGACGCCGGTAGTCGATACAGCGGTTGATGACGATGCGGTGGATCCAGGTGGTGAACTTGGCGCTGATGGGCTGCCAGGTCTCGCGATGGTTCCACACCTGCAGGAAGGCGTCCTGCACCACGTCCTCGGCGTCGCTGTCGTTGGGCAGGATGCGGCGGGCCACGGCGTACAGGCGGCGGAAATATCGGCGGATCAGCAGGCGGTAGGCGTCGATGTTCCCCGTCTTCAACAGGGCCATCAGCGTCTCATCCGTGGCGTTGGCCAAGTCGCCGCCGTCCAGGATGGGCGTCAGCACGGTCAGGGTGCCAGCGTCCCGGCCGCGTGCGTCCAAGGTCCCTGGGTTCAGGACCGCGCCGGCGGTGCCGCCGCGCGAGTAAGGGGAGCTTGTCATCGTCACCGCCATCTCTTCTTATTGGCCCGTCTTTTTGGCCCGCCCGGGGGCCGCTGCCGCCGCCCCTGGGTTTACATTGCTCAACACGCCTTGTCCGAACGCGGTCCCCATGGTCCCCGGGGCCCCATCCGACGGCCCGCGCGCCCTGCGCGGACCTGCGGATGGTGTAGGTTAAACGGGGCGGAAGCCCGTCGGTTGTTCCCCGAAACGGCATACCCTGGCCGCATATTCCTCAATTCTTGGGCGGCTTCGCCCACAGCCGCCGGTGCAGCGCCAGGCGTTCCTGGATGCGGCGCACGCGGCCGGGCACGTCGCGGCCGCCCGCCGCCCGGCCCAGCGCCAGGATGAAGGCGCCATAGAGCTGGCTCAGCGCCTTGCCGCTGGGGCCGCCCACCTGGTTGGTCATGACCACCTGCAGGCCGGTGTAGATGCGGATCGCATGCACGATGTCGGTATGGAAGCGGTCGAACTGGCCGGCGGTGGCGTGGCGCTCGGCGGAGGTGCACAACTGCAGCGCGCGGTCCTGCAGCGCCTCCACCAGCTTGTGGGGGGGCAGGGTCTGCTTGGCCGATCCATAGGCGCTGGAGGCACGCTGGTACGCGGTGTGGTTCATGGCCGCTCTTTTCACTCTCTGGTGGGAAGGGTGGGTGCTGGGATGTCCCTCCGGCCGGCGCCGGCGGAACCGCCGGCGCGTCAACTGCTGCTGTTGCTTGCGTCGGAATACGCCTTCAGGGTCTTCAGCAAGGTGGCCGCCGTCTGCGCCTGGGCTTCCAGCTGGGCGTAGTAGGTGGCCAGCTGGGTGCCGTAGGCCTCCGCCTGGCTGCGGATGTCGTCGGCCTTGCTGGTCAGATCCGTGTCGTAGTCCGTCAGGGTGTCGATCTGGTTCTGTAGGGTGCCGCTGTCGGTGTCCCCCGCGTTGTCTGAAGTGGTGTAGATCAGGTCGGCCAGCCCGCTGCTGGTGCTGACGCTGATCGTCTGGCTCTGGGAGCCCAGGTAGACCAGCGTCATCCCTGCATATGCCGTGCCATCGTTGCCGATGATGCGGGAGCCGCTGATGGTGAACAGGGAGGTGTCGCCCCCGACGCCGGCGGACGCGATGCTGCCGTCGTCGTTCATGGTGATGTCCAGATTGAAGTTCAGGCTGTCGGTGCTGTCGGGGGAACGCAGCATCGACAGCTCGGTCGAGGAGGTGGAGTAGTTGAAGCCCAGCAGGGTCTCCAGATCGTCGAGGTTGTCGCTGAGCGCGCTGTCCAGCGTGGTGCTGTCGATGGCCAAGGTGTTGTCGCTGTTGAAGGAAAGCCCCAGGGACGAGATGGAATAGGTGCCGTCGGTTAGGTTCAGGGCGTTCTGCAACGCGGTGGAGATGGACCGCACCTGGCTGTCGGCGAACAGCACGGCGGAACTGGCCGGGCTGCCGTCGGTGGCCGTGGCCTGTTGGGTGGAGATGAAGTTGCGCACGGCGTTGTAGGCCGTGACGAAGGTGGAAATGCCGCTCTTGATGGCGCTGAGATTGGCCGTCAGCTCCATGGTGATGGTGGAGCCGGTGCCCGTGCTGCTGTCGTAGTCGCTGGAATAAAGGTCCAGCGTCACGCCCGACAGCACGTCGCTGATGACGTTGCTGGTGCGCTGGATGTCGATGCCGTCGACCTCGATTTCCGATCCCTGCGCCGCCGTCAGCTCGTCGGCGTAGCTGCCGTCGCTGTTGGTGACGCCCAGCGAGGTCATGATGCCGCTGCTGTCGTTGGTGAACTCGATGGCCTTGCCGGTGTCGCTGGCCGTCAGCACCAGTTCATAGGCACCGTCGGACACCTGGATGATGCTGGCGGAGACGTCGGTGCTGCTGGTCTGCTTGTTGATGGCGGCGGCGATGTCCTTGAGGCTGTCGGTGCTGGCCACGCTGATGGTGGCGGTGGATCCATCGGCCAGGCCCAGGGTGAAGGTGCCGGACAGGTTCAGCGCGCCCGTCTGGCTGGTCTGGGTGCTGCTGCCCAGTTTTTCCGCCGTCGCCAGTTGCTTGATGACGATGGTGTGGGTGCCGGTGGCGGTGCCGTCGTCCACCGACACGCCCAGCATGTCGTCGGCGGAGACGCTGGAACTGCCGCCTGACAGATAGGCCGTGCGTTCGGAAAACAGGTTGGTGCTGGAACTGTCAACCGGGTTGGACAGGGCCTCCGCCGCCGTCGCCAGGGTGTTCAGCAGCGTCTGGAAATTTTCATAGGCCGAGATCTTGGACTCGTTGTCCGAGATCTCGCTATCGATGGTGTCGGCCCGGGTTTCCTTGGCGGCCACCGCCGCGGCCACCAGGGCCGAATAGTCCAGCCCGGTGACGGACGACGCGGATGAGGACGTGCTGGCCGTCGACGAACTCGACGTGCTGCTGCCGATGGTGGACACCGATGTCATGACTTGCCCCCTGGCCTTCCTTTCACCCCTTGGGAAACGGGGGACGCCCGGCGAGGGCGCCCCCGTTCAGTCCTTACTGCAGCAGCTTCAGCAGCTCGGACGGCAGCTGGTTGGCCTTGGCCAGCGCGTTGATGCCGGCCTGGACCAGGGTGTCCTCGTTGGACAGCTTGGTCTGTTCCGACGCCACGTCGACGTCCATGATGGCGGACTGGGCCGCCTCCTGGTTCTCGATCGAGGTGGAGATCATCTCGCCCTGGTATTCGAAGCGGGAGATCTGGGCGCCCACCTTGGCGCGGGCGGTCGACAGCGCGCTGATCGCCGACTTGATGGTGGTGATGGCCGAGGTGGCGCCGTCGGAGGTCGAGACGCTGGAGCCGGTCAGGCCCAGGGCGCTGCTGTCCACCGTGGTCAGGGTGATGGTGATCGTGTCCGTGGTCGCCGTGCCCACCAGGAAGGTGACGCCGGAGGACCATGAGCCGGTGCCGTCCAGCAGGCTCTGGCTGTTGAAGCGGGTGCCCGTGGAGATGCTGTCCACTTCGTCCGTCAGCTGCTGGTACTCGGCGTCGATGTAGCCGCGCTCCGTGTCCGTCACGGTGCCCGAGACGGATTCGGTGGCCAGCGATTCCATGCGCTGCAGGATGTCGGAGATGCGGGCCATGCCGCCGTCCGCCGCCTGCAGGATGGACTCTCCGTTCGAGGCGTTGGTCGATGCCTGGTTCAGCATGGTGACGTCGGACTGGATCTTGGTGCCGACCGCCAAGCCGGCGGCGTCGTCCGACGCCTTGGTGATGCGGGAACCGGACGCGATCTTGGAAACCGAGGACGATTCCGCCTCGGAGTTGGTGTTCAGGTAGCGCAGGGCGGAATTCGCCGCTGTGTTGGTGGTGACGACAGGCATCATGGACCTCCATGTGGTTGGCGAGAGGTTCGTGGGGCGGTCGCCTTTTGCGGCCGGGCCGTACTCCCCCTCACACGGTTCAACGGCAGGTCAGATGAAAGCGGGCGCACTTTTTTTCGCTATTTTGCGAAAAATTTTGAGTCATCACAGGTAGTTCGCGAGACTCATTTTCTGTGAGGCGGCAATAGCCTGCATCGTCGCCTCTAATGACGTCTGTAGTGTCGTCACCGTTGTTGACACCTCCGCCAGATCGACACTTTTCAAGTCGCTGCTTTGTGTGGTGGCGAAGGAATTTATATCGGATAGATGGCTTGATGCCTTCTGTATTCTGGACGATGTATCGGACAATGTTTGGCCAATGTCGCTCAAGCCGTCGGACGCATCGTTCACCAGGTCCAGGGCGGTGGTGAGGGTGGTGTCGTCCAGCGGGTTGGTGTTGCTGATCATGCTCATGGCCCGCATCAGCTTCTCGATGGATGGGTCGCCGGCGGTGACGCCATAGCTGACGCTTTGCGTGGACGACAGGCGCACGGTCGCCAGGGTGTCGTTGCCGCTGTAATAGCTGGTGTCGGCGCTGCTGGATGAGGTCTGGGCAGGGTAGGTGGAACTGTCCACCGATACGGGCGCGTGGTTGGTGTCGCTGCCGCCGAACAGGTACTGGCCGCCATAGGTGTCGTTCAGGATGGACGCCACGTCGGTCAGCCAGCCCGATGCCTCCTCCTGATAGGTCGAGCGGCTGGTCTGGTCGGTGGACATGGCCTCGCTGATGGCCGTCTTCAGGCTGGTGGCGATGCTGGAGATGCTGGTGATGTCGGACGCGATGGCGTCGATCTTGGTGACGGCGTTGTCGGCGTTGGTGATCAGGGTGCTGGAATAGCTGACCTCGCTTTCCAGGTTGACCAGCAGCTTGACGTTGCCCCCGGCGGTGGACAGGCCGGCATAGGTCGTGGCCTTGGCGCTGGTGGCCTCCTGCACCTCCGCGCTGTTCAGCGCGGATTCGTTCTTCAGCATGTATTGGACCAGGGCGGCGTGCGCGCCGGCGGTCGATATCCGGTTCATCGGCGGGCCCCTCAGTTGACCATCTCGATGGTGGCGGTGAACATTTCCTGCAGCGTCGACATGATCTTGGCGGCCGCCTGGTACGCCTGCTCCAGGGTTGAGACCATGGCCGTCTCCTCATCCAGGCTGACGCCGGATTGGGAGCTGAGCGCCGTCGTGGCGTCGTCCAGGGTGGAGCTGGCGGTGTCGGCCTTGGTGCTGGCCGTGGCCGCGGCGGTGGCCGCACTGCTGATGATGGTGGAAGCGTAGCCCGACAGGGTGGTGGTGGCCTTGGCCAGGCCACCGGCGCTGCTGAAGCTCTGCGTGCCGGTGAAGGCGTCCTCCAGTGCCGTGATGGTGCTGACGTCGCCCGAGGTGATGGCGCTGTCGCCCACCGCCAGGCTGCTGCTGTCCGACAGGGTGCCGGTGGGCAGCAGCGAGCTGTCGGCGGCCAGGCTGCTGTTCACGGCGATGTCGCTGGCGCCGGTGCCGGTCAGCACGTCGTTCAGCCCGAAATAAAGCGAGGCGCCCTCTTTGCCGGCGCCCACGCTGCTGTCCATCTCGTTCACGGCGATGCCGTCGCTGCTGTCGGCGGCGGCGATGGTCAGGTGGCCGTCGCTGGTGATGCTGGCGGTGAAGTTGCCGCTGGCGTTGATGGTGTCCAGCAGGTCCTGCACCGTGGACACGCCGCTGAGGTCGACGTCCAGCACGGCGGCCGCGTCGTCGCCGCTGTCCACCGCCACCAGGCGTAGCGTGCCGGTGCCCGACAGGCTGTCGCTGGCGCTCACCGTCGCCGTGCCGGTCAGCGAGGTCGCGGCCGGATAGCTGGTGCCCTGGTTGGACACGGTGTTGACCGTGCTGATGAGGGTGCTGGCCAAGTTGTCCAGACGGGTCTGCTGGTCCACCAGCGTGTCGTCGCGCAGGGTGATCAGGGCGCCGATGGCCCCGGACTTCACGCTGCCGGTGACGTCGGTGCCGTCCACGCTCAGCGCGCTGAAGCCCGTGGGATAGGTCGTGCTGGCGTCGACGCTGCTGGCCGCGGTGTAGCTCAACGTGTGCGCCGTGCTGCCCACCAGTACCTGGCCGGAGGATGTCGACACCTGCATGGCGCCGGTGTCATCCACCGTGTAGCTGACGCCCAGATAGCTGGACAGGGTCTTCAGCTGGGTGTCGCGCTCATCCTCCAAATCGGCGGTGGACTGGCCGGCGGCCTTGGCGGCGACGATCTGCTTGTTCAGGCTAGCGATGGTGGTGATGGCGGTGTTGGCCGCGTCCACATCGCTGGCGATGTCGCCGTCCGCCTCGGCGCGCAGGCCCTGTACCGTGCTGGACGCCTCGGAAATGGTGCTGGCCATGGTTTCCAGCGCGGTCACGGTGGACGCCTTGTCCGTGTCGGTGCCGTTGCCGGACGCCAGCGTGGACAGATCGCTGGTCACGCTGTCGATAACGTCGGCGATGGAGGTGCTGCCCGACACGGTGCCGTAGGCGCTGTCCACACTGGCCATATAGCTGCTGAGCGTGCTGGCCTGGCTGTTGGCCGAGGTGGAGGACACCACCTGGCGCAGCAGGTACTGGTCCACATCCCGCGTGACGCTGCTGACGCTGACGCCGGACGCCTGGCCGTTGACGGTGACGGCGGTCTGGTTGGCCGTCTTCTTGGTATAGCCGTCGGTGCTGACGTTGGCGGTGTTGGCACTGGTGACGGTGATGGCCGTCTGCGTCGCGGTCAGGGCGGATTGGGCGATGGATCCAGCGGTGCGGAGCGACATGGGATGGCGTCCTTTCAGGCGGTGAACTGCACGCAGTGGCGCGCCTGGTAGGCGTCCACGCGCACCTGTCGGCCGCGCCCCGGGTAATAGCCGCGCACGTCCTGCGTCCGTTCGCGCGTCACGTGCAGCAGGCCCTGCAGGCGCGAGCGGCGGCCCTTCAGCTCCGCCGCCATGCCGGCCTGCAGCGCCGCCATTTCCGCCATCAGGCCCTGCAGCTGCGGCGCCCAGTGGCGGCCGGTGGCGGCGCGGCCCTGGCCGCCCTTCTGGGCCGCCACCTGGGACAGGGTCACGCGGGCCACGGCCTCCGCCTCGCGCAGGTGCTTCAGCGCGGTATACATGGCGCGCCGCCGCTCCAGGCTGGCCTCGGGCTGGCTTGCCGCGGCCTGGAAGGCGGCGAAGGCCTCGATCAGCGCCACCGGGAACTGCGTGCCGCCGGGCGGCGGGGTGGGCAGGGCGGGAGCCGTCTGCGGCACCGGTTCCGCCACGGTGATGGCGGGCTCGGGCGCCGGCGTGGCGAACAGGCGGGACAGGAAGCTGCTCATCGCGTACCCCGGCGGTAGGAGGGCAGGTAGGCGTTGTTGAGCGCGCGCGAATAGAGCGTCAGGGCCCGAGCCCGCTGCTGCTGCACCTCGATCAGGGGTCGCAGCTCGGCCAGGGCCCGCTCCAGCCGTTCCTGGTAGCGGATCAGGTCGTCGATCAGGGCCAGCTGGGCGGCGCGGCGGATATGGCCGCCCACCCGCACACCGGGCGTGAGGGCGGAGCGCACGGCCGCGTTCAGCCGCTTGCCCTCGCGCAGCAGGCGGTCCAGGCGTGTGGGGTCGAAGGCGGAAGAGCCGGCGGCGGGGCCGTCCGCCGCCGGCTGGTGGATCGACTGGGCGACGAGGGGGACGTACGGGTTCATGGCGCCTTCCCCTTACCGCTTGGCCTGGAGCAGGGTGTCCATCATGTCCTGGGCGGTGGAGACCACCTTGGCGGCGGCCGAGTAGGCCTGCTGCGCGTAGATCATGCGGCTCAGCTCATCCGACACGTCGACGTTGGAGCTTTCCAGCGACTTGGACTCGATGGTGCCGGCGCCGTCGCTGCCCGCTTCCTTCAGGGAGTAGGTGCCCGACGCTGTGGATTGGGCGTAGGTCTGGCCGGACACGGCCGTGAGGCCGTCGGCGTTGGCGAAGGTGGCCACCGGGATCTTGTAGACCGTCTTGGACTGGCCGTTGTCGAAGTTGGCGACGACGCTGCCGTCGGTGTTGATGTCCACGCTGCTTAGCGTGCCCTTGGCGTAGCCGTCCTGCTTGGGCGTGCCGGTGGTGGTGACGCTGGGGGTGGTCGACCCGCTGGCATACTGGGTGATGGACCCGCTGCCGCCGTTCTCGCCATAGTCCAGGGTGATGGTGCTGTCGGTGGCGCCGCTGCTCCACCCCGTGATGCCCAACTGGATGTCGGTGGTGGGCGAGGCCAGCGAGCCGTCGCTGTTGAACACCAGGCTGACGGGCGTGCCGCTGGTGGTGCCGGTGACCGTGGACCCGTCGGTGGCCGACACGGGGTTGGAGGCGTCCAGCTCCCAGGTGTTGGTGCCGGTCTTGGTCCAGGTCATGGTGACCGTGCTGCTGTTGCCCAGGCTGTCGTACACCTCGGTATCGGTGGTGTAGCTGCTGCCCACCGTGGCGTCGGAGGGCAGGTTCAGGCTGCTGGTCACCTTGGTCGTCGCCTTGGGCGAGCCGGAGATGTCGTCCAGGTTGATCTTTTCCAGGCTGGCCGTGTCGCTGCGGTTGGTGGCCAGGATGTTGCCGCTGTCGTCCGTGGCCCAGCCTTCCAGGTAAAAGCCCTCGGTGTTCACCAGGTAGCCGCTGTTGTTCTCGCTGAAGCTGCCGTCGCGGGTGTAGTAGGCCTGGGTGCTGCTGCCGTCGTTCACCACGAACATGCCGTCGCCATCCAGCGCCAGGTTGGTGGTGACGTCGGTGGAGGTGATGTCGCCCTGGCTGCTGACCGTCTGCGTTGTGCCGGCGATGACCCCGCCATAGTCGGCGGAGCTGGTCTGGCTGTCGGTCAGCAGGGCGGTGAACGAGGTGTCGGTCGCCTTGTAGCCCGTGCTCGACGAGTTGGAGATGTTGCTGGAGATGGAGGTGAACGCCTTGGACTGGGCGTACAGGGCCGAGGTGGCGGTGTTCAGGGCGCTGAAGATGCTCATTGCCGTGTTTCCTTGCGGGCGAGGCGGCGGTGCGGCCGGCAGCTGGGAAAGTCGTTATGGATCAAAGGATTGACGTCACGTCGTCCATGGCGATCTCGTAACTTCCCAGCGTCAGCTTGGCCGTGCCGGTGGAGGTGTCGACGCCCGTGACCTTGCCGACGCCGTAGGCGCTGACGCTGCTGGCGGCGTTGTCGGTGGTGGCGGTCAGGGACAGGGTATAGGTGCCCGAGGTGGCGGTGCCGCCATCCGTCTCGGTGCCCTTCCAGGTGATGTAGTTGGTCCCGGCGCTGGTGCTGCCCGTGCCGGAGTAGACGACGTTGCCGCTGCTGTCGCTGACCGTGTAGCTGACGCTGTCGGCGTCGGACGGCAGGGTGTAGCTCCAGATGGCGGAGCCATCCTGCAAGGGCGCCTCGTCGCTGTCGGTCGACACCGTCTGGCCCAGGTAGCTGTAGGCCGGATAGCTGCCGGTGAAGCTGCTGAGCGAGCTGCTGATGCCTTCCAGCAGGGTGTTGGACGCCTGCTGCGCCTCCAGGCTGGACATCTGCACCAGCTGGGTCGTGAAGGTGCTGGTGTCCATGGGGCTGGTCGGGTCCTGCGTCTGCAACTCCTTCAGCAGCAGGGTAAGCATGGTGGTGAAGTCGCCCAGCGAGCTGGTGGACGAGGAGGACGACGTGGTGCCCGTCGTGCTGGCGCTGCTGCTGGAACTGGTGCTGCTGACCGTCGTCATGATCCGACCTCTCCGTCCTCCGCCAGTGCGCCGGGCCCTGGAATGGGACCTCGGGCCGGAATTGGCTTTCGATCGGTTCAACGCCGGCCCTCACAGAAGCGGGCGCACTTTTTTTGACGGTTCCAAAAAAAAGTTGCGGGCCAGGAAGTCGTGGGCCGGCTTATATGCTTCACCGTCGTTTGGTTAATCTCGAACATGAAGATGTCGAGTATTTAACTGGGCAGAATTTTACTGGTCATGTATTGCCTGCCGGCAGATTTTTCCTAGTCGAGAGGCGGTCCGCGTCGGTGACGTTCGCAAAACTGGCGGAAACCCTGGGGTTTCCGGCGGCGCGTGGTTTCAGGCGCGCCCGGCACATTTTGCCCACCCCAGGGGGCCGGGCGGCGGCATACGGCCCCGCGACGGCTTGCCCGCCGCCGCTCGTGAGGGGAAGTGGGCACTGATGACAAGGGGCGGCACATCCATGAACCTGACGCGACCGCGCCCCGTTGGGCAGAATAAGCAAGGGCTGAGCGACGACGGGGGCGGGAACGACCCGTCCCTGGCCGCGGCGGCGTCCCTGCTGGCGGCGGGGCGGGCGGACGCGGCCTGGGTGCTGTGCCGCCCGGCGTTGGCGGCGCGCGCGCGCACGCCCGGCTGGTTGGCGCTGGCCGGACGCGTGCTGCTGGCGCTGGACCGGCCGGCGGAGGCGGAGCCCGTGCTGGCCCTGGCCGCCGCCAGGGCGCGCCCGGATGAGGCGGCGGACCTGGGCCTGTTCACCCTGTGGGGCGTGGCGCTGCGCCGCCTGGGCCGCGTGCCCCAGGCCGAGCCTGTGCTGCGCATGGCCCTGCGCCTGTCGCCCGGGGACGCCGTGTGCCACAGCAACCTGGCGGCGGTGCTGCGCGCGCTGGACCGGCTGGCGGAGGCGGAGGATGCGGCCCGCGCCGCACTGGCCCTGGACCCCGGCCTGGTCAACGGCCATGTCAACCTGGCGTCCATCCTCATGGCCCAGGGCCGCCCCGGCCTGGCGCTGGCCGCCAGCCGCCGGGCCCTGGCGGCCGAGCCGGCGCAGGCGGAGGCGCTGTACACCCAGGCGGCGGCCTTGCAGGCGCTGGGCGACCTCAGGGGTGCCGCCGAGGCCTGGGCCGCCGCCGTGCAGGCCCATCCCAACGATGCCCGCCTGGTGTTCGGCCGGGCCAACCTGGACCTGGCGCGGGGGGATCTGGCCGATGGCTGGGCAGGCTACGGTGTCCGCCTGGCCGCCGAGCCGCAGCGCTTCCGTGCCGCTCCCGCCCTGCCGGCCTGGCGGGGCCAGCGGCTGGACGGCCCCCTGCTGATCTGGCGGGAACAGGGCCTGGGGGATGAGCTGATGTTCGCGACCTGCTACGCCGCCGCGATCACGGCCGCCGGATCGGCGGTGGTGCGCTGCGATCCCCGCCTGGTGGGCCTGTTCGGCCGGGCCTTTCCCGGCGCCCAGGTGGTGGCGGAGGCGCGGGGCGCGGGGGCGGCGCCCGATCCGGCGGAAGGCCGGGCCGTGGCCCAGGCGGCGGCGGGCTCCTTGCCTGGCCTGCTGCGCGGCCACTTGCCGGATTTCATGAGGGCGGATTTCATGGGACCGGATTTCAGGGGGCCGGCGGGCTACCTGCGGGCGCGGGATGATCTGGTGGCCCGCTGGCGCCGCCGCCTGGCGGACCTGGATGGGGATGGGCCGCGCACCCTGAAGGTGGGCCTGTGCTGGCGCAGCGGCTTGGCGATCGAAAGCCGCGCCGGACGGCAGTCGGATCTGGCGGATTGGACGCCGCTGCTGGCCCTGCCAGGGGTGACCACCATTACGCTGATGTATGGCGACACGGCGGGGGAGCGGGCGGCCTTGGGCGCCCTGGCGCCGTGCCATTTCCCGGACCTGGACCAGCGCGACGACCTGGAGGGGCTGACCGCCCTGCTCTCCTGCCTCGATCTGGTGATTACCGCGCCCACCGCCACGGGTGAGTTGGCCGGCGCCCTGGGGGTACCGGTCTGGCGCTTGGCGGGGGAGCTGGACGTGACCTGCCTGGGCACGGGCGCGCGGCCCTGGTTTCCCAGCATGCGGGTCTTCCGCACCGGCGCACGCGACCGGCGGGATGTGATCCGCGACATGGTCCGGCAGATCGCCGGCGCCCCCTGATCACCAGGCACGACAAGACACGCCCCGGCCTCTTGGCGGCGGGGGCGTGTCTTGGCGTCAGGCCGTTCAGGACGCGTGGCGCAGGGCGTGCGGCCGGTCGGCGTAAGGGCGCACATGCTCCGCCCGGCGGGACCGGTCGCGGATGATGCGCAGGGCCTCCAGCAGAGTGCGGCGCTGGTGGCTGTCCAGGTCGGCCAGCAGCAGATCGTTCACCGCCTGGCGCAGCGGCTGCAGCCGGCGCAGCACGGCCAAGCCTTCCGGGGTGGCGGACAGAAGCTTGCGGCGGCGGTCGCTGGGGTCGTCCTCCTGCCGGATCAGGCCCTTGCGCAGCAACTCCGTCACCGTGGCGCTGATGTGCGGACGGGACAGGCCGCGGGCGGCGGCGATCTCGGACGAGAAGATGCAGCCCGCACGGCCCAGGTCGGCGCCGGCGTAGGCGTCGGCATGCGGGTCGTTGGCCGGCTGGGTGGGGCCGTCGTTGAAGTTGCGGTCACCCGCCACGTTCATCAGCACGGTCCACTGCGGCGCCGTCAGTCCGGCCTCTTCCAGCAGGGGCTCGCTGTGGCGCACCAGGGCGTTGGCCACGTCGATGACGCACAGCGCGATGGCGTCTTCGGCGCGGAAATGGGCAAGGGCGTCGGGCATGGAATGGAACCCCCACATAACTGTTTTCACGCCCCCACCATGATCCCTCCGACCCACCCCGGCATTGACCAGGATCAATCACGCGCCGCCTTATCCGAAGGGAGGGGTTCAAAACAAAACGGGCGGCCGTCTGGGGCGGCCGCCCGTTCTCAAACCAACCGTGACACGGGGGCCCGAAGGTCCCCCGGGGGATCACAGCGTGCGCAGGTTACCGGCGGCCGACTTGCCCTTGCGGGGGTCGTGCTGCAGGTCGAAGCTGACCTTCTGGCCCTCGTTCAGCGAGCGCAGGCCCGCCTGTTCGACGGCGCTGATGTGCACGAACACGTCGGCGGTGCCATCCTCCGGCTGAATGAAGCCGTAACCCTTGGTGCTGTTGAACCACTTAACGGTGCCGATAGACATGGTGTCTCCTTAGACGGGTAGTTCCCGGTCCAATGTCGCCCGGCCGCGGGTATGCGACGGCGGGCATCAAATCATGACGGGAGCGAACCGGTGGACCGGGCAGGGCTCCGCGACAAATTCGATGCCATAGTCATGGAATCCAACTCGCCCGAGGACAAGCAAGAAAATCTGAACAATACTTAAAGTGATTGGCGAGCTGTACTGATGGATGAGGAGAGCCAGTGCCCGTATATGACCTTTGGCCTTTCGGATGAGGGGGATAGGCCGCCATTCACCCGGTGGATGGTCGGCGGATATTAAGATGCCATTCGCACCGGGATGCCGAAGACGCGCAGGGCCTCGCGCAGTTCGGGCAGGGCCCGCTCCACCACGGCCTTGCCCTCGGCGATGGCCTCCTCCGCCCGGTCGAATTCCAAGAGGCCGATGTGGCCCAGACGGGGCTTCAGGTGAATGTCCGGCGGCTCGCCCGCCAGGCGGGACCGGGTGATGCGGTCCAGCGCGATGCCCAGCGAGGTCGCCATGACGCCGAACATGCTGGGCCCCTCGTACTTGGGCGGCTGCGGCCGGGCGCGGCGGGATTGCAGGAAGGCGGACAGGAACTCGAAGTTATGCTTCTGCGGCACCTCGCCGCCCAGGTCGGCCGGTGCCTCCATGTCCTCGGTCGCCGGGGCGGCATCGGGCGGGGCGGCGGCGCCCGCCTCGCCATCGTGGCGGCCCCGGGTGCGGCCGATGATGTCGGCGTTCAGGTCGACCGCCACCACCATGGCGGCGCCCATGGCGCGGCAGGCGGCCACGGGCACGGGGTCGACCAGGGCGCCGTCCACCAGCCAGCGGCCATCGACGTGGGACGGCGGGAAGATGCCCGGCATGGCGTAGGAGGCGCGCATGGCCTCCACCACCGAGCCGCGGCGCAGCCACACCTCCTTGCCCGTCGCTAGGTCGGTGGCGACGGTGATGAAGGGGCTGGACAGGTCGTCGAAGGTGGCATCGCCCAGGTGCTGGTTCAGTTCGGCCAGCAGCTTCTCGCCGCCGATCAGCCCGCCGCCACTGCGCAGCCGCAGGTCCAGCAGGCCCAGGATGCGCATCTTGGTCAGGTTGCGCGCCCAGTGCTCCAGCGTTTCCAGATGGTTGCCGAGATAGACGCCGCCCACCAGCGCGCCGATGGAACAGCCCGCCACCACGTCGGGGTGGATGCCGTGGTGGGCCAGGGCCTGCAGCACCCCGATATGTGCCCACCCCCGGGCGACGCCCCCGCCCAGCGCCAGGCCTAAGGTGGGACGGGGGGCGTGGCGCTCAGGATGGCGGTCGGGCATGGCGATCATCTCTCTGTCGGCGGGGGACGACATTAAACTAGGGGGCTGGGCCGGGCGGCACAGCGTACCGGCTTCTGTTAGACGGTGAAAGTGGCACGGGGTGGGCCGGCCTGGGGGCGAAATGGGGCCGGGCTGGCGCGCGTGCGCCGCTCTGCTATGGTGGCGGCCCCTTGCTACCGCCCGGATGACCAGGCCATGACCAGCGCGCCCCGGCTTCTGTTCCCCGTCCCGCAGCCCACCGTGCCCGTGGCCGGGCTTGATGCCGTCTTCCCCGTGCACCGCATCTATTGCATCGGACGCAACTACGCGGCGCACGCGCGCGAAATGGGCTCCGACCCCACGCGGGAGCCGCCGTTCTTCTTCCAGAAGCCGGCCGACGCCGTGCAGGTGGTGATGCCGGGCACGATCGCCGACCACCCTTATCCCACGCTGACCAGCAACTATCATTATGAGGTGGAACTGGTGGCCGCCATCGGCGCGGGCGGGCGCAACATTCCGGTCGACCAGGCGCTCACCCACGTCTTCGGCTACGCCGTGGGCCTGGATATGACCCGCCGCGACCTTCAGCGCGCCATGGGCGACATCAAGAAGCCGTGGGAGATCGGCAAGGCCTTTGACCACAGCGCCCCCATCGGCCCGTTGCACCCCGTGTCCCAGGTGGGGCACCTGGCCGCCGGTCCCATCACCCTGGCGGTGAATGGCGAGGTCAAGCAGTCCTCCACCCTGGATCAGATGACGTGGAAGCTGGCGGAGCAGATCGCCAACCTGTCCCAGGCCTTCACCCTGCTGCCCGGCGACCTGATCTTCACCGGCACGCCGGAGAATGTGGGCCCGGTGGTGCCGGGCGACCTCATCACCGCCCACATCGACGGTTTGCCCGACCTGTCGCTGCGCATCACCGACCGGGGGTAAGCACCCGGCGGTGAGTGGTGTACCGTTACCCTGTGGTTCGCCGAGGGGCGCACATCGACCCTCGGCGATTTCAATTCTGGCGAGGTGGCCATGACTTCCCGGGTGTGGGTATCGGCATCGGCTTTTCTGCTGGTATTTGGGCTTTCCGGCCAGGCGTCTGCCGGACCTCTCCAATCTGATAAGGAGTCATGTCGGAAGCAGTTTGATGTGGCCTATGCCGCGCTCTATGGCACGGCCCAGTTGACCGACGTTCTTGCCAACGGCGCCCCAGATTTTCCCTATGTTCTAGAGAAGGTTGGCCCCGAAAACTACAAGACGCTTCCTCTTAGGGAGAAGAGCGACTTCTGGAAACTGGGTTGGAAAGGAGAAGCTCCAACCCCGGAAATAATTCACGTGTCGTATGCTTCAAAACACCGGGCATTGGCGGAGCGCTGCATAAAAGATCGCACGAAGCCACACCCGATCGGCAGCCTTCGAAATGAACGTTATGCTTTATATAAGCCAACGGTCGCGCCCTATGTTACAAATTATGGGCCATTGGAAGTGAGAATTGCCGCGCCAATTATAAATTATAAAGGAACGCAGGCTCTTGTGTTTTATGATGTTGGAGAGATCAAGGGATTGGGCGGCAGCAACGGCATCGTCTTTCTCAGAATGAGGGACGGCACATGGGATGTGGTTGGGCGACGTATATTGTCTGATTCCTGAGATGTAGCCCGCCCATTGGGGACTGGCGCCGAAACGGGGATCTGGATAGCACCGTGCCCGCCGGTTCTGGCTGGCCGGGCCGCCTTCGTGCTAAGCATGGCCCCGTCTTTTCCCCTGCCGGGCGCCCCGAGCCCGCAGTCCGAGGTTCGCCGGTCCCTTGTCCAAGAAGCCTAAGTCCCAGCCGCGCCACACCGCCACCCTGCCGCTCGTGAGGCGCCTGGCCGGCAACTACCTGCGGCCCTATATCGGCATGGTGCTGCTGGCCAGCATCCTCATCGCCATCAACGCCGGCAGCTCCGCCGTGCTGGCGCAGAAGCTGGTGCCCCTGATCGATGAGGTGCTGAGCGGCAAGAACCCCGGCTATCTGCGCACCTTCGCCGTCATCGTCTTCGCCACCTTCGTGGTGCGCGGCTTCTCCGGCTACTTCTCCGCCGTGCTGATGAACAACGTGGGCCAGCGGCTGGTGGCGGCGTTGCAGAAGCAGCTCTACAACCACCTGATCAAGGCGGATCTGGCCTACCTGCACTCCCTGCCGTCGGGCCAGCTGGTTTCCAGCCTGGTGAACGACGTGAACCAGGTGCGCCAGGGCACGGCGGAGGTGCTGACCAACTACGGCCAGAGCGTGCTGACCCTCATCTTCCTGGTGGGCGTGATGTTCCAGCAGGATTGGCTGCTGGCCACCATCTCGCTGACCGTAGTGCCCTTCACCACCCTCATGCTCAGCCGCATGACCGGGCGCCTGCGCCGGGTGGCGGGGCGCACGCAGGCGGCGCTGGGCACCTTCGCCAGCATCCTGACCCAGACCTTCCAGGGGGCCCGCCATGTGAAGGCCTATGGCATGGAAGAGTATGAGATGCGGCGCGTGGCCGGCATCGCCGACGATTTGCGCAAGCTGACCAACAAGTCCTTCCGCGTTTCCTCCTCCCTCATCCCCATCAATGAGGTGCTGAGCGGCGTCATCTTCGTCGGTGTCATCATCTATGGCGGGCTGGAGGCGGCGGCGGGGCACAGCACCGCCGGCACGCTGACCAGCTTCACCGGCGCCTTCCTGCTGGCGTTCGAGCCGCTGAAGCGCCTGTCCAAGCTGCAGACCCAGCTGCAGGTCAGCCTGGCCTCGGCGGAGCGGGTGTTCGCCCTGCTGGATACGCCGCCGCGCATCGTCGACCGGCCGGACGCCGCCGAATTGGCCGTCGCTTCCCACGCCATCCGGTTCAACGACGTGCGCTTCGCCTACCAGGACGGCACGGTGGCCCTGGATGGCGTGTCGCTGGAGGTGCCGGCGGGCAAGACGGTGGCCCTGGTGGGGTCCAGCGGCTCGGGCAAGACCACCATCCTGAACCTGATCCCCCGCTTCTACGACGTCACCGGCGGGTCCGTGACCCTGGGCGGCCAGGACATCCGCGATGTGACGCTGGCCTCGCTGCGCAGCGCCATCGGCCTGGTCAGCCAGGAGACGGGGCTGTTCGACGACACCGTGCGCGGCAACATCGCCTATGGTCGCGTGGGCGCCACGCAGGAGGAGATCGAGGCGGCGGCCAAGGCGGCAGCGGCGCACGACTTCATTCTGGGCCTGCCCCAGGGCTATGACACGCGGGTGGGCGAGAACGGCGTGAAGCTGTCCGGCGGCCAGCGCCAGCGCATCGCCATCGCCCGCGCCATGCTGAAGAACGCCCCCGTGCTGCTGCTGGACGAGGCGACCTCAGCCCTGGACAGCGAGTCCGAGCGCCTGGTGCAGGACGCTCTGCGCCGGTTGCAGCAGGGCCGCACCACCCTGGTCATCGCCCACCGCCTGTCCACCATCATCGACGCCGACCGCATCTATGTCATCGATGGCGGCCGGGTGGTGGAATCCGGCACGCATGGCGAATTGCTGGCGCTCGACGGCGCCTATGCCCGTTTCCACGCCCTGCAGGCCGGCGGCGGTCCCGGGGCGGTGGCGGAGCTGGACGCGGCCCCGCTCTCGGCGGCCGGCTGAGCCAATGGGCGCGGGGTGATCACGACCATGGTTGCCCTGTTTCTCCTGATCATCGTCGGCACGCTGGGCGCCGTGTTCGGCGGCTTGGTGCTGATGCTGGCGCGCCAGGGAGGTGCCGCCCTTTTTGTTCATCCGCGCCTGCCCGACTCAGGGGCTCCGCCCGATGGATCGGGTCTCCGGGCGATCGCTTATCCCACCGCGGATGGTGTCACGCTAACGGCCTGGCTGGCCCAGCCAGCGGGTATCACCAAGCCGGTGGTCCTGATCCTGGCGGGACCGGGGCAGCGCCGGGCGGACCTGTCAGGACTGGCAGCGACCTTGGTGGCCGCCGGCTATGGCGTCATGGTGACCTGTCGCCGTCCTCTGTCCCTGACGATGGGGGACTGGGGGGAAACGGCATTGCTGGCCGATGCCCGCGCCGCCCTGGATTATCTGACGGCGCAGGGCGTCTCCGGTTCCCGCCTGGTCATTCTGGGCGTGTCGGCGGCGGCGGCCTTGGCCCTGCAGATGGCCTGGGAGCGGCGCCCGGCTGCCGTGGTGCTGGCGGCCCCGCCAACCGCAGGCGCCGATCTGCTGGTCGGCCGCTGGCATCTGTCGGCGCTGGCGGGCCTGGCCAGCAACCCGCTGGCCGTGGTGGGCCGCTTGAAGATCGCCCCTCCCGCCTGCCCGCTGCTGGTGCTGCATGGCCAGGCCGACCGCGTGGTGCCGCCGGCCATGGGCCGGGCGGTGTTCAATGCGGCGCCGGAGCCCAAGCGGGCCGCCTGGATCAAGGGCGCCGGCCACGCCGACCTGTGGGACAAGGGCGGCACCGATGCGCTGCTGGACTTCCTGGCCGGCCGCAAGGGCCCTGCGCCGACCCTGGATCAGGAGGCGCCGTGGCGGGCGCCGGGCTTGCCCGCCGTCAGGTCCTGATCCACATACCGCCGCAGCCGGAAGGCGTGGGAGCCGTCGGCGTAATAATCCTCCTCCACCGAGGTCTGATGGAAACCCAGGCGGTGGTACAGCGCGCGGGCGGCGTCGTTCTGCGGATGCACCTCCAGCGACAGCCATTGGTGGCCGGTGGCGCGGGCGTGGTCCAGGGCGGCCCGCATCATGGCCTTGGCCAGGCCCTGGCCGCGCCGGTCGGGGTGGGTGGCCAGGGAATAGACGCGCACGCCCCGGGTGCCCCGGCGGGACAGTAGCACGGCGCTGGCCGCCAGGCCGCCGTCGGGACCATCGATCACCAGGATGTGGGCGGACGGCCGCTCCAGCAGGCGGCGGAAGCTGCGCCGGCCCATGCGGTTGAACTCGAAACAGATCTTCTCCAGCGCCAGCAGCGCCTCCAGGTCGGCCGGGGTGGCGGGGCGGGGCGGGGGAGCGGCGGTGGCGGGGGGCGTCGGCATGATGCCGTGAAGGTACGGGGCCGCGCGTCGGGGCGCCAAATCAAAAACCCTTAATCTTCCGGCCCCGGCATTGGCATGGAGATTTAATGCGTGCCGCCCGGACACTGGGGCACCACGGCGGACTTGGGTGCCGTGGCCTTTCCAGAGGAACGCACCATGGCACGCATCATCGTCATCGAACGCGGCCCCGGCGGCCTGTGGGCCGCCCACGACAGCGCCGGCCTCATCGGCGGCGTCTTCACCGAGCGCCGCGCGGCCGTGACCTTCGCCACCTTCCAGCCCGACCACCCCACCGTGCTGCTGCGCGCCGGTGGGGCGGGTCCGGCAGGCGCGAAGGGCCGTGTGGCGGCCGCGCCCTTTCCCAGTACGCGTTTTTGAGGGGGGGCGCCATGCCGGACTGCGCCACAGCCGTCCCTTCCCCTTCGGTTCCCGTGCGCCCCTTGGCGCGGACCGTATCCGACCTGGTCGTGGTGGTGGAGCGGCGGCAGGATTTCCGCTGGCCCGATCCTGACGGCCGGGTCATGACCGCCGGCGCTTATGTCGCCGCCCGGCCGGGCCGCCCGCGCCGCGTCATCAATTTGTGCCGCCACGCCGACTATCTGTCCGCCGGCTATTACGCCTCCCTGCTGGCGGAGGCGCGCGGCGACCGGGTGACGCCCGCCCTGCGCACGCTCGCCGACCTGACTGGCAAAGCCGACCTGGCCGACAGCCTCGCGGATCTGAACGCCGGCCTGGCGCACCTGCCACCCCCGCCGGCCGGCGCCACGCGGCACGCCGCCAACATCTATTTCGGCCGCACGCCCGATGTCGGCCTGACGGAGGTCGCCGCCCGTCTGTTCCAGCGGCTGGATTGCCCGCTGATGCGCCTGACCCTGGCGTATGAGGACGGGGGGTGGCGCATTGCCAGCGTGGCGGCCATGGGCACCGACGCCGTGCCCCGGATGCACGACGTCTTTTTCCTGAACGCGCTGGAGACGTACGCCCGCCGGCGCTGGCAGCGGCCCCGGGGGCCGGCGGCGGCGTCCTTCACCCTGGCGGTGCTGCACGACCCGGCCGATCCCCTGCCGCCCAGCAAGGCCAGCACGCTGGCGCATATGGCGCGGGTGGGCGCAGACCTGGGTGTGCGGGTGGAGGTCATCGGCCGCCGCGACTACCGCCACCTGGCGCAATTCGATGGCCTGTTCATCCGGGAGACGACGGCCGTGCCCCACCACACCTTCCGCTTCGCCCGCAAGGCCGAGGCGCTGGGCATTCCGGTGGTGGACGACGCAACCAGCATCCTGCGCTGCACCAACAAGGTCTTCCTGGCGGAAACGCTGGCCGGCCACGGCGTGGCCACCCCGCGCACCCGCCTGGTGACCCGCGCCACCGTGGCGGAGGTCGGGGCCGCGCTGACCTTCCCCGCCGTGCTGAAGGTGCCGGACGGCGCCTTCAGCCGGGGGGTGGAGCGCGTGATGGACATCGACGCCTTCCACCGTGTGGCGGCGGCCCTGCTGGCGCGGTCACAGATCATCCTGGCGCAGGACTACCTGCCCACCGCCTTCGACTGGCGGGTGGGCCTGCTGGGGGGTGAGGTGCTGTTCGTAGCGCAATATTACATGTGCCCCCGGCATTGGCAGATCGTGCGCCACGCCGCCGACGGCAGCCATGACGAGGGTGCCACCCGCGCCGTGGCGGTGGCCGACACCCCGCCCGCTGTCCTGGCCGCGGCGACGGCCGCCGCCCGTCTGATGGGCAACGGCCTTTACGGCGTGGATCTGAAGCAACTGCCCTCGGGCGAGGTCGTGGTGATCGAGGTGAACGACAATCCCAACCTGGATGTGGGGGCGGAGGATCGCGCCGCTGGCCCCCTGCTGTGGCGCCGCGTCATCGGCCATTTCCTGACGGCCGCCGGCCGCGCGCCCATCCCCGGCAGCACCGCCGTGTCCGCCGCTGATTTGCCGGCCGGCAGCCAGCCCGCCGCCGAACGCGCGGCCCTGGCGCGCCGCAGCGGTGCGGGCGGCGGTGGCGTGACCCGCCGGATGTGAGGATGCCAGGGACGGAATGGCTCCATCTGCCGATGGGGTCATTTCGCTTTTTTGGTTGGAAGCGTGCGGGGGTGCGGGTATTCAAGGCGCTTGGTTTAACCGGCCCGTGGTGGGTGTTCCGCCGGGCCGCCTGTTCCCTGCGGCGGACGTCCCCACATGAGGGGGGCCCCGTGCCAGGTTCCAAGGACGTCGTACCCTATGCTGCGCTTTTCACCGCTCAAGTCCGCGTTGATCGCCCTGGTCTGTTTCCTGGGCGTGGTCTTCTCCCTGCCCAGTCTGATATCCAAGGATTACCTGCCCGGCTGGATGGCCGACCGGCACGTCAACCTGGGCCTGGACCTGAAGGGTGGCTCCTACCTGCTGCTGCAGGTGGACAGCGACGCGGTGGCGAAGGAACGGGTGGAGAGCCTGGTCGATGAGGCGCGCACCGCCCTGCGTACCGCCAAAATCCAGACCAGCAGCGTCACCCCCGCCGGCCGGTCCGTGACCATCACCGTGGCCGACGGCGGCGACGTGGACGCGGCGCGCAAGGCCCTGGGCCCCATCGCCACGGCCACCACCGGCGGCGGCGTGCCCGAGGTGGACCTGCGCACCGACGGCCAGGCCATCGTGCTGACCCTGACCGACGCCGGCTTCAAGGACCGCATCGACAAGGCGATGGCGCAGTCGCAGGAAATCGTCCGCCGCCGCATCGACGAGACGGGCGTGAACGAGCCGGTGGTGGCCCGCCAGGGCGGCGACCGCATCCTGGTGCAGCTGCCCGGCGTGGAAGATCCGGGCCGCATCAAGCGCCTGATCGGCCAGACCGCCAAGATGACCTTCCGCCTGGTGGTGACGGATGAGGCGCCGCGCGCCGACGGCGCCGCCCCCCCGGGCACGCAGGTCCTGCCCGTCATGGACGGCCGGGGCGACCGCAAGATCCTGGTGCGCAAGAAGGTTGAGGTCGACGGTGCCAACCTGACCGACGCCAGCCCCACCACCGACCAGAACGGCCGCTGGGTCGTGGCCTTCCGCTTCGACAGCATCGGCGCCCGCCGCTTCGCCGAGACGACCACGAACAACGTGGGCAAGCCCTTCGCCATCGTGCTGGACGACAAGGTCATCAGCGACCCCGTCATTCAGGAGCCCATCACCGGTGGCCGTGGCCAGATCAGCGGCAGCTACACCGCCCAGACGGCCAACGACCTGGCCGTGCTGCTGCGCGCCGGCGCCCTGCCGGTGCCGCTGACGGTGGTGGAAGAACGGACCATCGGGCCGGAGCTGGGCGCCGACAGCATCCATGCCGGCCTGACCGCCGTGGCCGTGGGCTTCGTCCTGGTCGTGGCCTACATGCTGATCAGCTACGGCATCTTCGGCGTGTTCGCCAACATCGCCCTGCTGTGCAACCTGTTCCTGACCCTGGCCCTGCTGGGCATCCTGCAGGCCACGCTGACCCTGCCCGGCATCGCCGGCGCCCTGCTGACCCTGGGCATGGCCGTCGACGCCAACATCCTGATCAACGAGCGCATCCGCGAGGAACTGCGGAAGGGCGCCACGCCCCTGGCGGCGCTGGAGGCCGGCTTCTCCAAGGCCTACGCCACCATCACCGACAGCAACCTGACCACGCTGATCAAGATGGCCATCCTGTTCTCGGTCGGCACCGGGACCATCAAGGGCTTCGCCGTCACCATCAGCCTGGGCATCCTGACCTCGATGTTCACGGCCACCGTGGTGGCGCGCGCCATCACCGCCAGCTGGTTCCGCCGCTTCCGGCCCAAGGCGCTGGTGGTGGGCACCCGCCTGCGCCCGGCGCCGGACCACACGAACTTCCAGTTCATGCGCGGCCGTTACATGGGCATCGGCCTGTCGGTGTTCCTGTCGCTGGCCTCCGTCGTGCTGTTCTTCAAGCCCGGCCTGAACTACGGCGTGGACTTCGCCGGCGGTGTCGTCATCGAGATCCGCACCGACGGTCCGGCCGACTTCAGCAAGCTGCGCTCCAAGATGGAAAGCCTGCACCTGGGCCCCGTCCAGCTGCAGCAGTTCGGCTCCCCCTCCGACGTGCTGATGCGGCTGGAGCAGCAGGCCGGCGGCGACGCCGCCCAGCAGGGGGCGGTCAAGGCCGTGCAGGAGGAGCTGAACAAGGACTTCCCCGGCGCCGTCATCCGCCGCCAGGAAGCCGTGGGTGCCTCGGTCAGCGCCGAGCTGTTCCACGACGGCATGCTGGCCCTGGGCCTGGCCTCCATCGCCATGCTGGTCTACATCACCTTCCGCTTCGAATGGCAGTTCGGCATCGGCGCCGTGGTCACCATGCTGCTGGACGTGACGAAGACCGTGGGCTTCTTCGCCATCACCGGCATGCAGTTCAACCTGACCTCCATCGCCGCCATCCTCACCATCATGGGTTACTCGATCAACGACAAGGTCGTGGTCTATGACCGTGTGCGTGAGAACCTGCGCCTCTACCGCAAGATGCCCCTGCGCGAGCTGATCGACCGCAGCATCAATGAGACGCTGAGCCGCACCATCGGCACCTCGCTGGCCATTTTCCTGGTGACCGTGCCCTTGGCCCTGCTGGCGGGCGAGCAGCTGCGCGAGTTCGCCTGGGTGCTGCTGTTCGGCGTGGTGCTGGCGACGTCGTCGTCCATCTTCATCGCCGCCCCCATCCTGCTGTTCCTGGGCGAAAAGAGCCTGCGCCGGCCCACGCCGGCCGATGGTTCCGCCGCCCCGCCCGCCCCGGCGGAGTAAAGGATCGTACCTGGTGGCCGGTTGTCCGGGGCGGCGCCCTTGGCAACCGGCGTGCCAGAATAAAAAGATAATAAAAACAGATGGTTGCAAAATCGCATTGAACCGATTTGCAACTAATCGGGAATAAGATTCCTGGTGACCGGCAGAAAATGCCGGTGCATTCCTGCCGATTTAATCGCAGGTTTGTTGGCCTGTTCTGGCCACTTCATTAAAAATCAAGGCTTCTCAAGTGTTTGCCGGCTGGTCCCGGGCTTGCGACGGGCCGCCGGTGCGCGCGCCATTGCGCCACCCGTGGGCGCGGCTGGCCGGGGGGCAGCCCAAGGCCGGCCCCGCCCAGGGTTCATGGCCACCGGGGAGAACCCTTCCATGAGTTCCATATCCTCCGTGGGCTCGTCCCAGGCGTCTTACGGCGCCTGGAAGGCCCAGCAGGCGTCATCGGCCTCAAGCACCGATGACACCTCGTCCACCGACTCCACCTCTTCCGCCGCCTCGCTGCTTGGCGGTGATGGCACCACCACCAACGGCACCAGCAATCCCTTCAGCTTCCAGCTGAGCGGCGACCTGCTGTCGGCCCTTCAGGGCGTCACGCCCACGCAGGGGACGACGACGGCCGCGGCCGACAGCAGTACGACCGCTGATGCCAGCAGCACCGACCCGACCATCGATCCGGTCACGGGCCAGCCCATTGACCCGGCCACCGGCCTGCCGATCACGACGGCGTCCGCGGATGGCACTGGGACGGATGGTACGGGGGCCGATGGCACCGACGCATCCCAGGGAGCATCCCAGGGCGCGCCCAAGGCCCATCACGGCGGCCACCATGGCCACCACGGCGGTGGCGGGATGAAGGCGGATGACAGCCTGTTCGGCGATCCGGCGACGTCCAGCACCACGGCCACCAGCACCACTACTGCCAGCACCGACACCACCGACACCACCGGCACCAGCGCCGATGGCAGCGGCAACGGCACGTCCACCGGCACTACGGCCAGCAGCGATTTCTTGAGCCTGCTGAACAGCACGACGCCGATTGCCGGCTCGTCCACCGCCTTCATGGCCCAGTTGCAGGGTTCCCTGATGGCCGCCTGAGGCGGGCATGGGGCAACGCCGCCGCCCAAAGGGGTGGGCGTTCCAGTTTGACGATGTCGCGCGGCGGCGCATGAAACCATGCGCGCCTGCGTGTCCTTTCGCGGAATATGTCCTGGCCGGCCGACGCCGGCGCAACCCTGGACCCGGCCTGCAGCCTCAGTCCAGGTTCACCAGCTTGACCTTGCGGTTCTCCATGGCCAGGGCCAGCTTGCCGTGCTTCAGCGCCAGGGCCTGGCGGCCGAACAGGTCGAAGCGCCAGCCGGTCATGGCCTGCACCTTGGCGTTGTCGTCGGCGGCGATGGCCTCCAGATCAGCGGCATTGGCCACCAGGCGGCTGGCCACATCCTCGTCATCGCACACCAGCTTCAGCAGCACGCGCAGCAGTTCCACCGTGGGGGCGATGCCAGCGGGCAGTTCGGCGCGCGGCTCCGTCCGGGGCAGGGCGCTGTCGGGCAGGCTGCGCGCCTTCTCGATGGCCGCCAGGATTTCGGTACCGTAACGACCCGCGGCCATGCTTGGGCCCAGGCCACGCGTGCGGCCCAGGTCATCCACCGTGCTGGGGGTGTGGGCGGCGATCTCCATCAGGGTCTCGTCACGCACCACGCGGTTGCGCGGGATGTCCTTGCGCTGGGCCTCGCGCTCGCGCCAGGCGCACAGCTCCTTCAGCACGGCGATGAAGCGCGGCTTGTCGGTGCGCGGCTTCAGCCGGCGCCAGGACTCGTCCGGGTCCTGGCGGTAGGTGTCCGGGCTGGTCAGGATGGCCATCTCATCGGCCAGCCATTCCTCGCGGCCCGTCTTGTCCAGGCGGCGGCGGATCTTCTCATACGCCGGGCGCAGGTGGGTCACGTCCGACAGGGCGTAGGTCAGCTGCCGGTCGGTCAGTGGCCGGTTGGACCAGTCGGTGAAACGGCTGGATTTGTCGATGCGGGCGTTGGTCAGCTTGGTGATCAGCGTCTCATAGCCCACGCTGTCGCCGAAGCCGCAGACCATGGCCGCGACCTGGGTGTCGAACAGGGGGGTGGGCACGGTGCCGGTCAGGTTGAAGAAAATCTCCAGATCCTGGCGGGCGGCGTGGAAGACCTTCAGCACGGCCGGGTTGGCCAGCAGCGCGAACAGCGGCGACAGGTCGATGCCGTCGGCCAGCGGGTCTATGGCGGCGGCCTCGTCGGGGCCGGCCACCTGCACCAGGCAAAGCTGCGGGTAGTAGGTCTTCTCCCGCATGAATTCGGTATCGACGGTGACGTACGCGGCGGAGGCCAGGCGGTCACAGAAGGCGGAGAGGTCGGCGGTATTGGTGATCAGCGTCATGGGGTTCTTCACATACTATAGCTAAGCGCGCGTGCATAGGGCCTGCTGTCCCGCCGCCCGGGAATAGGGCCGCCGGGCATCGAGTCGGGACGGATGGGACGGTGTTTCCGTCGCCCCGCCTGGGCGCCGCGGACCATCCCCACGCATGGCAGCCATTCGCATCCTGAAAATCGCAGTTTTGCCATCGATACGGCGTTACCCGCCGGCAAGGGTGGCCGGGGGCCGGGAGGGTTCGCTTGACAGAATGTCGCAGGCTTAATATGCGAGTGATTATCAAAAACATTCGCATAAGAACAAAGGGGACCTCTGTGATGCGCGCCCGCCTGCTGCTTTCCGCCTGCCTCTTCACCGCCCTGCTGCCCCTCACGGCCTTCGCCGCCGGCCCCGATGAGGCCGATGCCGCCGCCGAGGGGGCCAAGTCCGGCGGCGCCCTGCCCGAGGTGGTGGTCAGCGCCGACCGCCAGGCGGCGATGGGCTACAACCCCAAGGACGCGGTCAGCGCCACGCGCATGGACATGGCGCTGCGCGACGTGCCGCAGACGGTGAACGTGGTGCCCCTGGCGGTGATGCGGGACCAGGGCGCCCTGTCGCTGCAGGACGTCATGCGCAACATCCCCGGCATCGGCCTGTCCACCGGCGACGGCCAGCGCGACCAGGTTTCCATCCGCGGCTTCTCCGCCATCACCGACCAGTATGTCGACGGCCTGCGCGACGACGCCCTCTATTTCCGCGACCTGTCGAACCTGCAATCGGTCGAGGTGGTGAAGGGGCCGGCCTCCGTCCTCTACGGCCGCGGCTCCTCCGGCGGCCTGATCAACCGCATCACCAAGAAGCCGGGCATCGATTTGGCGGAGGCGAGCTTCCGCTATGGCGGCTGGGACGACCGGCGGGGGGAGGTGGACCTGGCCCATGTGCTGCCCGACACCGGTATCGCCCTGCGCCTGACCGGCGCCATCGAGGCCGCCGACAGCTATCGCCAGCAGCAGTTCCTGGACCGCAAGGCCGTGGCGCCCTCGGTGGAATTCAACCTGGATGAAAAGACCAAGCTGCTGGTCCAGGCCGATTACCTGGAGGACAAGCGCGTCACCGATTTCGGCATCCCGGCCTATCACGGCCTGCCGGTGGACGTGGCGCCCGGCACCTATTACGGCGCCGCCAACGCCCGGGACGCGGACTACAGCCAGTCCCGCGTCCGCTCCACCACCGAGACGCTGACGCATGAGGTGAACGACAGCCTGTCGCTGCGCAACGCCTTCCGCTACTACCGCTACAACCTGGACCGCCGCAACACGCTGGTCGGTTCGGTCAACGAGGCGGCGCGCACGGCGGCCCTCACCCGCTCCATCGTCGGCCGGTATGAGCACGGCTGGTTCAACCAGAGCGAGGCGGTGCAGAAGTTCAGCCTGGCGGGCATCGACAACCAGCTGCTGCTGGGGCTGGAGGTCGGGCACCAGACCAAGGACGCCATCACCTATTCCCAGGGCACGGTGGCCACCGTCGCGCTGTTCAACCCGGTGCTGCCGACCCTGAACCCCGGCACCTTCGGCACCATCACCGCCAACAACCGCGGCCTGTTCGACACCACCGGCGTCTATGCCCAGGACATGGTGACCCTGCTGCCGCAGCTGAAGGCGCTGGTGGGCATGCGATTCGACCGGTTCGAGCAGCGCACGCTGCAGCATCTCGCCAACCTGGCCAACCTCAGCCGCACGGATCGGAACTGGAGCCCGCGCGCCGGCCTGGTGTGGCAGCCGACGGACGACAAGGCCGAGGTCGCCCAGTCCTACTACGTGTCGTGGAGCCGCTCGTTCCAGCCCTCGGGCGAGGCCTTCTCCGTTGCCGCCAACAACGCCGACATCGCGCCGGAAAGCACCCGCAATGTCGAGGTGGGCGCCAAGCTGGACTTCTGGCAGGGCCGGCTCAGCACCACGGCCTCGCTGTTCCGCCTGGAACGCAGCGGCATCAAGACCACCGACCCGGTGACCCAGAAGCTGCTGCCCATCGGCGTGCAGCGCACGGATGGTGTGGAGCTGACCGGGGCGCTGGACCTGTCGGACGGGTGGAAGGCCATCGCCGGCTATGCCTATCTGGATGCCCGCGTCACGGAATCCGTGGCCAAGGACGCCGGCCAGAATGTGCAGGGCAAGCGCGCCACCATCACGCCGCGCCACAGCACCAACCTGTGGCTGACCAAGGCCTTCGGCGACCGTTTCGGCCTGGGTGGCGGCATGAACTATGTCGGCGACCGCTACGCCAACCCGGGCAACACCGTGACCCTGCCGTCCTATGTCACGGTGGACGCCATGGCCTGGTACCGTCAGGGGCCGGTGACCCTGCAGGTCAACGTCTACAACATCACGGATGAGCGCTACATCGTCTCGGCCCACGGCTCCAACGCCAACCTGAACCTGCCGGGCAGCCCCCGGTCGGTCATGGGTAGCGTCAAGATCAGTTATTAAGGGGGACCAAGGCGGCCGGGCGCCGGGCAAATCGGCCCGGCCGTCTTGACAATCCGCCCCCGTCCGGCCCTAGTGTCCGCCGGTCCGTCAGTCCGCGTTTTCGCGGATCGGCGGCGCTATTGCCCAACCCGCACTCGTCAAGGCCCGGCCCCATGCATCCCTATCGTACCCACACCTGCGGCGCCCTGCGTCAGGAAGACGCCGGCCAGACCGTCCGCCTCTCCGGCTGGATCCACCGCAAGCGTGACCACGGCCAACTGCTGTTCGTCGACCTGCGCGACAATTACGGCCTGACCCAGTGCGTGATCGATATCGATAATCCCGGCTTCAAGGTGCTGGAATCCGCCCGCCTGGAATCGGTCATCACCGTGACCGGCCGCGTGGTGGCCCGCACGGCCGACACCATCAACGACAAGCTGCCCACCGGCCACATCGAGGTGAAGGCGGATGAGATCGTGGTGCAGAGCCTGGCCGACCAGCTGCCCCTGCAGGTGAATTCCGACCAGGACGCGGGCGAGGACATCCGCCTGCGCTACCGCTTCCTGGATCTGCGGCGTACCAAGATGCACCGCAACATCCACCTGCGCTCCAACGTCATCGCCTCGGCCCGCCGCCGCATGATCGAGGCCGGGTTCACCGAGTTCCAGACCCCCATCCTGACCTCGTCCTCGCCGGAGGGTGCGCGCGACTTCCTGGTTCCGGCGCGCAACCATCCGGGCAAGTTCTACGCCCTGCCGCAGGCGCCGCAGCAGTTCAAGCAGCTGCTGATGGTGGCGGGCTTCGACCGCTATTTCCAGATCGCCCCCTGCTTCCGTGACGAGGACAGCCGCGCCGACCGCTCCCCCGGCGAGTTCTACCAGCTCGACTTCGAGATGAGCTATGTCACCCAGGACGACGTGTTCGCCGCCATCGAGCCCGTCATCCACGGCATCTTCACCGAGTTCCGCGACTTCACCGGTGTGGCCAAGACCGTCAGCCCCTATCCGTTCCCGCGCATTCCCTATGCCGAGAGCATGCTGAAGTACGGCAACGACAAGCCGGACCTGCGCAACCCGCTGGTGATCACCGACGTGTCGGCCGTGTTCCGCCGCGACGACGTGGAGTTCAAGGCCTTCCGCGGCGTGCTGGACAAGGGCGGCGTGGTCCGCTGCGTCAAGGCGCCGGCCGTGGGGGACAAGCCCCGTAGCTTCTTCGACAAGCTGAACGACTGGGCCCGCGGCCTGGGCGCGCCCGGCCTGGGCTACATCCTGTTCGAGAACGGCACCGGCAAGGGCCCCATCGCCAAGTTCGTGCCCGAGGCGGCGCAAGGTGTGCTGCGCGAGCTGACCGGCGCCGTGGACGGCGACGCCGTGTTCTTCGTCTGCGACCTGGAAGGCCCCGCCGCCAAGCTGGCGGGCCAGGCCCGCACCCGCATCGGTGAGGAACTGGACCTGATCGAGAAGGACGCCTTCCGCTTCTGCTGGATCGTCGACTTCCCGATGTACGAGAAGGATGAGGAGACGGGGAAGATCGACTTCTCCCACAACCCCTTCTCCATGCCGCAGGGCGGCCTGGAGGCCCTGACCAGCATGAACCCGCTGGACATCAAGGCCTTCCAGTACGACATCGTCTGCAACGGCATCGAACTGTCCTCGGGCGCCATCCGTAACCACAAGCCCGAGATCATGTACAAGGCGTTCGAGATCGCCGGCTATACGGCCGAAGACCTCGAGACCCGCTTCGGCGGCATGCTCTCGGCCTTCAAGCTGGGCGCCCCGCCGCACGGCGGTTCCGCGCCTGGCATCGACCGCATCGTCATGCTGCTGGCCGATGAGCCCAACATCCGCGAGGTCATCGTCTTCCCGCTGAACCAGCGCGCCGAAGACCTGCTGATGCAGGCCCCCAACGCCGTCGACACCGCGCGGCTGAAGGAACTGCACATAAAGCTCGACCTGCCCAAGCCCAAGGTGACCACCGAGGCCAAGGAAGGCTGAGGCCGGGACCGTCGCTGAGGCGGAGTGTCAAGGCGGGCGGCGTCTGGAAGGGCGCCGCCCGTTTGATTTAACCGCTAGTTTAAGCAAAGCTGTTCCGCCATATTGGTGATACATGGATAGATCCCCTGTTTTTGACACTTATTGGCAGTTTGCAGCTGAGCGCCTCTTCATATACTATCGGCGGCTTGCGGGTAAGCCCTCGCCGTGGACGTCCGATCGAATACTAAAAGAACATAGATTTACCAATACTTATCGAGCTTCTGATAGGGTAAGTCAGTATCTTATCCGTGAAGTCCAATATCATGGCCACCGCTCGCAGGCGGTTGATGAACTCTTCTTTCGTACTATACTTTTTAAGCTATTCAATAAAATAGAGACCTGGGAAGCGCTGGAGCGCGAGGTTGGTCCTATTTCATGGCAGGGCGCTGATTTTGATTTATTAGATCGGGCGCTTCATAAAATCATTGGTTGCGGTGGCCGTATCTATTCTGCTGCTTATATAATGCCTTCGCCTTCTTATGGTGCGGAGCGCAAGCATACAAACCACCTACGTTTATTGAAATCGATGATGAACGATAGGCTTCCTGCGCGAATATGTAGAGCGGATAGTCTTCGCTCTGTATTTAATCTTCTTTTGTCTTATCCTGGAATTGGAAAGTTTCTAGCCTTCCAATTTACAATAGATCTCAACTACTCGTCGATGCTGGATTTCGATGAGGGTGAGTTTGTTGTTGCGGGGCCAGGTGCTTTGGATGGCATTTCGAAATGCTTTCCATCTGCTTCGCTTGCTGATGCTGAACGCGTGATCATGAAGATCACAGAACGCCAGGCCGATGAGTTCGCGGAGCGTGGAATCAATTTTCCGGGTCTTTTTGGGCGCCCCCTACAGCCAATCGACTGTCAGAATTTGTTCTGTGAAATTTCCAAATATGCGCGTGCTGCGCATCCCGATATTAAAGGTATCGCTAATCGACAGCGTATCAAGCAGGTTTATCGTTCGGCTAGAAAGCCAATCAGTGTTCCTTTTTTTCCGCCCAAGTGGGGGCTTCAGATCTCGCATTCTCCTGAGATACCCGACGTCCGATGGGGTGATGTTAGCAAACAGCAACCGTCCTTGTTTTAACTTTAGCTGTGCCAGCTGAGGCTTGAGCCACAACTTTATCTTGCGCTTTTGGCCATTGTTTGATCATGTGGGGAGATCGGGAGGGCCAAATGCTCGTTTCAGAATATCAGGCATTTGTCGAAGAAAGCGATCAGTTTGCTGACCGCAAGCATTCTGTGCGTCTTGATATTGCTTTATATGGTTTGGCAGGCGAGGTAGGGTCGGTTGTTGCAGCTATCAAAAAGCGGCTTCTTGGTCCTAAAGAAGTCAACTGGCGAGGGAAGAGTGAAGAGATAGAAGAGGAGCTTGGTGATGCGTTGTGGTATTGCTTCTATGTGGATAAGGTGATCGCACCGACGCGGGAAATTAACATTCTTGCGCTCGATATCAAGAATCTGAAGGACGAAATTGGGGCCGATAACGACCGGGCTCGGCGCATCAAAGGAGCGTTGACCCCTGAGAGAAGTGCTCAGTTCCTTGAGGCTGCGCAGGTATTTCCTATCTCAGCGTCGGAAATTAAGTTTGATGATTATCAGAAATTGGCATTCCTGACAGCGCGGACCAGCGATGCCACGTTGGTTGAAGTTTGCCTTGCAGTGCTTTGGCAGCTAAATGCCGAACTTTTGAGGCAGAAGCTACCAGAGATCGAGCGTGAGCTGAATAGAACTCTTCCAGATCGTGATATGAATCAGGTTCTAGGGGAGATTATTTGGCATCTGTCAGCCTTGGCGAGCCTTTATAATATAAAACTCAGTAAAGTCGCCGCAAAAAATATTAAAAAAGTCATGATGAGGCAAAAGAGGGGGCGAAGAACCCCATTGCACGATCGTAATTACAAAATAGCGGAACAAATACCAAGAAAATTCGAAGTGTCATTTGTCACTCTAGGCAATAATAAGGCTCGTATGTATTTTGAAGGAAGGCAGTTAGGCGATCCACTTACGGATAATAATTATGACGATGATGGTTACCGCTATCATGACGTAATGCATCTGGCAAATGCGGCAGTTCTTGGCTGGTCGCCCGTGCTTCGTAAGCTATTGGATTGCAAGCGGCGAAGTGACCGGAGAATCGATGAGGTTGAGGACGGTGCTCGTGCGCAGATCGTAGAAGAGGCCGTCATCAAAGCAATACATGCGGAAGGTGTGCGCCTTGCTCGTTCGAGGATGCGAAAGCGTTCTGAGCCAGAGAGACTTTTTCCCCATCGCAATGACGTTAGTTTCCGATTCTTGCAATTGGTTCGAACTTTTGTTTCTGATCTCGAAGCAAGGAGGAACTTATTCTGGGAGTGGGAAGAGGCGATCTTCCTTGGCCACGAGATGTTTCATCTTCTTCGCCAAGAAGGACAAGGAACGATCATTGTCGATCTAGAAAAGCAATATCTTTCTTTTCGGCCGGAGGTGTGTGTCGACATTAACGGTTCAGTTGCGGCTTTTGGGTCGGCTGCTATCCCTTTTACGGCGAGCGCCGAGCAATTGCGCTTGCTTCTCACTGAAGTTGAGAAAGTCCGTACTATATTTCCAGATGATAAAAGCGTTCGTGTGCAGATCGCGCGAAAAGCTGCAATACTTAATGCTCTTAGTCTCGGAGATAGATTAGAAGCGCTGTACGCTGAGCTTGACGTGACACCGCTTGATGCCCATCGCATTAGCGTTCGTGGAAGGGGAGAGGTTGCGCACCAGCTTCGCCGGCGAAATATTATAAGATTCCGAACAACACTTGCCGATTCAAGTGTTGCAACGCATTGCACCGCCCTTGGTGTCGCTGATCCTGCCGGGTAAACCTTTGCTAAAGGTCGATATGCGCCCAGTCAGCAGGCTCACCTAGATACCCTCGCTCGGGCTGTTGGCTAAGCCAAGCAAGCATGGCTGCCAGCCGATCCGGCTGGAAATTGCACTTCCAGCCTTGGAACTTTACGACAAAATCCGATAGAGATTGTGGAATCTTAGGGCCAGCTGAACCCCAGTACGCAAATTCATGGCCAACCAGCACGCGGTCCGTGCGGCTAGTATCCTTTCGAAGATTATAGAGGCTTAGCTGTCCATCAATCTCGCTATGAAACGAATCTACCCAGCGCCACTCACCTGTATGTAGGTCACGGAAATAAATGTTATCGCCATGGCGTTGCATTGCGCTGCCTCGCATAGCCGGCTTTTTTAATGTGAAGCGTGGATCATTCCAGAATTGATCGAAGGTAATGATTTCTTCGACGTGCATCCAATAGGTCAAATACCCCTGGCGGCCCACTTTAACGCTACCGGTTCCTATAACAAAATCGCCAACTTTTGCGTATTTACGAATATCGGCTTTGCAACACGCTAATGTACAGGCGCCGAAGAATGGATTCGGCGCAAACCCAAGATCGTGTTCGATGACGTAGGTGTGTAATTTCAATTTAGCAATTTCGCGCCGTAAAAGGTGCGACCTGTGGCGATCCGTCTAAAGTGTCATAGGCTGGTTGATCCAGCCCGCAAATTGCTTGCCGGACGCGTGCTGCATCCCAAATCACCTGATCAGAACTATACTTTTTGAATGTGGCCGGTACTTCCTTGGCTGCATCGCTTTTGGGCCAGATTCCAATTATTCTACGTCCTTCGCTAGCCGCCGCTGTCATTGCGGCTTCAAATATCTTATCATCAGTTAAGCTCTCGTATAGCAGGACAAGGATCGCCGGACTGGGATTTAGGCAGACTGGGGAACCTGAAGGTAGCGCATCGCCGTCAAGCGCCAATCCCGCAGCAGTGAGCAGAGAGCGAACCATTTGAACATCGGCGGCCGAGTCTTGGTAGAGAGTGATTGAAGGCACAATTCGTTCCCACTATCTCAGGTCAGAAGTGTCCCGCCGCTGAACGACATGGAGGCGATGCCCTATAAAACCACTATAGGTTTCAATTCGCAATAAGATCCATGTCGCAAGGGAGGCTCGCCTCGACGCGACATTAGCTTGGCGCGTAAAGTGCTCTGCTCGGCGTTGGGTCCCCCAATGCGCCGCTATAGTGGTAAACAATAGCCTCAATTCACCCTGGACGCGCCAGCCCGAAGCTCCCGCCCCGGGCTGGCGCGTCCAGTACTCTCCTACCTCAGCGCATCACCACCGATACGCCACGTTCGCCTTCACGTCCCGCCCCGGGCCGTACCAGCACCAGATGCTGCTGTAGCAGGAGGAGATGTAGCGGCGGTCCAGCAGGTTGGTGGCGTCGATGTTCAGGGTCAGGCCGTCCAGCTGCGGGGCCAGGTGCTTGAAGTCGTAGCTGCCCATCAGGTCGAACAGGGTGGCGCCGGGGATGGTCAGGCTGCCGCTGCCGGCCACGCCGTTGTAGCCGCGGCCGATGTAGCGCACGCCGCCGCCGAAGCCCAGGCCGGCCAGGGGGCCGTCCTGCAGGATGTAGTTGGCATAGCCGTTGGCCGTGGTCTGCGGCACGGCGTAGGGGCGGGTGCCTTCCAGGCCGGAATTGTCCTTGGTCACCTGGTTGTCGATGTAGGTGTAGCTGGCGTGCAGGGTCAGCCCGGTGATGGGGTGGGCCGAGCCCTCCAGCTCCACGCCGCGCGACCGCACCTCACCCGCCGCGATGGAGGCGGTGGGGAAGCTGGGGTCGGTGGTGGCGACGTTGGTCTCGCGCAGCTCATACAGGCTGGCGGTCAGCAGGGCGTTCCACACCTTGGGCTGGTACTTCACGCCCACCTCGACCTGCTTGCCCTCCGTCGGGGCCAGCACGTTGCCGTTCCGGTCCACCGTGGTCTGCGGCAGGAAGGAGGTGGCGTAGGACACGTAGGGCGCCACCCCGTTGTCGAACAGGTAGAGCAGGCCGGCGCGGCCGGTGAACTTGCTCTCATCCTTCGACGTCGTGCCGTTGCTGAGATGGTCCAGCTGGCTGATGTCCAGCCAGTCGTTGCGGCCGCTCAGCACCAGGCGGAAGCCGCCGTAGGAGATCTGGTCCTGGGCGTAGACGCCGGTCTGGCTCATGTGCAGGCGCACGTCGAAGCTGGTGGCCGGCAGGGTGAAGGCGGAGCCGTAGACGGGGTTGAAGACGTCGATGTCGGCGACGCTGCCGCCGAAGCCCGAGGCCTCCGTCTGCACGGTGTTCTGGAAGTCGACGCCGAAGATCAGGTTGTGGGTCAGGGCGCCGGTGCGCACCACGCCGGTGACGTTGTTGTCCAGCGTGACGTTGTTCAGCTCCTCCCGCGCCACGGCCAGGGCGCGGGCCAGCTTGGTCTCATTGGCGTCGGTGAAGTAGCCGGCGTTGTAGACGCTGTTGTACAGCGTCGTCAGGTGCATGTAGCGGGTGTTCTGGTGCACCGCCCAGTCGTCGTCGAACTTGTGGGTGAACAGCGAGGTGACCATGTTTTCGGTGCGGTTGAACCGCTCGAAATCCGGCTCGCCATCATAGAAGTCGCGCGCGACCTGGCCATTGGGGTTGGGCAGCAGCGAGCCCTGGACGGGCACGGAGCCATAGGCGCCGCTCCGGGGGTCCTGCTGGTGCACGTACAGCACGGTCCAGCTGGTCTTGTCGTCGGGGCGGTAGGTCAGGCTGGGGCTGACGCCGAAGCGTTCGGACTCGGTGTGGCTGATCTGGGTGTCGGAGCGGTCGTTGACCCCCACCAGGCGATAGCTCAGCACGCCGTTGGGGTCGAGCGTGCCGCCGATGTCCGCCGTTTCGCGCACGGTGCCAAAGCTGCCGGCGGTCACGCTGACCTCACCGAAGGTCTGGCCGGTGGGCAGCTTGCTGGTCAGGGCGGCGATGCCGCCGGGGTTGGCGTTGCCGTAGAGCACGGAGGCCGGGCCTTTCACCACCTCGATCCGCTCCAGGAAGGACAGGTCGATCTGCGGCGTGGCGTAGCCGTTGACCGAGCTGATGAGGTGCAGGCCGTCCAGGTACTGGTCGGCGTTGAAGCCGCGCACGGTCATCAGGTCATAGCGGCCGGCGGTGTTGCCGCGCGTGTCGGTGGCGACACCGGCCGTGTAGTTCAGGGCGTCGTTCAGGTTTTCCGCCACGCGCAGGTTCAGCTCATCCCGGCTGATGACGCTGACCGACTGCGGCGTTTCCACCAGCGGGGCCGCGGCCTTCAGGGCGCTGGCGGCATCGGTGGCGGAACGCTGGCCGATGATCACCACCTCGCTGGAGGGGCTGGCGTCAGGCGCCGCGTCGTCCGCCGCCCAGGCGCCGCCGGCGCTCAGGGCGACCATGGAGACGGCCGAGGCCAAGGCCAGGGGATACACAGAGAGGAACTGCCGCAGGTTGGACATGGAAAGGCTCCAGCAACTAATAATTATTATCATTTCTAACGGGATGGTTATGCGTCGGGAATTGTGAATGCAAGTGACTTTCATTCTTGCATGGCAGCCTTCCGCCGCATGCCGGGCCCGCCTGTCGCCCGCATGGGCGTGACAGTGGGCGGGGCCAGGGCTTGGGCGGGGGCGCGAACGTGGTGGGGATCGTTTTGTTACAACGAATTAACCAAATGCCCCGCCTCAGCCGGGCGGTTTTGGGCTATGTAGGAACCAGGCCCATTCCCGGACGCCGCAGTCGCGCGGCCGGCAGCCCAAGAAGGAAGACGGCACCCATGATGCGCTTCACCCGCACGTTCACGGCCGCGGCCAAGGCCCTGGCCCTGACCACGGCCCTCTGCTCCAGCCTGCCCGCGCTGGCAGGGGGGATGGGGGCGGCCGACACGCCCATCGTGCCGGGGGCGGAGGTACCGGGGGGCAAGGTGTCGGTGCCGCCGCTGGCCATCACCGAGCGCACGCTGGCCAACGGCCTGAAGGTCATCGCCCTGCCGGACACCACCACGCCCACCGTGTCGGTGCAGGTGTGGTACAGCGTCGGCTCCAAGGATGATCCCAAGGGGCGCAGCGGCTTCGCCCACCTCTTCGAGCACATGATGTTCAAGAGCACGCGCGACATGGCGGCGGAGCAGTTCGACCGCCTGACGGAGGATGTGGGCGGCTACAACAACGCCTCCACCAACGCCGACTACACCAACTATTTCGAGACCGTGCCCGCCAACCACCTGGAGCGCATCCTGTGGGCGGAGGCGGAACGCATGGGCTCCCTCGTCGTGGATGAGGAGAACTTCAAGTCCGAGCGTGACGTGGTGAAGGAGGAATTGCGGCAGCGGGTGCTGGCCCAGCCCTACGGCAAGCTGTTCTACCTCATGTTCCCGCAGGTCAGCTTCAAGGTGCATCCCTACGGCCGCCCCGGCATCGGCAGCATCGAGGATCTGGACGCCGCTACCCTGCAGGACGTGCAGGCCTTCCACGCCACCTATTACCGGCCGGACAACGCCACCCTGGTGGTGGTGGGCAACTTCAAGCCCGAGGAACTGAACGCCTGGGTGGACAAGTATTTCGGCCCCCTGACCCATCCGGCCACGCCCATCCCGCGGGTGACGGCGGTGGAGCCGGCGCGCACCGCCCCGCAGACCCTGACGGTGACGGAGGCCAACGCCCCCCTGCCGGCCGTGCTGCTGAGCTATCCCTTCCCCAAGGCGACGGACAAGGACCTGCCGGCCCTGCTGGTGCTGGACAGCATCCTGGGCCATGGCGACAGCAGCCGCCTGAACCAGTCCCTGGTCTATGAGAAGCAGGTGGCCAGCCAGGTCTTCACCTTCCAGGAGGTGAACCAGCAGCCGGGCGCCTACGCCATCGGCGCCATCCTGGCCGGCGGCGCCACGGCCGAGGCGGGGGAGAAGGCCCTGCTGGAGGAACTGGACAAGGTGTCCAAGGACGGCGTGACGGAGGCCGAGCTGGCCGCCGCCCGCAACCAGCTGGTGACCGATGAACTGGAGGAGCGGGAGACGGCCAACGGCCGCGCCAGCCTGCTGGCCCGCGCCGCCGTCATCTTCGGCGATCCCAAGCGTGCCGACACCCTGCTGGCCGACGTGCAGGCGGTGACGGCCGACGATGTGAAGCGGGTGGCGGCCACCTGGCTGAAGCCCGAGACCAAGATTTCCGTGCGTTATGTTCCCGCGGAGGGAGCCGAGAAGGGCACCGACACGGTGGCGACCTCCCCCGCCATCGACGCGGCCCCGCTGGTGGTGCCGGCCGACCTGAAGGTGGTGCAGCCGGCCCCGGCCGACCAGCGCCAGGCCCCGCCCACCGCCGGCCCGGCCGTGGACGCGGCCCTGCCGCAGCCGGTGGAAAAGCGCCTGGCCAACGGCCTGCGCGTCATCGTGGCGCCCACCCACGGCGTGCCGCTGATCCAGGCCAGCCTGCGCATCGGCGGCGGCGGGGCGGTGGACCCGGCACGCCTGCCCGGCACGGCGGCCATGACCGCCAGCGTGCTGACCAAGGGCACGGCCAAGCGCTCCGCCCCGGAGATCGCGCGCGATGTCGAGGCGCTGGGCGGCACCCTGAACGCCGCCGCCGGCTGGGACGGGTCGGAGCTGTCGCTGCTGGTGAAGGGCGACGTGTTGGCCCCGGCCATGGAGATCTTCGCCGACGTGGCCCGCAACCCGGCCTTTCAGAAGGACGAGCTGGAGCGGGAGCGGCACCAGGCGCTGGACGGCCTGTCCGTCGCGCTGAAGGACCCCGCCGGGATCGCCAAGCTGGTGGGCCCGCGCGTGCTCTACGCCGACGCCGCCTACGGCCACCCACTGACCGGCACGCCCAAATCGCTGGCGGCGCTGAAGCCCGCCGACCTTTCCGCCTATCACCACACCTGGTGGCGGCCGGATAACGCCACCCTGGTGCTGGCCGGCCCGCTGACGGCGGAGCAGGGCTTCGGCATCGCCCAGAAGCTGTTCGGGGACTGGGCGAAGCCGGCGACGCCCCTGCCGGCGCTGCCCGCCTCGCCCGCGCAACCCGCCGGGCGCGCCGTTGTGGTGGACCTGCCCAAGGCCGGCCAGGCGGCGGTGCTGGTGGTGCGGCCGGGCTTGGCCCGGTCGGACAAGGACTACTACCCGGCCAGCGTGGCCAACGCCGTGCTGGGCGTGGGCTATTCCTCGCGCCTGAACGAGGAAATCCGCATCAAGCGGGGCCTGAGCTACGGCGCCGGCTCGGCCCTGGATTTCCGCCGGGTGCCGGGGCCCTTCGTCGCCAGCACACAGACCAAGAACCCCTCCGCGCCTGAGGTCGCCGGCCTGATCATGACGGAGATGGGCAAGCTGGGCACCCAGGCGCCGGGCGAGGCGGAGCTGGCCGGCCGCAAGGCCGTATTGATCGGCAATTTCGGCCGCACGGTGGAAACCACCCACGGCGTGGCCAGTCTGGTGGGCAGCCTGGCCCTGCAGGGCGTCGACCTGGGCGAAATCGGCCGCTACATCAGCAGCGTCCAGGCCGTGACCCCCGCCCAGGTGCAGGCTGCCGCCGCCCGCACCCTGTCGCCGGCCCAAAGCAGCCTGGTGGTGGTGGGCGACAGCGCCCAGTTCCTGCCCGCCCTGAAGCAGAAATACCCCAAGGTGCAGGTCATCCCCGCCGCCCAGCTGAACCTGGATAGCGGCAGCCTGAAGGCGGCGGCGCCCAAGAAGGAGGTGGGCAAGAAGGATGCGGGCAAGGCCGACGCCAAGGCCGGACAGCCGTAAGCCGGGGGGCCGTAAGCCGAGGAGAAGGTCATGCAGGAGGAGATGCGGCGGCTGACCGCCGCCTTCGCCGGCGACTGGGCGGGCACGGAGGCGGTGCTGCCCAGCCCCTTCGGCACCGGGGGCCCGGGCGTGGCGCGCATGACCGTGCGCCCCGCGCTCAATGCCCATCATCTGGTGCTGGACTATGTCTTCGACCGGGGGGAGGCCGGCACCTTCACCGCGCACGGCGTCCTGACCTGGGACTCCGACGTGGCGGTGCATCTGCTGTTCTGGTTCGACGACATGGGCTATGTGCCGGCCACCCCGGCGCCCGGCCTGTGGGGGCCGGTGGAGGGGGTGGAGGAACCGGGCGCCGAAGGCTACACCTTCATCCGCACCTCCCCGCGCGGCCGCGCCCGCCACCGCTATTGGTGGCCCGTGCCCGATCACATGGAAACCGCCATCGACCGCTCCATCGACGGCGGCCAGACCTGGACGCCCTTCCTCAAGGGCAGCTACCGGCGGCAGGGGTAGTGGCTCGGGTCGTTTGACGCATCCATCCCCGGTGCCTACATTGTGAAGACAGAATTAAGGAACCGCGCCATGGCCACGCTGCTGGAAAAAGCGTTCGAACGAGCGGCGAAGTTGCCGGCTGCTGAGCAGGACCAGATTGCCACGCTCATGCTCGATGAGATGGAGGATGAGCTGGAATGGCAGGCGAAATTCAGCCGGGACACCGTGAAGCTGGATGAGATCGCAAGAGATGTGCGGGCGCAGATCCTGCACGGCGAAACATTGCCCCTCATACCGGACGAATTGCCGGAATAATGCAGTCGCGGGCGACCAAGGGCTTCTGGCGGCTATACCGTCAGTTGCCGCGAAACATCCGAAAGTCGGCCAAGCGTGCATACGTCATGTGGAAAATGGATCCGCAATACGCGGCGCTCCATTTCAAGCGGCTGAACACAAAAGAGCCGATGTATTCAATACGTGTGGGTCTGCACTACCGGGCGCTTGGGCTTTCCGAAGGCGACACGATCTATTGGTTCTGGATCGGCACGCACGCCGATTACGATACACTGATACGATAGCAAGGGCCCGCAGGGCAGGGCGGCGTCAAGCCGCTTTAGAAGCCGCCTTGGTCTGGTACATCAGCACGTCGGCGCGGTGCAGCACCTCATCCTCGCGGTCGTCGGCGCCGTAGGCCTGGCAGCCGAAGCTGGCCTTCAGCGGCAGGCTGTGGGTCTGCCAGTCCAGCGCCATCTGGTGCAGGGTGGCGGACAGGGCCTCGGCGCGCTGCATGCCCTGGTCGGGCGCCACGCGGGTCAGCAGCACGGCGAATTCATCGCCGCCCAGGCGGGCGACGATGTCCTGGGCGCGCACATGGTCGGCCAGGGTGCGGGCCACCATGCGCAGGTAGGCGTCGCCGGCCTGGTGGCCGTGCACGTCGTTGATGCGCTTGAAGCCGTCCAGATCGACCATCACCAGCACGCCGCCCCGGCCGCCGCGCCGCGCCCCCGCCAGCTCGCGCCGGAAGGCGATCTGGAAGCCGCGCCGGTTCAACAGGCCGGTCAGCTCATCCGTGGTGCTTAGCGTTTCCAGGTAGTCGATACGGTCGCGCTGTTCGGTGATGATGCGTTCCGCGTCCGCCAGGCGCATGGCCAGTTCCTGCACCAGCAGCTGGTTCAGGCTGGCCGCCGCCTCGGGACCGCGCAGGCCCACCGGCATCTGGCCCCGGGGCAGGGTCAGGTTGATGGCGGGCATCAGGGGCAGGGCGGTGTCCGGCGGGGTCATGGGCGCTACTCCGTTTGGGGCGTCGGGGATGACGCGTGACGGAGATCGCAAGGGGCGTGCCGCCGCATAAACCTTTGAAATTAAAGGATTTGCGTTTTGCAGCGGTAGGCTGCAGTCCAGCTGCGGCAGTTTTTGCCGACCCCCTTTCGGCAGATTTCACCGGCAATGTCTGCCCCCTATTCCAAAGGCTGGGGACCGGGGGCGACGACAGCGGCCGGCGGTGCCCGTATCACCGGAAGGGCCCGGGTGGGTGGCCGGCGTGCGGCGCCCTGTGACGACAAGAAGCTTGGCGTCGGCCCCCGGTACACGGCATGCTGAGAGTTCGGGCTTGGCCCGGGTTGAGGTAGCGAGAGTGACGATAAGAATGCGCGCACGTCTGGTGAGCATGGGTTTGGCGTCCCTGGCCGTTCTGGCCCTGCCGATGGCGATGGCTGTCGGCGCCACGCCCCCATCGTCGGCAGCCCCCGCCCCTGCGGCGCCGTCTGCCGCCCCGCCCACGGTCGCCCCCACCTCCAACGGTGGCCCCATGGCCGGTACGGTCATGGCGGTGGGCGCGCAGATGTCCCCCCATCGCGCCGCCTATCGCCTGACCCTGGCCTCCTCGCGTGAGGGCAGCCGCGTCACCGGCGTGGTCGGCGCCATGAACTTCGCCTGGAACGATGTCTGCCGCGGCTGGACCACGGAACAGCGCTTCCAGATCCGCTTCCTCTATTCGGAAGCCGACGACCAGGAGATGACCACCAGCTACACGACGTGGGAGGCCAAGGACGGCAGCGTCTACCGCTTCAACGTCCGCAAGCAGACCACCGGCCAACCGGATGAGGAAATGAAGGGGGTGGCGACCCTGAACGGCGAGGATGGGGGCGTCGCCCATTTCGAGAAGCCCAAGCCCCAGGACATTGAACTGGCGCCCGGCACCGTCTTCCCCACCGCCCACACCCTGCTGCTGATCAACCAGGCCCGCCACGGCGACACGCCGGTCTACGTCCGCCCCGTGTTCGACGGGTCGGAGGCGGAGGAGGCGGGCCCCGTCTCCGCCGTCATCGGCAAGGCCAAGCCCCTGGCCAAGGATGCCATCGTCGTGGCCGCCCTGCACAAGGACAAGGCCTGGCCGGTGCACCTGGCCTTCTTCGCCAACGACGAGCAGCAGGCGCTGCCCGACTACGACACCGCCATGATGCTGATGGACAACGGCATCGTGCAGTCCATGCTGATCGACTACGGCGACTTCAAGGTGCGCGCCGAACTGGTGGCGCTGGAACCCCTGCCCAGGCCCGCCTGCTGAGAGCCGGACCCGCCGTCGCGCTCAGAAGCGCAGGAACAGGCTCTTCAGCCACACCGGGCTGGTCTTGGCCGCCTGGCGCCAGTCGGCGATATCCTCCTCCGCCTCCCCGGCGGCGTAGCCCCAGGGGTTGAACACCTTCAGCCGGCCGGTGCGGTAGGCGGCGACGTTGGGCGTGACCACCGTCAGGCCGTGCACCAGGGCGGTGGCGGCCAGCAGGGCGTCGCGGTTGTTGGGCAGGGTGACGCCGGTGCGGCGCAGGGCCACGGCCGCGTCCACGGGCAGGATGCGCCCCTCGAACGCCACCATCACCCGGTCGTCCAGCCAAGCGCGCAGCGCCGCGCCGGCGGCCTTGTCCGTCCGCTCCGCCTTGGCGACCGACTCCGCTAGCTCCATCAGGCTGAGGGCCGACAGGAACAGCTGCTGGCGGGGAATATCGGCGGCCCAGGCGCGCACGCCGTCGTCCGCCTTCGCCCCGCGCAGTTCCAGGATGACGGGGGTGTCCAGCAGGAACATCAGGCGATGTCCAGGCGGGCTGGGGCCAGGGGCACGTCCTCGGGCATGGCCAGCAGATCGACGATGCTCTGCCCGTCGCCGGTAAGCCGCAGGAAAGTCTCGAAATTCATCAGCACATGGGTGGGGGTGCCGCGGTCGGTGATAAACACCGGCTCGCTCAGGGCCGCACGCTTGGCACCGCCCACGTCCTGGTTGAAATCCCGGCTGCTCATTGTGGCCATGTTGCTACATTTCCCGTCTTCAGAATGTTGCTACATTCCTACATATTTTATCTTTTGACAACGCCGGAAAGCCCACCCTAACCCTGGTATCGCTAACAAGCACAAAAGCTAAGAACAGGGTGGAATCGCGTCATGGCTTCCGATCTTTTTTCCGCCGACACGGTGCAAAACATCGTCGACACGGCGACCCACATGCTGTCGCCGCACGGCCCCAACGGGACCCTGACGCCGACGGATTTCAGCGTCCATTTCTTCCTGCAGATCACCGCCATCATCCTGGCCTGCCGCGTCGTCGGCTGGCTGGGGCAGAAGCTGCTGGCCCAACCCCAGGTGGTGGGTGAGATGATCGCCGGTGTGGTGCTGGGCCCGTCCCTGCTGGGCCTGCTGTTCCCCGGCCTCGCCGCCGAGCTGTTCCCCAAGGAGACCAAAAGCGTGCTGTACGTCGGCGCCCAGTTCGGCGTCGGCCTCTACATGTTCCTGGTGGGCACGACCTTCCGGGGCGACCATTTCCGCACCAACGGCAAGAGCGCCTTCGCCGTCTCCTTCTCCGGCATCGCGGCCCCCTTCCTGATCGCCGTGCTGATCACGCCCATGCTGCTGAAGGTGCCGGGCCTGTTCGCCGAGGGCCTGCCGCAGAGCCAGGCCACCCTGTTCATGGGCGCCTGCATCGCCCTGACCGCCTTCCCCATGCTGGCCCGCATCATCAATGAGCGCGGCCTCAACAACTCCGCCCTGGGCACCCTGTCCCTGACGGCCGGCGCCTTCGACGACGCCGCCTCCTGGTGTGTGCTGGCCATCGTGCTGGCCATCTTCGGCGCCGGCCCCGGGGTCGCCGTGCTGGCCATCGGTGGCGGTGTGGCCTACGCCCTGCTGGTCATCCTGTTCGGCCGCCGCCTGCTGGCGCCCCTGGGCCGCGCGGTGGAACGGCGGGGGGAGATGACGCACACCGTGCTGGCCATCACCCTGATGGTGTTCTGCCTGTCCGCCTTCATCATGGACGCGGTGGGCATCCACGCCATCTTCGGCGGCTTCATCGTCGGCACCGCCATGCCGCGCGGCAAGTTCGTGGAAGAGCTGAAGAAGAAGGTGGAGCCGCTGACCGTGGTCCTGCTGCTGCCCATGTTCTTCACCTACTCCGGCCTCAACACCCGCATGGACATGGTGAATTCCGCTTCGCTGCTGCTGATCGCCCTCGGCGTGCTGGTGGCCTCCATCGCCGCCAAGGGTGTGGCCTGCTACGCAGCGGCCCGCCTGTGCGGCGAGGACAACCGCACGGCGCTGGGCATCGGCGCCCTGATGAACTCGCGCGGGCTGATGGAACTGATCATCATCAACATCGGTCTGCAAAAGGGCATCATCGGCCCCACGCTGTTCTCTATGTTGGTGCTGATGGCCATCGTCACGACTATGATGGCGTCCCCGCTGTTCGAACTGGTCTATGGCCGCAAGGCCCGGCTGAGTGGTGAGCTGGGGGCCGTGCCGGAGCAAGCCCTGAGCTGAGTGGATGACCGAGCAGAGTTGATGACAGTCGAGCGAACCATCCTGATCGTCGGTGGCGGCACGGCCGGTTGGCTGGCCGCCGCCTACCTCGCCAAATACTTGGGCGTGCGTGAAGGGGGGCCGATCGGCATCACGCTGCTGGAGGCGCCGGACATCGGCATCGTCGGGGTGGGGGAGGGGACCTTCCCCACCATCCGCGGCACTCTGCGATTCCTGGGCCTGAACGAGGCCCAGTTCATGCGCGACACCTCCGCCACCTTCAAGCAGGGCATCCGCTTCGCCCGCTGGGTGGACGGGGGCGAGGACGACAGCTTCTTCCATCCCTTCGAGGCGCCCTTCCCCACGGATGGCGCCGGCCTGGTGCCCTATTGGCTGCTGCAGGACGGCGACCGCCGCCCGCCCTTCGCCCAGGCCATGACCTTTCAGCAGCAGGTGACCGATGCCCGGCGGGCGCCCAAGCGCGGGCCGGAGGGTGACTTCGAGGCGCCGCTGAACTACGCCTATCACTTCGACGCGGCCAAGGCCGCCCAGGCCCTGGCCGCTCGGGCGCGGGAGCTGGGCGTCCGGCACCTGCGGGGCACGGTGACGGATGTGGCGCTGGCGGCCGACGGCGCCATCGCCCACCTGGTCACGCGGGAATACGGGGCGATCGCCGCCGATTTCTACGTGGATTGCAGCGGTTTACGGGCGGAGCTGATCGGCCGCGCCCTGGGCGTGCCGCAGAAATCGGTGAAGTCCATCCTGTTCACCGACCGCGCCCTGTCCTGCAAGGTGCCCTATGAGGCGGCCGACACCCCCCTGGAAAGCTGCACCGTGGCCACGGCGCACGCGGCGGGCTGGACCTGGGAGATCGGGCTGGAGGGTGCCCGCGGCGTGGGCTGCGTCTATTCCAGCGACCACATGTCGGACGACGAGGCCGAGGAGGTTCTGCGCGCCTATGTCGCCCCTCACTTAGGCTCCGGTGTCGAGCTGGCCCCGCGAAAGACCGCCTTTGACGCCGGCTATCGCGAGACGCCCTGGGTCAGGAACTGTGTCGCGATCGGTCTGGCGGGCGGGTTCCTGGAACCGCTGGAGTCCACCAGCGTGGTGCTGATCGAGGTGGCGGTGGGCATGCTGGCGGAGCTGTTCCCCCATGACGGCAGATGGGACGCGCCGGCCGCCCGCTTCAACGAGCTGATGACCCGGCGCTTCGAGAACATCGTCAACTTCCTGAAGCTGCATTACTGCCTGAGCAAGCGGGAAGAACCGTTCTGGCGCGACAACCGCGATCCCGCCTCCATCCCGCCGGCCTTGCGCGACCTGCTGGCGCAGTGGCGCACCCGGCCGCCCAGCCGCTTCGACTTCGCGCTGGATCTGGAGGCCTTCGCCTTCTTCAACTACCAGTACATCCTGTACGGCATGGGGTTCGAGACCGACCTGTCGGCGGCCCGCGCCGCCTTTCCCCAGGCAGAGGCGGCGCAGAAGACCTTCGCCCGCATCCGGGCCTATGGTGACCACGCCACCAAGGACTTGCCCGCCCACCGGGCGCTGATCCGGCGCATGAACCAGATCAGCGCTCCGGATGGCCGGGTGGCCTCACGCCGATAGCGCTTCCGGCGTGGTTTCGGCCAGCATGCTGCCCGTTTCGCGCGCGCGGATGTGCCAGCTGAACGCCTCTTCCAGGACATGCGGGGTTTGGCCGCCCCGGGCCACGGCCCGGCGCACATAGTCGGCCATCTGCCCGCGATAACTGGGGTGCAGGCAGTTCTCCATGATCACCCGCGCCCGCTCCCGCGGGGCCAGGCCGCGCAGGTCAGCCGGGCCGCGTTCGGTGACGATCACGTCCACGTCATGCTCGGTATGGTCGACGTGGGTGACCATGGGCACGATGCTGGAGATGCGGCCGTCCTTGGCCAGCGACTTGGTGACGAAGACCGACAGCTGGGCGTTGCGGGCGAAGTCGCCCGATCCGCCGATGCCGTTCATCATGTGCGTGCCGTTGACGTGGGTGGAATTCACGTTGCCGTAGATGTCGCACTCGATGGCGGTGTTGATGGCGATCAGGCCCAGGCGGCGCACCACCTCGGGATGGTTGCTGACCTCCTGCGGGCGCAGGACGATGCGGTCACGGTAGCTGGCGATGTTGGGCATGACGCGGGCCATGACCGGTGCCGTCAGCACGATGCTGGAGGCCGAGGCGAAGGCCAGCTTGCCCGCGTCGAACAGGTCGAAGGCGCTGTCCTGCAGCACCTCGCTATACAGCTCCAGGTCGGTGAAGGGGCTGTCCTTTAGGCCGGCCAGCACGGCGTTGGCGATGGCGCCGATGCCGGCCTGCAGCGGGGGCAGGTGCCGGGGCAGGCGGCCGGCCAGCACCTCCTGTTCCAGAAAGGTGATCAGGTGGCGCGAGATGGCGGCGGTGTCGGCGTCGGCCGGCTGCAGGGTGGTGGCGCTGTCCGGCTGGTTGGTCACCACGATGGCGGCGATCTTGGCCGGATCCACCGGGATGGCCGGCGTGCCCACGCGGTCCGACGCCCGGGTCAGACCGATGGGCTCGCGCGCCGGGCGGCGCTTGGGGATGTAGATGTCGTGCAGACCCTCCAGATCCGCCGGCTGGGCCAGGTTGATCTCCACGATCACCTTGTCGGCCAGGATGGCGAAGCTGGCGGAATTGCCCACGCTGGTGGTGGGGACGATGGCGCCCGTCTCGGTGATGGCGGTGGCCTCGATGATGGCGCAGTCGAGATGCCCCAAAGCGCCGGACCGCAGCTGCTCCACCATTTCCGACAGATGCTGGTCGATGAACATGACCTCGCCCCGGTTGATGGCGGCGCGCAGGCGGGCGTCGGCCTGGAAGGGCAGGCGGCGCTTCAGCATGCCGGCGTCGGCCAGCATGCCGTCCAGGTCATTGCCCAGCGAGGCGCCGGTAAGCAAGTTGATGTGCAGCGGGTCGGTTCGGCCGCGATTGATCAGGGCCAGGGGGACGGCCTTGGCGTCGCCGGCGCGGGTGAAGCCGCTCATGCCCACCGTCATGCCGTCCTGGATCAGGGCCGCCGCCTGTTCCGCGCTCATGACGCGGTCGTGCAAGCTGCTCAGACGAATTCGCTCTCTAACCATGTTCTTGTCCGTTGTTCGTCACCGGCCGCCTGGGTGGCCAAGGACCCTTGGTCATTGCGGTCCCTGCGGCGTGCGGGCACCGAATATTTGGGGCCCTGCGCCGCTGCCCCTCCAATAGTTTCTCAAGGGCGCGACGATCACGGATTCTGATCGTGGGCCCGGGTCTCTGCCATATCGAATAGATATCGAAGATGCCATCTCGATATATTAGACGCACCGCAGCAGCCGGGCGCATAGTTCATCTCACCAACGACCGCGCCGACTGAAGGCGATGTACCTGACAGGACGCGGCCCGGTTGATTGATGGAGATGTTTGAATGTTCGCCCCGCTGAAGAATGTGTCCCGGAAGGTTGCCGTTGCCGCCGCCGCCCTGTCCTTCCTGGCCCTGTCCGCGCCGCTGGGCGCGAATGCCGCAGGCACCGAGGTGGTGGTGACCCCGGCGGTCAGCCAGGCTTGCCAGGCCATGGGCCTGCACCCGGCCAATTCCGACTTCGCCGCCTGCACCAACGTGCTGACCCATGTGAAGGGCGCGCATGCCCAGGTGTCGGCCCAGGTCGGTCGCGAGCAGCAGGCCTGTGCCGCCGCCGGCGCCACCCCCGGTTCCGCCGACTTCAATGCCTGCGTCGACAATCTGGACGCGGCGTTGACGGCGCAGGCCCTGTCGGCCAACTGACAGGGTCGTAACGGGGCGGGGGAGGACCAAATGGTCCAGGGGCGGCTGATCCGGTTCCGCCCCCCTCCGCCCCCTTCGTGACGGTGCCCGCCGGCCCCCCTCCCATCGGGTTGCCGGGCACCTCACGCTCAGGGAAAGGACGCGGCAAGGGGAGCACCCTCGGGCCGCGTCCTTTTCTTTTTCCACACTTCCAACGAGGTTCTTTCCGTCATGGCCGAATTGGATGTCGCCGGCATCTTCATGGCCCCCATTGTCGGCTATGTCGCCGCCACCCTGGTGCTTTTCCTGCTGCTGCGCGGCCTGCTGGCCCACCTGGGCTTCTGGCGCGCCGTCTGGCACCCCGCCCTGGTCGAGGCGGCCTTGTTTTCCATCCTGCTCGCCGGCCTGGTGCTGCTGTGAACGCCCGCCTCTTGATCCTGGTGCGTGCCCTGGGACGCGGGGCTTCCACCCTGGCCCTGGTGGCGCTGGCCATCCTGCTGATCGGCGCCCTCTGGCAGCGCTACATGCTGGCGCCCTGGACGCGCGACGGCCGCGTGCGGGCGGAGGTGGTGGACGTGGCGCCGGAGGTGCCCGGCACCATCGTCGAAATCCCCGTGCACGACAACCAACTGGTCCACAAGGGCGACGTGCTGTTCGTCATCGATCCGGTGCGGTTCCGCATCGCCCAGGCCCAGGCCCGCGCCGCCGTCGCCGCCGCGCGCGATGACCGGGCCCTGAAGCTCAGCGATGCGCAGCGCCGCCAGGGCCTGGCCGGCGTGGTGTCCGAGGCCGAGCAGGATCGGTTCCGCAGCACCGCCAGCGTGGCCAATGCCCAGCTGGACGCGGCGACGGCGGCGCTGGACCTGGCCAACCTGAACCTGGAACGCTCCATCATCCGCGCGCCGGTCAACGGCTACGTCACCAACCTGCGCCTGCGTGTGGGCGACTACGCCACGGTGGGCCAGCCCCGGGTGGCGGTCATCGACACCGACAGCTTCTGGGTCTCAGGCTATTTCGAGGAAACCAAGCTGGCCCGCATCCATGACGGCGACCCGGCCCGCATGAAGCTCATGGGCTACGCCGCGCCCCTGACCGGCCATGTCGAGACCATCGCCCGTGGCATTAACGACCGCAACAGCGCGCCCAACGCCTATGGCCTGCAGGACGTGAACCCGGTCTTCACCTGGGTGCGGCTGGCGCAGCGCATCCCCGTGCGCATCGGCATCGACACCGTGCCGCCCGGCGTGGTTCTCGCCGCCGGCATGACCTGCACCGTGTCGGTGGGGGATGAGGCGGCACGTCCGCAGGGCGTCGTGGGCCGGGTGCTGGCCCGTCTGGAATCGAGGATCTGAGCCATGATCCGCCGTAAGGCCCTGGCCGCCCTGATGCTGGGCGGCATGGTGTCCGCCTGTTCCGTGGTCGGCCCAGACTACAAGCCCGTGCCGCTGGACGATTTGCCCAAGGGTTGGACCGAACAGCTGCCGCCGGCGGCCGGCGTGGACGCCATGCGCGCCTGGTGGGACAGCTTCGGTGATCCCACGCTCAGCCGCCTGGTCCAGGTGGCCATCACGGATAACGAAGATTTGAAGATCGCGCGCCAGCGCCTGGTGCAGGCCCGGGCAGCGCGGGTCATCGCCAAGTCCGCGGATCTGCCGGACGTGCGGCTGGGTATCGATCCGGCCCTGCAACGATCCAGTGAAAGTGTGGATTGGCCGGCCGGCATCGGCAGCTATCACACCTGGCAGGCGGAACTGGACGCGACCTGGGAGATAGACGTGTTCGGGGGTACCCGCCGGGCGGTGGAGGCGGCCGACGCCGACATCGCCGCGACCGAGGAAGGCCGCCGCGCCGTCCTGGTCAGCCTGCTGGCGGAGGTGGCGACCGATTACGCCCGCCTGCGCGCCGCCCAGCTGCGCCTGACCATCGCCCGGAACAACATCGACGTTGCCACCAAGGCCCTGGACCTGGCGCAGCGCGCCTATCAGCGCGGCCTGGGCACGGTGCTGGACATCGCGCAGGCCAAGGCGCAACTGGAGACGGTGCAGGCCGCCACCCCGCCGCTGGAAGCCACAGTGGCGCGCATGAGCCACGCCATCGCCATTCTGCTGGGCCGCTACCCGGGGGAACTGGAGGCGGAATTGAGCCAGCCGGCGCCCCTGCTGTCCCTCCCCGACAGCCTGCCAGTGTCCGTGCCGTCCGAGGTGGTGGCCAACCGGCCGGATATCCGCCAGGCCGACCGGCGCTATGCGGCGGCCACCGCCCGCATCGGCGTGGCCACCGCCGCCAGCCTGCCCCACTTCGCCATTCCGCTGACCCTGCTGCCCCAGGCGGCCGACCTGGGCAAGCTGTTCAGCCTGGCCAGCCTCACCTATTCCCTGGGGGCCCAGGTGACGGGCCCCGTCTACAACGGCGGCCGCGACGACGCCCGCATCACCATGGCCAAGGCGGAGGCCGAGGCCGCGCGCATCAATTATGAGCGCACGGTGAAGGAGGCGCTGCGCGATGTTGAGGACGCGCTGGTGAATTATCAGACGGAAACCCGGCGGCAGCAGACCCTGGCCGCCGCCCGCGACGACGCGGGCCAAGCCCTGGATCACGCCACCCGCCTGTACAGCGCCGGCCTCACCGACTTCCTGAAGGTGCTGGACAGCGAGCGCCAGGCCTACCAGGCGGAGGACCGGGAGGCGGAAAGCCGCCTGGCCCGGGTGGAGCACGTCATCACGCTCTACAAGGCGCTGGGCGGCGGCTGGCAAGGCGTCGATCTTGACGGGGCCGATTAGGCCTCCGCCGCCGCGCCGGCCAGGCTGACGAAGGCCCGCACCGCCGGTGCCGGATCCTGGGGGCGGTGGGCCAAGGCCAGGGTGTACTGGATGTTGGCATCGGCCAGGGGGCGATAGACCACGCCCTCCACGGCCAGCCAGGCGATGGACCCGGGCAGGAGCGACAATCCCAGGCCGGCGGCCACCAGCCGGACGGTCAGCGATATCTGCGGCACCGACTGCACCACCTGGGGGGTGAAGCCATGGCGGCCGCACAGGTCGTCGATCAGGCTGCGCAGCTCCGCCGCCCCGGCGCGGTGGTGCAGCACCATGGGCTCCGTCGCCAACGCCGCCACCGGGATGGCATCCAGTGCCGCCAGCGGATGGCCGGCCGGCAGCGCCGCCACCAGGCTGTCCGGCCGCAGGGGCAGCACCGTCACCCCAGACGGCAGGCTGAGCGGCGGCAGGCGGACGAAACCGATGTCCAGGGTGCCGGCGGCGATGGCGGCCAGCTGCGGCCCCACCGCCATTTCCACCAGGTGCAACTCCACGGCCGGATGGCTGCGCCGGAAATCACGCAGCACCGCCGGCATCAGGGCGCCGACACCCGCGGAGCCGACGAAGCCCACCTCCAGCTTGCCGACTTCTCCCCGGCCGGCCAGGCGGCCGATGGCCTCCGTCCGCGCCGCCTGCTCCAAGGTCTTGCGTGCCTCCGCCAGCACCAGGGCGCCGGCGTCGGTCAGGCTGATGCGGCCGCGCGCGCGATTCAGCAGGGGCGTGCCGATCTGCCGTTCCAGGGATTGAATCTGCTGGGTCAGGGCCGGCTGGACGATATGCAGCCGCTCGGCCGCCCGGCCGAAGTGCAGTTCTTCGGCCAGCAGGACGAAGGAACGCAAGAGTTTCAGTTCCAGCATGGCCGTGCCTCAGGGCGTGGGGGTGGTGCGGACGGCGGCGGCGCGCCGCGCCTGGGTGACCAGCGCTCGCACGGCGGCCGTCCCTTCGTTGGCGCGGTAGACCAACATGATGGGGGCCGTGTCATAGCCGCCCTTCAGGTCCAGCAGACGCACGCCTTCCAGGCGCATGTTGCGCATGCTGTCGGGGGCCAGCGCCACGCCCAGGCCCGCCTCCACCAGGTTCAGCAAGGGGGGGAAGGCCGGCACCTCCTGGACGATGCGGGGGCTGAACCCTGCCTCGCGGCAGGCGGCGATGATGATGTCATAGATGTTGGGCCCGGCCGTGCGCGGGATGATCAGGAAATCCTCATCCGCCAGTTCCGCCAGGTCCAGGGCGGCGGCCCCGGCCAGGCGGTGGCCCATGGGCAGGGCGGCCAACAGCCTTTCCTCGACCACGGCATAGGTGGTCAGGCCCGGTATTTCCGCCGTCCGGCCCCGCACCAGGGCCACGTCCAGGGCACCGTCGCGCACGGCGTCGGTCAGCTGGCCGAAGTCGTTCAGCTCCAGCGTCAGCTGTACCCCCGGATGCTGATCGCGGTAATCGCGGATCAGCCGGGCGATCCAGGGATGGGCCGTGACCGACATGCTGAGGCCCATGCGCAGGCGGCCCTTGTCGCCGCGCGCGACCTGCCGCGCGTTGGCCAAAGCCTGGTCTATGTGCGCCAGGATGACCTTCGCGTCCTGCAGGAAGGTGGCGCCGACGGCCGTCAGCTCCACGCCGCGCGACAGGCGATGGAACAGGGGGCTGCCGATCTCCCTTTCCAGCTGCTGGATCTGCTGGCTGAGCGGCGGCTGGCGGATGCCCAGCTTTTCCGCGGCCCGGGTGAAGTGCAGTTCCTCGGCGACGGCGGTGAAATAGCGCAGGTGGCGGATGTCCAAGGCGGCGCGTCCTGTCGGTTTTGGATATCGAAAGGCATCCAGCCATATATTGGACCGTAGGTGGGGGTGTGGAGCATCATCCAAATCGATGAACTGGCTGGCGTTCCGCTCATGGGAACGGCCGGCGCCCTTCCTTTGGCGTTTCCACCCGTGCCGCTCGCCTTCCCAATACGGTCTATCGCCACCCTGGTTCCCAGCCGGGGGGCGTTGGGCCACGCCGTGCGTACGGCGGTTGCGGCCCTGCTGGCCCTCTACCTTGCCTATGCCCTCCAGCTGGAAAGCCCGCAGACGGCGGCGGTGACGGTGCTGATCGTCAGCCACCCCATGAGCGGTGCCGTCATCGCCAAGAGCGTGTGGCGCATCGCCGGCACCCTGGTGGGGGCGGCGGCGGCCTTGGCCCTGATGGCGGGCTTCGGCCAGTCGCCGGAAGCCTTCCTGCTGCTCTACAGCCTATGGCTGGCGGGCTGCGTGGCGCTGGCCACCCGCCTGCGCCGCTTCCGGTCCTACGCCGCCGTGCTGGCGGGCTACACCCTGGCCCTGGTGGCGCTGGGGGCCGTGGACGACCCCTTGCGCACCTTCGACATCGCGGCCGCCCGCGTCGCCGCCATCGTCGTGGGGGTGCTTGCCAAGATGACGGTGTCGGGCATCGTCTGGCCGGTGACCGCGGCCCGGCGGCTGGACAGCCGGGTGGGCCGGGTCACCGCCGCCGTGACCGGCGCGCTGGCCCAGGACCTGACCCAGGACCTGGCCGGCGCCGGCGCGCCCGGCCGCCACCGGGACCTGTTGGCGGAGCTTCAGGGACTGGACGACCTGGCGACCTACGCCGCCGTCGAGTCGGTCGCCTTCCGCCGCCAGGCCGACGGCGCCCGGGTCGCGGCCGCCGCCCTGTTTGGCCTGCTGGCCCGGGTGGATGCCGCCCGGCGGGCGCTGGCCGTGCTGCCGGCCGCCGGGCCGCTGCTGGCTTGCCTGACGCCGTTGGGCGCGGGCGACGGGCCGGCCTTCCGCGTGGCCGCCGCCGCCGCCCGCCGCCGCTTGCGCGCCGCGTTGCGCCTGGCCCGCCGGTCGGCCGATCCGGCGTCCATCGCGGCGGCCCACCAACTTGGGGAAATGCTGGACCTCATGGTGCAGGTGGCGGTGGCGCGCGACCCCACGCGACGCCTGTCCTTCACCCTGCCTGAGCCGGCGGATGGTCCCCTGGGCAGCGCGATCATCGCCGCCCTGCGCACCCTGATTTCCGTCGGCCTGGCGGCGGGCTTCTGGGTCGCCACCGAATGGCCGGCCGGCACCGTCATGGTCAGCTGGACCAGCGCTTTCGGCGCCCTGCTGGCCAGCCGCGCCAACCCTGAACAGGTCAGCCTCCAGGTGTTCCGCGCGGCTCTCTGGGCCGGGCTGTTGGCCCTGCCCATCACCTTCCTGGCGCTGCCCGCCTTGTCGGAGTTCTGGGGCCTGTCCCTGGTGCTGGCGCCGGTCATCCTGGTGGCCGCCTTGATGTCCCAGCGGCCTGGGCGCGGTGACTTCGGCGCCTTCATGCCCCTGCTGTTCCTGACCCTGGTCGCGCCCACCAACCCCATGAGCTACGACCTCCAGGGCTTCCTCAACGCCTTCGCCGCCATCGTGCTGGCCGCCGTGTGGATATTGCTGACCTACCGGTTGATCCTGCCGGTGGACGGGCGGGGGGAGGTGCGGCGCCTGCTGGGCAGCTTCACCGCCAGCGTGCGGACGCTGGCCGGCGGCGCGGCCCCCCCGGCGGACATCGCGGCGTGGGAATATCGCCATCATCACCGGCTGGCGCGGCTGGCGGCATGGGGCGGGCGGGGGGACGACCGTGCCTTGGCCACGGCGCGCGCCCGCATGGACGTGGGCCGCGCCCTGATCGCCATGCGGGCCCTGTTGCCCGCCCTGGCGCCCCAGGATCGCCGCCGGGGCGACGCGGTCATGCGGGCACTGGGGCGGTTGGTCGAGGAGCCGGCGCGCCTGGCCGCCTTCGCGCGGCGCGCCGGGCGGCGGCTGGAGATCGCCGCCGCCGACGCGTCCGGTCCCCGGCGTCACGGCCTGCTGGATCTGGCCGCGTGGTGCCGGCAGCTGGCCGGCTGAGACCCAGGGTGGGCGCTTCGGCTGGCCGATTCACGGATTCGCCGGCGCTGTGAATGACAGCGCTGCCGATTCTCCCTGGTTTAACCAGATTTCCGGATTACCTGTTGGAGGGGCAGGGGCGCCACGGGGGTACCCACAACGCCTAGAACAGGAGAATGGCGCCGCCATGGCGACGCGACATCGAACAGCGGGGGCGTAACCCGCGAGTGCGCCGGATGCCGGTTGTACCCGCCCGGCTTGTCCCTTAGTGTAGCCGCCACATCGTCATGGACCACCTCATGGCCACGGTTGCCGCCGCAAAAAAATGTGTCCTCATCGTCGAGGACAACGAGCTGAACATGAAGCTCTTCAACGACCTGCTGGAGGCGCACGGCTATCGCACGGTGCAGACCCGCGATGGCGGCATGGCCGTGGAACTGGCGCGGACACACCGTCCGGATCTTATACTTATGGACATACAGCTTCCGGAGCTTTCCGGTCTGGACGTGACGCGTTGGTTGAAGGAGGATCAAGAGCTTGGGTCGATCCCCGTCATCGCCGTCACGGCCTTCGCCATGAAGGGTGACGAGGAGCGTATCCGGGAAGGCGGTTGTGATGACTACATCGCCAAACCCATCTCGGTTGCCACTTTCATCCGGACAGTTCGGCGCTTTCTGGATTAGGGTGCGCAGTAGTACCTTGGAATAAGCCGCGTCTTCCCCCGACGCGGCCGGAATAAGTGGTGTCATGTCGGCTCGCGTCCTGGTCGTTGATGATGTCCTGCCCAACGTCAAGCTGCTTGCGGCAAAGCTGACGCGCGAGTACTTCGACGTCATCACCGCCAGCAGCGGGCCGGAGGCGCTGGAGAAGATCAAGGCGCAGGCGCCCGACATCGTCCTGCTGGACGTCATGATGCCCGGCATGGATGGCTTCGAGGTGTGCGAGCGCATCCGCAGCGACCCCGCCATCATGCACATCCCCGTCGTCATGGTGACGGCCCTGTCCGACATCGCCGACCGCGTGCGGGGGCTGGAGGCCGGCGCCGACGACTTCCTGACCAAGCCGGTGAACGACGTGGCGCTGTTCGCCCGCGTGCGCTCGCTCGTCCGTCTCAAGATGATGATGGATGAATGGCGCCTGCGCGAGAGCACGTCCGGCCAGCTGGGCATGCTGGTCTCCACCGACAGCATGCACAACCAGTCGGCGGAGGGCGCCAACGTCCTGGTGGTGGAGGACAGCTCCATCGACCTGGACAAGATCACCGAGACGCTGGGCCGCGACCGGGGCCGCGTGGTGGCTGCCGACACCTGCGCCACCGGGCTGGAGCGGGCGCTGGCCGGCGACTTCGACTTCATCGTCATCAGCCTGACGCTGATGCGCGAGGATGGCCTGCGCCTCTGTTCCCAGCTGCGCTCGCAGGAGAAGACGCGCCAGGTGCCCGTGCTGCTGGTGGCCGACGAGACCGACATCGATCGCGTGGCCAAGGGCCTGGAGCTGGGCGCCAACGACTATCTGATCAAGCCCATCGACCGGAATGAGCTGATGGCCCGCGCCCGGACCCAGATCCGGCGCAAACGCTATCAGGACCGGCTGCGCGCCAATTATGAGCAGAGCCTGTCGCTGGCCCTGACCGACAGCCTGACCGGCCTGTTCAACCGCCGCTACCTCAGCGCCCACTTGCCGCGCCTGCTGGACCGGGGCGGGGACAACCACAAGCCGGTGGCGGCCCTGCTGTTCGACATCGACCATTTCAAGGTGGTGAACGACACCTACGGCCACGGCGTGGGTGACGAGGTGCTGAAAGAAGTGGCGCTGCGCGCCAGCCGCAACCTGCGCAACTTCGATCTTGTGGCCCGGCTGGGTGGCGAGGAATTCGTCGTGGTCATGCCCGACACCGACCTGGCCGCCGGCGTGCTGGTGGCGGAGCGCCTGCGCCGCCGCATCGGCGAGACGCCGTTCAACGTCACCACCGACGGCGGGGAGATCACGGTCACCATTTCCGTCGGCGTGGCCGTGGCCGCGGGCGCCTTGAGTCCGGACGGCCGCATGGAGACAGGCGACAGCCTGCTACGCCGGGCCGACATGGCGCTGTATGAGGCCAAGCGCGCGGGCCGCAACCGCGTGGTGACGGACAGCAGCCTGGACGCCGCACCGCTGAGCCACGCGGACGCGCCGGATCTCAGCCTGCCACGCTGATTTTCCCCCAAGCGCCGGACGCCGCCAGCCTTGATCGCTTCGGGTTAAGGGGGATGTTCAGCCCCGGTACAGGCGCTTGCGCACGCTGTCCGACAGGCGCTGCCAGCGGCGGGCCACCTGGATGGCCAGGGGCTGGCCCTCATGCCGGCCGGCGGGCCGGGCACCAATGCGCGAGTCCATGTCGGTGCGCTGACGCACGGGGATGGGGCGGACCAGGTAGGGGGCGATGCCGTTGTCCCAATAGCGGTCCATGGTCTGGTCCACCGGCATGAAGATGCGCCGGCCGTAGTCCAGCATGCGCCGGGCCCCATCCAGGCGGATGAGATAGGCGCCGAAACCCAGGACGTGGGTGCCCAGGCGCACCAGCTCGCCATCGCGCAGGGCCTTGACCGTGCGGCCGCGGAACTTGGGCGTCTTGGGTTCCCGCACGCGGGGGCGCAGGGATTCCAGCCGCACCACCTGCCATTCCGGCGCCGGATCGGCCAGCAGATCCTCAACGATGCGGGGCAGGGCCGGACTCAGCTCCACATCGTCTTCCAGGATCAGGGCGGCGGGGATGTTTTCCCGCACCATGCGCTCATAGAGGCGATAGTGGCTAAGGTAGCAGCCGATCTCCGTGTCCAGCATCTCCACGCCATAGACGCGCAGCGCCCGGGCGCGGTCATAGACGGCGCGGTCGGCCTCGCTGAGCGCGCGGCCGTTCACCGCCGCTATGAACTCCACCGCGAGCCCCAGGCGCGTACATTGCTCGGTCATATGCGCGCGCCGCACCCCGTCATGCTCAAGGTTGATGACGAAGATGGGGCAGGGGGATGGGGAGGCGGCCATGGGGGGAGGGTCCCAGGGTTCTGGGCGCCCAAGGGAAGGCCGGACGCCAGGCATGCCAATAGGAAAGGGCCGCTCCAGGAGCGGCCCTTCGCCTGACCAGTGTCCTCATGCTCCGGTCGCTCGCCGCCAGCCTTGCGGGCGGGACGTGCTTTCCGGAACGGCGCGCCCGATACGGGCGCGCGGGACTTACTTGATCTTGGCTTCCTTGAACAGCACGTGCTTGCGAGCCACCGGATCGTACTTCCGGAACTCCAGCTTCTCGGTCGTCTTGCGCGGGTTCTTCTTCTTCACGTAGAAGAAGCCGGTTTCAGCGGAGCTGATCAGACGGATCAGCACGGTATTCTGCTTGGCCATGACCTTTAATCCCACCTACGACAACCCCGTTCGGTCGCCAACTCGGCGGGTCGGGGGCGGTCAAAAACAATTCCGTACCGTGGCCCTCAGGGGCACGGCGTCGCGGCACTTTAGTCAGCGGCACCTGAGAGTCAAGGCCAAAGAGCCATACGCTCCGGGAACGACGGTTGGGACAGGGGATGCGCGCCGTGCATGAGGCCCTCGCCACCCTGGGTAGCCGGCCGCGGTCAGTGCGATGCCGCCGGCTGGGGAACGCGGCACTACCATGGGGGATGTGCAATATATATAATGCTCCCTGTGCGTGTAGTTCGACGCATCACGAGAAGAGGAGTGGGCCATGGCATTCCCCACCGCGGTCAACGATCAGATCACTGATTCGGTCACCCAGGCCAATACCAAGGTGATCGATCCGGCGCCGCCCCAGGCGATCGGCCAGGTCATGCAGGCGCTGGCCCATTCCACCGGCATCCTGATGGAAAACGCCGTCTCGCAGCAGCAGCAGCAGGCGATATTGGCCCAGGCCGCGACGACGCAGGGGGTCACCCTGATTTATGGCGCGGGTTCCCCGTCCAAACCGGTGGAGGGCTGACATGGCGGTGGAAGCTGTAGCGGACACGGGCGCCACCGATTTTGACCTGGCGACCACCGTGCCGCCGGCCCCGACGGGTTCAATATCCGCTCCGGCCGAGGCGATCGCGGTCGTCACGACACTCCTGGCCCAAGCCATCGGCCTGGCCATGCAGAACGTCGTGTCGCAGCAGCAGGCGCTGAACACCGTGAACAACGCCATTACCGCCAAGGCGTTGAGCCTGGTGCTGGCCGCCGCTGGCGAGACGCCACCCAAGGCCTGGCTGGACGAGGTGGCGGCGCTGAAGCCTGTGGACACGACGGTGCAGCAACTGGCGGCCCTGGGCGGCCTGGCGCGTGAGTTCGGCCTGCTGCCGCGGCCTTAGCCTTACTTAGGGCCGCCCTTCCGTCGCCGGCTGGTCGGCCAGCAGCGTCTGGCCCGCGAGCTGAGCCCGGCGCAGCAGGGGAGGGCTGGTCAGCAGGGTCTCCGCCACCGTCAGGTCCACCGGCGCCGGGCGGTTGCGCTCTGCCGGGCAGGCCGCGGGCGTGCCGGCGGGCCGGGCTTGCGCGCGCAGGGGGGCCAGGATGGCGGCGGCGTCGGTCAGGCCGGCGGTGCACAGGGCGGGCGCCAGGCCGTGGTGGTCGAACATGCGGCCGGCCGGCGTCAGGATGCGCGACCAGGTAATGAACAGCTCCCCCCCGTTGGGCAGGGGCGCCACGGTCTGCACCACGCCCTTGCCGAAGCTGGTGGTGCCCACGTCCAGGGCCCGGCCGCTGTCGACCAGGGCGCCCAGCACGATCTCGGCGGAGGAGGCGGTCTGCCCGTCGGCCAGCACCACCAAGGGGGCGCCGTCCAGGATGTCGTCCGGTGTGGCGTCGTAGTGCTGCACGCTGTCCGGATGGCGGCCCACGGTGTTCAGGATGGGACCGCTGGTGATGAACAGGTCGGCCACGGCCACCGCCTGGTCCAGCAGGCCGCCGGTGTTGCCGCGCAGGTCCAGCACCCAGCCGGTGGGCCGGCCTAGGCCATCGGCGTCGCGCAGATGGCGGATGGCGGCGGCCAGGGCGTCGGCGGTGCCGGCGTTGAAGCGGCTGACGTGCAGCACGCCCACGGCACCCGCCCGCTCCGCCGTCACGGTGGGCAGGATGATGCGCTGGCGGCCGATCAGCACCGTCACCATGCCGCCGGTCCGGGACACCCGCACCGGCACGCCGGTTCCCTCCGGTCCGCTCAGGCGGGTCATGACGGCCTCCACCGTCATGGCGGGGCCGCCCCCGCCGGTGGCGTCGATGGGCACGCCGCCCACGGCGGTGATGACGTCGCCCACCAGCAGGCCGGCGGCGGACGCCGGGCTGCCCGGGGCCACGGCGATGATGCGGAAGCCGCGCGGCGTTTCCTCCAGCGTCACGCCAATGCCGACATAACCTTCGCGGCGCGACCGTTCCGTCCGCGCCGCCGCCGGCACGGAATAGCGGCTGTAGGGGTCGAGGTCGGCGGTGCCGCCCTCCAGCATGGCGCGGAACAGGGTCTCCCGCGTCTGGTCGCCGGGACCGGCCTCCGCGCTTTGCGCCACCGTCCAGTCGGTGGTGAGGGCGGCCAGGTGGGCCCAGGATGCCGCGTCGTGGCCGGCGGGTAGGGCGAAGGTGCGCGGCGCCCGCCGGGCCACCGCCAGGGTCACGGCCCCGCCCCCTGGCTGCATCGTCACCGTCAGGTCGGGCACGACAACGCCGGCGTGGACCAGGCCGTCCATCACCAGGCGGCGCATGTCCACCGGTTCCAGGTACAGCTCGTCGATCTTGCCGTAGGCGCTTTGGTAGAATTGTTCGGCGGTGACGCTGCCGCGATCTCCCGGGCCGCCGGCGCAGGCCGCCAGGGCCAGCGCGCCAGCCAAGGCCGTCACCGTCCGGGCCAGGGCGGCGCCCCGGCGGGTGCGGTCAGGCCTGACGTGGGCTGGCCTGATATGGGCGGGCCCAATATGGGTGGAGCGGGCGCGGTGTGCCCGGCATGTGGCCTGGGCCACGGCGCCTCCCGGTTTGTTGTTCCCCTAGCCGCGGATGCCCATGGCCCACTGCACGCCGATCACGGCCCCTTTGAACAGGGGCAGCAAGGCCAGCGACAGGCCCACGGTCAACGGCCCCCACAGGGCCGCGTGGACCCAGAGGGCGGGGTGGAAATTCTGTTCGACCGCCAAGGCGGCGCCGACCACGATATGACCGACGACGAAGATGGTAAAGTAGGGCGGCGCGTCGTCGGCGCGGAATTTGCCCAATTCCAGGCCGCAGTTGGTGCAGACCGGCGCCACCTTGGTATAGCCCACGAACAGGGTGTGGGCGCCGCAGTTGGGGCAGCAGCGGCGGATGCCGCGCATCATGGCCGTGCCGGCCATGCCCTTGGGCGGTGCGATGATTTCCTCGTGCGTGTCCGTCATGGTGTCCTCCATCTCGGCGACGCTGGCCTCGCGGACTGCCCTCGGATGCGGGTCAACAGGGGGGACGGGGTCGGTCGTCATGGCCTAGATGATGGGTACGGCCCGGGCCATGGTCCAGACGCGTTTCACAGGGTACAGCCCTGCTATCTACACTTGTTGTGATTTGCGCGAATTGTGCGCCGGGAACATCAGGCGTTGAGCTGCAACAGGTCCCAGCGGGTGCCGTAGAGGTCCTGGAACACCACGACGGTGCCATAGGCTTCAACCCGGGGTTCCTCGCAGAAGGTGACCCCGGCCGCCTTCATGCGGGCGTGGTCGCGCCAGAAATCGTCGGTGCGCAGGAACAGGAAGACGCGGCCGCCGGCCTGGTTGCCGATGGCGGCCTCCTGCTCCGGCCCCGCCGCCTTGGCCAACAGCAGCCGCGTTTCAGCTGAGCCGGGCGGCGCCATGACCACCCAGCGCTTGCCCCCGCCCAGGTCCGTGTCCTCCACGGCGTCGAAGCCCAGCACGTCGCGGTACCAGGCCTTGGCCTCGTCATAGTCGCGCACGACCAGGGCGACGCCGCCGATGAATTGAGGCATTCACTTATCCTTGAGCGGCGCCCGCTTGACGCGGGCCTTGGTGACGGTCTTCCTGGTCAGGCGGGCGCGGCCACCCTTGCCGTCGGATTTGCCGCCCGCCAGCCAGGGGGCGTCGTCCGTGTCCTCGCCCAACAGGGCGAACACCATGCTGCCGGAGATGCGGTCGGCTTCCACCAGGCGCACCTTCACCACCGTGCCCAGGCGGTAGGTGCGGCCCCAGCGGCGGCCCACCAACTGGTGGTTGGCCTCGTCATGGTCATAGAAGTCGTCCGGCAGGGTGGAGATGGGCACCAGCCCGTCAGCGCCCGTCTCGTCCAGGGTGACGAACAGGCCGAAGCGGGTGACGCCGCCGATGCGGCCGGTGAAGGTGCCGCCCACCCTGTCCGACAGATAGGCCGCGACATAGCGGTCCAGGGCGTCGCGTTCCGCCGTGGCGGCGCGGCGTTCGGTGACGGAGATATGCTCCCCCACCTGCACCAGGCGGCCCGCTTCCTCCTCATCCAACCCGCCCGGTCCCAGGCCGTAGGCCTTCACCAGGGCGCGGTGCACCACCAGGTCGGCATAACGCCGGATGGGGGAGGTGAAATGGGCGTAGCGCGGCAGGGCCAGGCCGAAATGGCCGATGTTCTCCGGCTGGTACAGCGCCTGGGATTGGCTGCGCAGGATGACGGTGTTCACCAAGTCGGCTTCTGGCGTCTCGGCCGCCTTGTTCAGGATGCGGGTGAACAGGATGGGCTTCATCACCTGGCCCTTGGCCAGGGTGTAGCCCAAGGAGCCCAGGAACTGGCGCAGCGCCTCCAGCTTGTCGCGCGCGGGCTCGGCGTGCACGCGGTACATGCAGGGGCTGTGCTTGGCCTCCAGGGCCTCGGCCGCCGCCACGTTGGCGGCGATCATGAACTCCTCCACCAGGCGATGGCTGTCCAGGCGGGGGCGCACGCCGATGCTCTGGATGGTGCCGGCCTCGTCCAGCTTCACCAGCCGTTCCGGCAGGTCCAGTTCCAGCGTGCCACGCGCGTCGCGGGCCTTCTGCAGCACGGCGAAGGCGCCGTACAGCGGGGTGATGACCGTGTCCATCAGCGGGCCGGTCAGGTCATCCGGTTCGCCGTCGCGGGCCTTCTGCACCTGGGTGTAGGTCAGGCGCGCGACGGAGCGCATGAGGCCGCGCACGAAGCGGTGGCGCTTAAGGCGCCCTTGCGCGTCGATCCACATGTGGACCGCCAGGCAGGCGCGGTTGACCTCCGGCTTCAGGGAGCACAGCTCGTTCGACAGCGCCTCGGGCAGCATGGGCACGACGCGGTCGGGGAAATAGACGCTGTTGCCCCGGTCGAAGGCGTTGCGGTCCAGCGCCATGCCGGGCCGGACGTAGAAGCTGACGTCGGCGATGGCCACCAGCAGGTGCCAGCCACCGGGATTGTTGGGGTCGGTGTCGGGTTCCGCGAACACCGCGTCGTCGAAGTCGCGCGCGTCCTCGCCATCGATGGTCACCAGGGGGAAGTCGCGCAGGTCGGTGCGGCCCTCCACCGTGGGCTCGGGGGCGGCCTCCGCCTCCTCGATCGCCGCCTTGGCGAACTGGGTGGGGATGGCGTGCTGGGCGATGGCGATCAGGCTGACGGCGCGCGGCTCCTCGATGCTGCCCAGCCGCTCCACCACCCGCACCTGCTTCAGGCCCAGGCGGGACGCGGGCAGCAGTTCGGCCACCACCAGCTCGCCCGGCTGCGCCCCTTCCGCATTGGCGTCGGCCACGGCGAATTCCGCCTTGGCGCGACGGTCCACGGGTTTCAGGCGGCCGCCGTCGCGGGCGCGGTCATAGATGCCGACGATGCGGGTGGCCGTGCCGCTGTCCAGCTTGCGCATGGTGCGGCCTTCATAGACGTCTTCCCCGCCGCCGGCCTGGGGTTGCCGCGACAGGCGGGCCAGCACGCGGTCGCCCACCGCCAGGGCGGGATGGCCGCGCTTCTCGGCGGCCATGTAGATGCGGGGCGGCGGCGCCTCATGCGCCCAGCTGGTGGGCCGGGCCAGCACCTCGCCATCCGGCGTCACTTCGCTGACGATCAGCACCGCCACCTCCGGCAGGGCCGCCGGCACGGCGACGCGCCGGCCCTCGCCCTTCTCGATGCTGCCCTCGCCCTCCAGCTCCTTCAGCAGCTCCTTCAGGACGATGCGGCCGTCGCCGGTGATGTTGAAGGCGCGCGCGATCTCCCGCTTGCCCACGGGCACGGGGCTGGACTGGATATAGTCCATGATCTCTTCCCGGGTGGGGAAGGGGGCGTCGGCCGCGCGGCGGGCCGGCACCGGCCTGGGCAAAGCCCGCCGGGGGCCCTCCGGACGCTTCGGCATGATCAATCCTTGAACCGGGGGTGGCGGGCTCAGTCGCCCGCCGCCGTCTTCTTCACTGCGGGTTTCTTCGCGGCCGTGGTGGTCTTCTTCGGCGCGGCGGCCTTCTTTTCCGCCGCCGCCTTGGTGGTCGCCGTTTTGGCGGGCGCCTTCTTGGCCGCCGCCTTCTTCGGCTTCTCTTCGCCCTCAGCTGCCGCCGGCTTCTTGCCGCTGTCCTTGGCCGCCTTGGCCGCTAGCAGCTCCACCGCCTGTTCCAGGGTGATGGTGTCGGCGTTGATGGCCTTGGGGATGCTGGCGAACAGCTTCAGGTGCTTGACGTAGGGGCCGAAGCGGCCGCTGCCCAGGGTGATGGGCTTGCCGTCCTTGGGATGGTTGCCCAACTCACGGCCCGCCACCGTCTTGCGCGCGGCCACGCCGGCCAGCAGCACCACAGCCCGGTTCAGGCCGATGGTCAGCACGTCGTCGTCCGGCGTCAGGTTCTTGTACGCGTCGCCATGCTTGAGATAGGGGCCGAAGCGGCCGATGCCGGCCGTGATCTCCTGCCCCGTCTCCGGATGCGGGCCCAGGCTGCGCGGCAGGGCCAGCAGGCGCAGGGCGATGTCCAGGTCCACGTCCTGCGGGTTCATGGCGCGCGGCAGCGACACGCGCTTGGGCTTGGGCTCGTCCGGCGCGCCCGTCTGGACATAGACGCCGTAGGGGCCCCGCTTCATGGACACGGGGTAGCCCGTCTCCGGATCGTTGCCCAGCTCGCGGTCGGCGTTGCCCTCCTCGCCGCCCTCGACGCTCAGGGGGCGGGTGTACTTGCAGCCTGGGTAGTTGGAACAGCCGATGAAGGCGCCGTTCTTCCCCAGCTTCAGCGACAGCCGGCCCTCGCCGCAGACCGGGCAGACGCGCGGGTCGCGCCCGCCCTCGGCCGGCGCGGGGAAGAAGTGCGGGCCCAGCGCCTCGTCCAGGGCGTCCAGCACCTGGGTGATGGTCAGGTCCTTGGTTCCCTCCACCGCGGCGGAGAAGGCCTGCCAGAACTCGCGCAGCACCGTCTTCCAGTCGATGCGGCCGCCGGAGATGTCGTCCAGCTTGGTTTCCAGGTCGGCGGTGAAGCCGTACTCGACATACCGGTTGAAGAAATTCTCCAGGAAGGTCGTGACCAGGCGGCCGCGGTCCTCCGGCTCGAACCGGCGCTTCTCCAGGCGGACGTAGTTCCGGTCCTGCAGCACCTGCAGGATGCTGGCGTAGGTGGACGGCCGGCCGATGCCCAGCTCCTCCATCTTCTTCACCAGGCTGGCCTCGGTGTAGCGCGGTGGTGGCTGGGTGAAGTGCTGGTCGGACTTGACCTCGCCCTTGGCCAGGTCGTCGCCGTCCTTCATGGCCGGCAGGCGGGTGTCCTTGTCCTCGTCATCGCCAGCATCGTCGCGGTCCTCCTGGTAGACCTTCAGGAAGCCGTCGAAGGTGACGATGGAGCCGGTGGCGCGGAACTGAGCCTCCGCCTTGGGCGAGGCGATGTCGACCGACACTTGGTCCAGCTCGGCGCTGGCCATCTGACAGGCGATGGTGCGCTTCCACACCAGCTCGTACAGGCGCTGCTCATCCTTGTCCAGGAAGCGGCCCATCTGGTCCGGCCGGCGGAACATGTCGGTGGGGCGGATGGCCTCGTGCGCTTCCTGCGCGTTCTTGGCGCTGGACTTGTACACGCGCGGGGCGTTGGGCACATACTCGTTGCCGAAGGCGGAGGAGATCAGACGGCGGGCGCCGTCGATGGCCTCGTTCGACAGCTGCACGCCGTCGGTACGCATATAGGTGATCAGGCCCACCGTCTCGCCGCCGATGTCCACGCCCTCGTACAGCTTCTGGGCGATGCGCATGGTCTTGGTGGCGCCGAAGCCCAGCTTGCGGCTGGCCTCCTGCTGCAGGGTGGAGGTGGTGAAGGGCGGGAAGGGGTTGCGGCGCACCTGGCGCCGTTCCACCGACCGCACCATGAAGGACAGCGGGCGGATGGTGGCCAGGGCCGCGTCGGCGTCGCCCTTGTTGCCCAGGGTGAACTTGTCCAGCTTCTTGCCATTCAGGCCCACCAGGCGGGCGGTGAAGGGCGACCCGGCCGGCGTGCGGAACTCCGCCTCGATGGTCCAGTATTCCTGTGGGCGGAAGGCCTCGATCTCCGATTCACGCTCGCAGATCAGGCGCAGGGCCACGGACTGCACGCGGCCGGCGGAGCGCGAGCCTGGCAGCTTGCGCCACAGCACCGGCGACAGGGTGAAGCCCACCAGGTAATCCAGGGCGCGGCGCGCCAGGTAGGCGTCGACCAGTTCCTGGTGCACGTCGCGCGGATGGGCGATGGCGTCCAGGACGGCGCTCTTGGTGATTTCGTTGAAGGTGACGCGCTTCACGTCCACCTTGCCGGTGATGCGCTTTTCGTCCAGCAGCTGCTTGACGTGCCAGGCGATGGCCTCCCCCTCGCGATCCGGGTCGGTGGCGAGGTAGATGCGGGTGGCGCCCTTGGCGGCGCGGGTGATCTCGTCGATATGGCGTTTGGAGCGGTCGCCCAGCTCCCACTCCATGGAGAAATCCTCTTCCGGCTTCACCGAACCGTCGCGGGCCGGCAGGTCGCGCACATGGCCGTAGCTGGCGAGAACGGTGAAATCATCGCCCAGGTACTTGTTGATGGTCTTCGCCTTGGCCGGCGATTCGACGATGAGGACGTTGCTGCCCGACAAGGGGACCCCGCACTGCAATAGGTGGCGATGTTTTCCGAAAACCTTGATCCCGGGACGGCGCTGTCCAGCTTCACGCCAGGCTCACGCGGCCGCCGGGGTGGCGATGCAGACGGCCCGCCAGCTCCATTTCCAGCAGGATGGTCAGCACCACCGCCGCAGACAATTGGCAGTCCCGGACAATTTCGTCAATGTGTACCGGGGTCGGGCTTAAGCACAGGGTGACCCGGGGACGGGCCGCCTCCACCTCCTTTTCCCCGGGATCGGCGGGGGGCGGGACCGGCCCGCCGCCCGCAGGCGGGGCATTGAACGTGGCCAAACCCTGGGGCCCCAGATAGGCCAGGATGTCGTCCGCCGTCTCCACCAGGACCGCGCCGTCCTTCAGCAGGCGGTTGCAGCCCTGGGCGCGCGGGTCCAGGGGCGACCCCGGCACGGCGAACAGGTCGCGGCCCTGTTCCAGCGCCAGCCGGGCGGTGATCAGCGATCCGGACTTCAGCGCCGCCTCCACCACCAGCACGCCGCGCGACAGGCCGGAGATCAGGCGGTTGCGCCGGGGAAAGTGGCGGGCCTGCGGCTCCGTCCCCGGCGGCGATTCGGCCACCAGGGCGCCTTGGTCGGCGATGCGCCGGTGCAGCTCCGCGTTTTCCGGCGGGTAGATGACGTCGACGCCACCGGCCAGCGCCGCGATGGTGCAGCGGTGCAGGGCCGCCTCGTGCGCCGCCGTGTCGATGCCCCGCGCCAGGCCGGAAACGACGGTGATGCCGGCCTCCGCCAGGTCACGGGAAATCATGGCCGCCAGCTTGCGCCCGGTGAGGGAGGCGTTGCGGGCCCCCACCACGGCGACGGCCGGGCGGCTGAGGCGGGCGGGGTCGCCCAGCACGGTGATGACGGGCGGCGCGTCCTCGATGGCGGCCAGCTGGGCAGGATAATCGGGCTCACACCAGCACAGCAGGCGGGCGCCCATGCGGTCCAGCGCCGCCAGCTCCCGTTCGGCGGCGGCGCGCGGCGCGATGCTCAGGGGACGGTCGCGCCCGCCCCGGCGAGCCAGGTCGGGCAGAGCCTCCAGGGCCGCGGCTGGGGTGCCGAAGCGCTCCATCAGGCGATGAAAGGTGACGGGCCCCACCGACTCCGTGCGCGTCAGGCGCAGCCAGTCCAGGCGCTCGACAGGGGAAAGGGCGCGCGTGCCCCTCAATTGGGCTGTTCCGGGATCTTGAAGCCCAGATAGGTGCCGGCGCTGATGCCCAATACGCCCAGGCTATAAGGGTCCAGGTCCGGCATCTTGCGGTGGACCACCGTCTCGATCAGGAACAGCACGCCGATGACCACCGTCCACACCGCCGTCTGGAAGCGGTGCAGGCTGATGCCGTTGGCGTCGGTCAGGATGTCATGGACGTAATCCCGCGACGCCAGCTGACGGGCCAGGGTGTCGCGGGTGGCGGTCAGGGTGGGCAGGTCGGCGGGCGGCGTGGCCGGGTCCGCCATCTGCGCCAGCACGGCCTGGTAGGCCGCCAGGATGGGGTTCGTCTTGTTCTGCTCCACCATCGCCGCCCCCATGGCGGTGCCGGTGCCCAGACCCATCAGGCACAGGGCCTGGCCCGTCAGGGTGTCCAGCTCCCCCGTCACCAGGAACAGGTAGAGGTACCCCGCCAGCACGATGACGAACCACCAGGCCATCTGGCTCTGCGCCAGGCTGAAGGCGCGGCGCAGCGGCTTGCCCGTGGCGCTGGTGACGCCGGCGAAGGTGGGGGGCGTGTTGTCGCGCAGCATGTCGGTGGACATGGCGAGGTACAGCAGGGCGGCGGTGACCGCCACCAGCATCAGCACGCTGCCCACCGCCAGGGTCTTCTGGCTTTGCGGCAAGGATTTCCACGCCAGCGCCAGGCTGGCATCCCGGGCCGCCTTCGCCATGGCCGCCGCCCCTTCGGGGTCGTCCACATGAATCATCTGGGTGACGCCGCTGGTGGGGGGCATGCCCGGGACCGGGGTAGTGGTGACGGGCGTTTCCGTGACCGTCACCGGCGGCGCCGTCTGCGCGTCGGCCGTGGCCGCCATCATGTGGAACCCGGCGCCCAGCAGCGCCAGCAACGCCGTCACCAGAAACATCCTGCGCACATGCCCCTCCCCAACCGCAAGGCCCCGCCTGAGAGCGGTAAATCTATCGCGACACACCTATTGAGGGAACGACCAAACAGCGCGCCGCAGTAAAGTGGTGGCATGTGGCGACATGCGGGGGATACCTTGGGTCCATCCGATTGGTTCCTAGAAAGCTGCCCGATGCCGATGCTCGCCCGTCTCGCCCCGCTGGCCGCCGCCCTGTTGCTGATGTGCGCGCCCCTTGGCGTGCAGGCCGCCGTAAACGCGGGTGAGGGACCCAGTTTCAACTGTGCCGCTGCCGCCACGACGGTGGAAAAGGCCATTTGCGGAGATGCGCCTTTGGCCGCGCTGGACAGGCAGGTGGATGCGACCTATCGCACCCTTTTGGCAACTGCCGGGAAGTGGAAGGACGATCTGGCCCTGACCCAGCGGCTCTGGCTGCGCCAACGCGCCGATTGCTTTGCCGGTTCGGCGGTCGCCGTGCCCGATGGGCCGGGCATCACCTGCCTGGCGCGGGAGTATGCCGCCAGGCTGGACTCGCTGCGGGCCTTCGCGATTGTCATCCGCGATGATCCGGGGTCACAGGGGGCTACGGCCATGGTCGTGAAATGGACCTATGCCGGCATGCTGGCCGCCCCCCGATTGGCGGAGGGGCTGTTCCGCAAGTTCCAGACGGCCCAGGCCAAGGCTGGGTTGGTGCTGGTGTTGCGGCTGACAACGCAGGATCCCTCGGCCTACGAGGCTGAGATTCAGCAGTTGCTGGATGAGATCGCCTCAGCGAAGGAGACGGAGGACTTTCACCTCGACCAGGAATTTTACGATGGCAGCGTGGCTAGCCTGGCACCTTTCGTGCGGGCGGCCGCCGGCCCGGTGGAACTGCCTTGCGGCTTATTTGAACGCGAGCCGGATCTGTTCCTGGCGGTGCGGCCCATGTGGGGCGGCGGGCGTGACAATTTCCTGCCGAGCGCCCGTTGCGGCATGGGGCGGGAGGTTATGCCGTCCAGTGTTGCCGCCTTGGCTCAGGCCTTGTCCGTCTTTGATGGCGGTGGCTTCGACCGTTGCACCGGCAGCTTGCGGATCTTTTACGGCCGCCATGATGCCATGATGGAGGCGATTCTGCTGGTGGCGCCCCGACGCCTGTTGGACAGGACGGCGACACCCAATGCTGACCACGACTTGGCAACCACGCCCCTGCAGGGCTGGGCCTATCTCAGCCCTTGGAACCGGCGGCAATTCGATCACATCCAGGCGCTTTTCCTGAAAGCCCGGGGTGATTTGGCGGAACATTATCGCGCGCGCTACGGATTGACGCTGGAGGAGGCGCGGCAGGCCGCCCAGATTGGCATGAACGAACGATTTGAATGGACGACGCGGGCGCGGCCAGAACCACTGGCCGTGGCCATCATGGACGCCGACGCGCGGCCGTCACTGGCGGAGGTGCTGGCCTCCGGCTTGCCGCCACAGGCGGCGGGGGCGGAGCCGCCGCTGTCCCTTGCGGTCATCCGGCCGGCGGCGTTGGCGCCCCTGCTGGCGGCCGGTGCCCCGGTGGACGCGGTCAACGCTTTTGGCAAGACGCCCCTGATGACGGCGGCCCAATTCAACGCGCCGGACGTGGTGCGGGCCCTGCTGACGGCCAAGGCGGCGGTGAACCAGCAAAGCCTTGCGCCGGATCGGATCACGGACAACTCCCCTTTGAATGATCAGACCGGGGCCGGGGGCTGCGGCACCTATGCCATCACCCACGGCCAGCGCACCGCCCTGATGTATGCCGCCGCCAACGCCGGCCTGCCGGTGATCGAGGCGTTGCTGGCCGCCGGCGCCGATACCGCCCTGAAGGACAGCACCGGCCTGACGGCACTGGATTATTTGGAGGGGCGGGGCCCGGTGCCGGCCAATCCCCTGCTGACGGGTGCCGAGTTGGCCACGGCGCAGACATTGCTGATCCCGCGCAGACATTGATGCCTGCCGCCGCGCAGCCACCGCCGCCGCGGCGCCGATATATGAAGGAAGGCTTTGTAGTTTACCTTCGTATCTGCTAAACCCAGGGCATGAACGATCCCTTGGAAAGGCCCGGCGCGGGCGACCCCGATGCCCCGGCCGTCATGGCGACGGCGGTGGAACTGCGCGTGGTCATGGGCCAGCTGCGGCGCAAGTTGCGTGAGCAGGCCAACGTCGGCGACCTGACGCCCTCGCAACTCGCCGTGCTGCGCCGGCTGGACGGCGGGCCGGCCACGGTGACGGCCCTGGCCAAGGCGGAGGGGGTGCGCTCACAGTCCATGGGCGCCACCGTCGCGGCGCTGGAGGCGGCGGGCCTGGTGATGGGCAGCCCCGATCCCGCCGATGGGCGCCAGACCTTGTGGGATCTGACCCCGGCCTGCCGCGAGCGGGTGCGGGTAGGCCGTGCCTTGCATGAGGACTGGCTGTTCCGCGCCATGCGCGCCCGCCTGACGCCGGATGAGCGGGCGGAACTGGGCCGCGCGATCGACCTTTTGAAGCGTCTGGTGGCGGATGCCCCGGACGGGGGCGCGTCATGACGGCGCCTGCCAACCCGGCCTCGACCGGCACGTTCCGGTCCCTGGCCAACCGCAATTTCCGCCTGTGGTTCCTGGGCGCCATCGTGTCCAACGTCGGCACCTGGATGCAGCGTACGGCGCAGGACTGGCTGGTGCTGACGGAACTGGCGCATGTCAACGGCGCCTCCGCCGTCGGCATCGTCATGGGCCTGCAGTTCGGGCCCCTGGCCCTGCTGCTGCCCTTCAGCGGCTTCGCCGCCGATTATTTCGACCGGCGGCGCCTGGTGTTCTGTACCCAGCTCGCCTCTGGCCTGCTCGCACTGGGTCTGGGCCTCTTGACCGTGCTGGGCCTGGTGCAGCTGTGGCACGTCTATGTCTTCGCCTTTCTGCTGGGCTGCGTGGCAGCCTTCGACGCCCCCGCCCGCCAGACCTTCATCGGTGAGTTGGTGGGGGAGGCGGACCTGGCCAACGCCGTGGCGCTCAACTCCACCTCCTTCAACGCGGCGCGCATGATCGGGCCGGCGGTGGCGGGCGTGCTGATCGCGGCGGTGGGGACCGGCTGGGTGTTCCTGATCAACGCCGCCTCCTTCGTCGCCGTCATCGGGTCCCTCTGCCTGCTGCGGGCGGCGGACATCCATCCCCGGGCGCGGGCGGTGCGCAGCCGGGGCAGTTTCGTCGGCGGCTTCCGCTATGTCTGGGGCCGGCCGGACCTGCGGGCCTTGCTGCTGATGCTGTTCCTCATCGGCACCTTCGGCCTGAACTTCCCCATCTTCATCTCCACCATGTCGGTGCACGTATTCCGGGCCGGCGCGGACGAGTACGGCGTGCTCAGCTCGACCATGGCCATCGGCTCCGTCGCCGGCGCGCTGCTGGCGGCCAAGCGGGCCACGCCCACCGTGTCCCTGCTGACGGGCGCCGCGCTGCTGTTCGGCGCGGGATGTGCCCTGGCGGCGGTCATGCCCACCACCTGGGCGTTCGGCATCCTGCTGGTGGTGGTCGGCGTGGCGGCGCAGACCTTCACCACCTCCACCAACAGCCTGGTGCAGCTCTCCACCGACAGCGCCATGCGCGGCCGGGTGGTGGCCCTGCTGCTGGCCATCGCCGTGGGTGGCACGCCGCTGGGCGCCCCCATCGTCGGCTGGGTAGCCGACGTGGCCGGCCCGCGCTGGTCCCTGGGCGTGGGGGCGGCATCGGGTTTCCTGGCGGCGCTGGTGGGGGTGCGTTACCTGATCAGGCACACCGGCTGGCGGCTTTGGGGCGGGGTTAAAACCGCAGAGTAAACACCGTGCCGCCGCCCTCCACGGGCGACGCGGCGATGGTGCCGCCGTGGGCCAGCATGATCTGGCGGGCAAGCGGCAGGCCGATGCCGCTGCCCTCGCGCTTGGTGGTGTAGAAGGGCACAAAGATCTTGTCGGCCACGTCGGGCGGGATGCCGGGGCCGTTGTCGCGTACCAGCAGGTTCAGGTGGCCGGTCACGTCCAGGTGCCCCGCCAGGGTGATGGCGGGGGCGCGGGTCGCCGTGCCGCCGACCTTCCACTCGTCAAGCGCCTCCACCGCGTTCTTCACCAGGTTGATCAGCACCTGGTCGATCAGGTCGGGGTCGGCGCTGATCTCCAGCGAGGGCGGCAGCACCACCACCTCCAGCGCCACGCCATGCTCCGCCATCGCCGGGCCCATCAGCCGTTCCACCCGGCCGAACAGCTCCCGCACCTTCAGCCGCTCCACCTTGGGGCGAGGCATCTGGGTGAAGCGGCGGTAGCGCTCGACGAAGCGCAGCAGGCCACCGGCGCGCCGGGTGACCGTGTCCATGGCCTCGCCCGCGTCGGCGGCGTCCAGCAGCACGGCGGGCGGCAGGCCGGGGATGGTCTCCAGCTGGGTGCGCAGATCGGCCAGCAGCGACTGCGCCGTGCCCGCCAGGGAGGAGACGGGCGTCAGCGAGTTCATCATCTCATGCGTCAGCACCCGCACCAGGTCCGACCAGGCCTTGACCTCCGTCGCCTCCAGCTCCCCGCCGATGTTCTGCAGGCTGATCAGCAGGCGCGGCCCCTCGGCCAGGGTCAGCTGGGTGGCGCGCACCGTCAGGTGCAGGGGCGTGATGCCGCCCGCCACCTTCAGCAGGGCGCTTTTCCCCGGTTCCAGCACGCGCAGCGCCGAATCCAGGGTGCCGCCGTCCACCAGGCGACGGTTCAGGTCATCATGGCCGATCAGGCGGCGGGCCACGTTGTTCAGCAGGTTGACGCGGCCATCGGGATGCACCTCCGCCAGGGCCACGGGCACATGCTCCACCAGCACGTTCAGGTAATCGGCCTTGCGCTCGGCATCGGCGCGGGCGTCGCGGAACTTGTCGAACACTCCGGCGAAGGCGTGGCCCAGTTCCTGGAAGCTGGGCCCCATGGCGCGATAGCTGAAGCTCTGCGTGAAGTCGGAGTGGCTGAGCGCGTTCAGGAAGCGCGCCAGCTCACGGTTGGTGGTGTTCACCACCCGCACCACGCCGCCGATCTGGAAGGCGATCAGGAACAGCACCAGCGCCTCGGTGGCGTGGTAGTCGGTGGCCTGCAGCAGCAGGCCCAGGGCCACGCAGCTGAGGCACAGCAGGGTCACCCGCAGGGTCAGCGCCGTGCTGAACGACGACTTAAAGACCATGCTTCTCCATCCGGCGGTAGAGGGAGGTGCGGGTGATGCCCAGCTCATTGGCGGCGTGGCTGATGTTGCCCTGGTGCTTGTCCAGCGCCCGGCGGATCACCTGCGCCTCCACCGTCTCCAGGTCCAGCGTGCCCAGGGTAAAGCCGTCATCGCCCACCGCCGCCAGTGCCATGGGTGGTGGTGCCGCCGGCCGGGGGGCGCCGCCGGGGGCGGACGGCAGGGAGAAATCCTCCGCCTCCAGCACGTCGCCGGCGCCCAGGATCATGGCGCGCTCAACCGCGTGGCGCAGGGCGCGGACGTTGCCCGGCCAGTGATAGGCCTTCAGCCGCGCCAGCGCGTCGTTGGACAGGCGGCGCGGCGGGATGGCGTATTTCCGGGCGTACAGTCCCATGAAATGCGTGACCAGCGCCGGGATGTCGTCCGCCCGGTCGCGCAAGGGGGGCAGGCGCAGCTCCACCGTGTTGATGCGGTACAGCAGATCCTGGCGGAAGGTGTCCGGGCTTTCCAGCTGTTCCACCGGCATGTTGGTGGCGGAAATCAGGCGCACGTCGATGGGGATGGGCCGGTTGCCGCCCACGGGAATGACCACCCGCTGTTCCAGCACCGACAAGAGCTTGCTCTGCTGGTACAGGGGCAGGTTGCCGATCTCATCCAGGAACAGGGTGCCGCCGTTGGCCGCCACCAGCCGGCCGACGCGGTCCTCCTTGGCGTCGGTGAAGGCGCCCTTCTTGTGGCCGAACAGCTCGCTCTCGAACAAATTCTCGGCGATGGCGCCCAGGTCCACGGCCACGAACACCTGATCCGCGCGGCGGGACCGGCGGTGGATCTCGCGCGCGATGACCTCCTTGCCGGTGCCGTTTTCGCCCAGGATCAGGACGTTGGCGTCGGTGGGGGCGGCGCGGTCCACCAGGGTCAGTACCCGGGCCATGGCCGGGCTGCTGCCGATGAGCGTTTGCCCCGGCTGGTCCAATGCTGCCGCCAGCTCCTTGTTGCGCGCACCCAGCTGCGCCGCCTCCCGCCGGGAGGCGGTCAGGGTCATGGCGCTCATCAGGGTCGCCACCAGCCGCTCATTGGACCAGGGCTTCAGCACGAAGTCGCAGGCGCCCTGCTTCATCGCCTCCACCGCCGTGCCCACGTCGCCATAGGCGGTCATCAGGATGACGGACAGGGTGGGGTCGATCTCCAGCACGCGTTTCAGCCACTGGAAGCCTTCGCGCCCCGTGTTGGCGCCGATGGCGAAGTTCATGTCCAGGAGGACGGCGTCGAACACCTCATCCTTCAACAGCTGCGGGATGCGATCCGGCTGGCTCTCGGTATGGACCAGGATGCCTTCCCGCTTCAGCAGCAGGCGGGCGGCCACCAGGATGTCCTGGTCGTCGTCCACCATCAGGATACGGCCGCTTTTCTGTGTCATCGATGCAAAGTCCCCCCCAATACTGTCCGAAATCGTACACCGCCCAGGGTCAGAGCGCATGTCCGTTCTGCGGTGGTTCCCTCTGGCGCCCCTGGAATGGCTCCCCTCCAATGCCGGCAACAACCATCAGCCAAAGGGAGCGACATCATGGCCGGCAAGCAACACACCTATCGTGTCACCGTCACCTGGACCGGGAACAAGGGGCAGGGCACCGCCAATTATCGCGCCTACACCCGCGACCATGAGATCCAGGCGGCGGGCAAGCCGGTCATCCCCGGCTCCTCCGACCCCGCCTTCCTGGGCGACGCCACCCGCTACAATCCGGAGGAGATGCTGGTCGCCTCCCTCTCCGCCTGCCACAAACTGTGGTACCTGCACCTGGCGGCCGACGCCGGGCTGGTCGTCACCGCCTACCAGGACCAGGCGGAGGGCACGATGGTGGAGACGGCGGACGGCAACGGCCACTTCACCCAGGTCACCCTGCGCCCCACGGTGACCATCGCCGCCGGTGGCGATGCGGCGCTGGCCCAGGCGCTGCACGACAAGGCTCACCATTTCTGCTTCATCGCCAACTCCGTCAATTTCCCGGTGGTGACGGACGGGTTGGTGCAGACGGCCTGAGGGCCGGCGGGCTATCTTGGCGGCGACCCTGACCCTTTGGACCCGCCGCCTTGTCCCGTTCCGCCCGCCTGCTCGACCTTATCCAGGCCCTGCGCCGCCATCGCCGGCCGGTGACGGCTGCCGACTTGGCGGGGGAGCTGGGGATTTCCATCCGCACCGTGTATCGCGACATCGCCACCTTGGCGGCTCAGGGCGTGCCGGTGGAGGGGGAGGCCGGCCTGGGTTACGTCTTGCGCCCCGGCTTCTTGCTGCCGCCCCTGATGTTCGGGGATGACGAGATCGAGGCCCTGGTGTTGGGCCTGCGCTGGGTGGCGCAGCGGGGCGACGGCCCCCTGGGCCTGGCGGCGCAGAACGCCACCGCCAAGATCACGGCCGTGCTGCCCGCCGACCTGAAGGCACTGGCGGAGGACAGCGGCCTGGTGCCGGTGTCGCTGAAGCCCAGCGTGACGGAGCCGCGCGACCTGACGGAAATCCGCCGCGCCATCCGGACGGAGCGCAAGCTGCGCATCGCCTACACCGACGGGCAGGGGCGGGCCAGCGACCGCACCATCTGGCCCTTCGCCCTGGCCTTCATGGAACGCATCCGCATGGTGGCGGCGTGGTGCGAGACGCGGCAGGCCTTCCGCCATTTCCGCACCGACCGCATCGTCGAGGTGACGGTGCAGGCCGACCGCTATCCCCGCCGCCGCCACGCCCTGCTGGCCGACTGGAAGGCGGAGATGGACGCGGCGGAGGAGACGTAGGCCGGCCCCCCTTACGGCGCGGGCTTGCCGCTGTCGTAGGTCAGCAGCACCTCGGTATGGCCATCGGCCAGGCGGTGGAACAGGGTGCCGGTCACGGCCACCCGGCGGCCCAGCGGGGGCTTGACGCCTTGGGGCAGCTTCAGCTGAAGGGCGTCGATGGACTCCACGTCCTCATCCGTTTCCGCTGTGCCGCCCGCCACGCAGATCATCTGCGGCAGGGTCAGCACGTAGTAGTCTTCATTGGTCACGCCCTTGGCGCCGCTGCGGGTGCCGTGCTGCAGGGTGATCTCCCCCGTAAGGGTCACGGGCTCCGGCTGGTAGGGCTGGCAATCATGGGCCCAGGCGGGGGTGACGGCGCCGGCGGCCAGGCCGGCCAGTATTGGGATCCGGAAAAGCATGCTGTTCCCCCAGGCGGGTATCAAGCTAGGCGCGTATCGAGCGGGTGCGCGAAAGGCAGGGACCCTACCGTCTGCCGAATGGTTTGGCGAGGGTGGCGATGCTGCTGACAGGATCTGTCAGGGGGCGGCGTTAGAATGCAGATCTATCCGTCGATGGAGCGCCGCCATGACCCCCGAAACCGCCCCCGCTTCCCGCTGTCTGCCGCCTGCCATGTCCCTGGCTACCGGTATGCCGGGTTGGGTGTGGGTGGCCTCCGTCGGTGCCATCGGCCGGGGCCGGGCGGCCGGGGACGTGCGTCTGCCGGTCCGCCACGACGGCGTGCTGCGCCGCGTGGCGGCGGGGCAGCGTGTGGCCTGCTTCGCCCCTGACGCCCTGGGCGGCTCCTGTTTCCTGGCGGTGGGCCATGTCCTGCCCGGTGGGATGTATGTCGAGCATGACGCCGCCGGCCGGGCGTGGGCCTGCGTGCCGGTCGCCTATCTGCCGTCGCGGCCGGTGCCGCTGGCCGCCGTGCTGGACGGGGCGCTGGCGGCCATGGGCTGGGGGTTCAGCCTGCCCGTCGGGCTGACGCGGCTGGACGGCGCCGACCTGGACGCCATCGCGGCGGCCCTGGTTGCCGGCGCAGGCGATGATCCAGTCATGGCCTTTCCGCCGGTCCGTATTGCGTCGCTGGAAGATGCCGATTGATACAGGTCAGGGATAGGCGGCCAGAAGTCCAATAAAACTCCTCTCATTGAAAAATAAGTGCGGCGTCAAGGTGGTGGAACATTCGCCGGCCGCACTGTTCAAGGAGGGGTAAGTGATGAAGTTCTTGTCCGTCACGGTGGCTGCCGCTGCGCTCTTGGCTGGGATTTACGGTGTGCCCCCGGCGGCTCATGCCTCCGACGCTGGTGATTTTCTGATCCGCGGTCGCGCCCTTGTGGTGGCGCCGGACGTCGGCAGCTCCCTGTCGCTGGGTGGCGCCGGCATTCCCGGCCACACCGACCTCAGCACGGCCATCGTGCCGGAAGTGGACTTCAGCTACTTCTTCACGGACAGCATCGCGGCGGAACTGATCGCCGGCACCACGCCGCACAATGTGAAGGCGTCGGGCACGCCGCTGGGCAAGGTGGACCTGGGCAATGTCTGGCTGCTGCCGCCGACGCTGACCTTCCAGTACCACTTCATGCCGCATGAGAAGATCAGCCCCTATATTGGCGTCGGTGTGAACTACACGCTGTTCTACGGCGTCGACAAGGGCGATGCCCTGGGCCTGAAGTACGACAACACCTTCGGCTACGCCTTCCAGGCCGGCGTCGATTACAAGCTGGACGACCACTGGTCCCTGAACCTGGACCTGAAGAAGCTGATGCTCAACACCACGGCCACGGTGAACGCCGGCCTGGGCACGCCCATCAAGGCGGACGTTGACATCAACCCCTGGCTGGTCGGCTTTGGCGTGGGCTATCGCTTCTGACGCGCGCATCACCCTATCGGTTGTTGAAAGGCTGGGCCGTCCCACCAAGCGTGGGGCGGCCCAGCCGTTTTTGGCGCAGATCGTTAGCAGTAAAACGACTTCAACCGTAAGGCGACCCAATCCTTCAGGTTAGTAATGAATGGCATGTGAACGACGTGCTAAGTCGTTGTTTTTAAATAATTATGCAGGGTGTTTGTAGTCTTGTGCATTTAAGAGAAACTTAAGGATACGGCCCTAATTTCTGCATGTCCGGTCGGGAAATCCTGGCCACGCGCAATAATGAGAAGATCGGGGTCGATCATGATGAACGGGTTGTTTTCACAGGGTGCGGGCTCTGATCTGAAGTCCATTCTGGATGCCGTCAACCGCTCTCAGGCCATCATTGAATTTAAACTCGACGGCACCATCCTGACGGCCAACGAGAACTTCCAGAAGACCATGGGCTATACCCTGGCGGAGATCCAGGGCCGGCATCACAGCATGTTCGTGGACGCGACCTACCGGAACAGCGACGAGTATCGGAACTTCTGGGCCAGCCTGGCCCGCGGTGAATTCCAGACCGCCGAGTACAAGCGCGTGGCCAAGGGCGGCCGCGAGGTCTGGCTGCAGGCAACTTACACCCCGGTATTCGGCGTCACCGGCAAGCCGGTGAAGGTCATCAAGCTGGCGACGGACATCACCGAGCGCCGGTCGCGGAACGACGACCTGTGCAGCCAGTTGAAGGCCATCCACAAGAGCCAGGCCGTCATCGAGTTCAAGATGGACGGCACCATCCTGACCGCCAACGAGAATTTCCTGAACGCCCTGGGCTACAGCCTGGCGGAGATTCAGGGCCAGCACCACAGCATGTTCGTGGACCCGGCCTGCAAGGCCAGTGACGAGTACCGTCGCTTCTGGGCGGCGCTGGAGCGCGGAGAGTTCCAGTCGGCCGAATACAAGCGCCTGGGCAAGGGCGGCCGCGCCGTGTGGATCCAGGCGACCTACAATCCCATCTTCGACATCAGCGGCAAGCCCTACAAGGTGGTCAAGTTCGCCACCGACATCACCGAGCAGGTCGAGGCGCGCGACCGCCGCGCCGCCACGCAGAAGGTGATTTCCCAGGATTTGAACGGCCTGGCCGGCGCCATGACCGTCACCGATGAGCAGGTCAGCCACGCCTCCAACGCCGCCTTGATCGCCTCGGGCAACGTGCAGGCCATCGCCGGCGGCGCCACCGAGCTGGTGGCCTCGATCGAGGAGATCAGCCGCCAGATGGCGGAAGCCTCCAAGATTTCCGAGGACGCGGTGCATCAGACGAACCTGACCAACGCCTCCGTCTCCGGCCTGCTGAGCGCCGCCCAGCGCATCGGCGAGGTGGTGAAGCTGATCAGCGACATCGCCAGCCAGACCAACCTGCTGGCCCTGAACGCCACCATCGAGGCGGCGCGCGCCGGTGAGGCCGGCAAAGGCTTCGCCGTCGTCGCCAGCGAGGTCAAGGCCCTGGCCAACCAGACGGCCAAGGCCACGGGCGAGATCGCCGAGCAGATCAGCACGGTGCAATTGGCCACCACGGAATCCGCCAGCGCCATCCAGGGCATCGGCGGCATCATCAACCGCATCAACGCCATCTCCGGCGCCATGGCGGCGGCGGTGGAGGAACAGAACGCGGTGGCCCGCGACATCTCGTGCAACATGCAGACCGCCGCCGACGGCGTTTCCAGCATCAGCGAAAGCCTGACCAAGATCGCCGACGCCACCAATGGCGCCAACGCCTTGACCCGCCGGATCAACGAGGCCTCGCTGGCCATGGTCGCCTGACGGGACCCACCTGGTTGATCCGGACCTTGAAGGGCGTCCCCCCGGGGGCGCCCTTTTTTGCACGTCACCAGGGGGCGGGCGTCGCAAGCCCCCCCATCGAAATGCAGGGTTCTAATCGGGCGTCCAAGCGGTTATCTAAGCGGTCCGTTACAAGACCATTTCATGACCCGAGACGAGGAGGACCGCGATGCGGGCCGAGATCGAGGCGGTCGTCGAGGCTGTGCGACAGTCCTTGACGCTGCTAAGGAGGCATCTTTGACTGGGAGAATGCCCTCCGCCGCTACGACGAACTGAACGCCCTGTCGGAAGACCCCAAGCTGTGGGACGATTCCGACCGCGCGCAGAAGATCATGCGGGAAAAGACCCAGCTTGAAACCGCCATCGAAGGCTATCGCGCGCTGGAGCGCGACCTGAACGACGGCATCGAGCTGATCGAGATGGGTGAGCTGGAAGGCGACCAGGAGATCATCACCGACGCCGAGCAGAGCCTGATCGCCCTGCAGAAGCGTGCGGCGGCCCTGGAGCTGGAAAGCCTGCTGTCAGGCGAAGCCGACGCCAACGACTGCTATCTGGAAGTGAACGCCGGCGCCGGCGGCACCGAGGCCCAGGACTGGGCCCTGATGCTGCTGCGCATGTACAGCCGCTGGGCCGAACAGCATAAGTTCAAGGTGGAACTGCTGGACGAGACCAACGGTGAAGAGGCGGGCATCAAATCCTCCACCATCCAGATCAAGGGCCACAACGCCTATGGCTGGCTGAAGACGGAATCGGGCGTGCACCGCCTGGTGCGCATCAGTCCATTCGACAGCCAGGCCCGCCGGCACACCAGCTTCTCCAGCGTCTCCGTCACCCCGGTCATCGACGACAAGATCGTGGTGGAGATCAACGAGAAGGACGTTCGCGTCGATACCTACCGCGCCTCGGGCGCGGGCGGCCAGCACGTGAACAAGACGGACTCGGCCGTGCGCCTGACCCACATGCCCACGGGCATCGTGGTCGCCTGCCAGCAGGAACGCAGCCAGCACAAGAACCGGTCCAAGGCCTGGGACATGCTGCGCGCCCGCATCTATGAGATGGAGCTGCGCAAGCGGGAGGAGGCCGCCGCCAACCTGGAAGCGCAGAAGACGGAGATCGGCTGGGGCCACCAGATCCGCTCCTACGTCCTGCAACCCTACCAGATGGTGAAGGACCTGCGCACCGGCGTGGAAACCAGCCAGAGCGGCGCCGTTCTGGATGGCGACATCGATGAGTTCCTGCAGGCCGCCCTGGCCCACCGCATCAAGGGGCAGGGCGATGAGGCGGAGGCGTAAGCCGCCGCCCGCCCAGGGGAAAAGGTTCGATGAGGCGGAGGCGTAAGCCGCTGCTCGCTGTTGTTGTTTTGAGTGCGTAATGAAGGGCCGGTGGAGTGATCCACCGGCCCTTATCATTTTCAAAGGCGCCCTTTTCAGAACCGCGCGACCAGACGGTGGATGGTCTTGCCGGAGGAGGCGCTGGTCGCCTCCTCATCCAGCAGCAGCGACGCACCGGCCAACGCGTCCCGCACCAGGTGGCTGTCGAACGCGGCATAGAGGCGCCCGGCGCCGTCGCGCGCGTCGGTGCCCCGGGTCACCCGCCAACTGAGGTAGAGGGTGCCGCCCGGACGTACCAGGCTGGCCAGGCGACGCACGGCCGCGTCTATCAACGCCGTGTCCAGGTGCATGATCACCGTTTCGCACAGCACGTTGGCATAGCCGCGGTCGGGCAGCCCGGCCAGGTCGGGCAGGCGGGCGGCGCCAAAATCCAGCCCGGGGTAGCGGGCCCGCGCCTGCGCCAGCAAGCCTTCCGACGCGTCATAGCCCACGGCCGGATAGCCGTTGGCCGCCAGCCACGCCACCTCCCGTCCGCTGCCGCAGCCGATGTCGACCGTTGGCTGGCCGGGCGCGAAGTGCCGGCGGATCAGGTCGTGCAGGTCCGATGGCGCCGGCTGGCTGTGCCAGTCCTCGGCGTAGGCCCCGGCGGCGGTGTCGTAGGCGGCAAGTGTCCGCTGATCCATCCCATTCCCTCCCAGGCGTCCGATGCAGCGGTATGCCGCAGCGGACGGAGAGCGCTTACGCCGGTTGCGGCGGCGCGTCCAGGATCTTGTCGGCGCCACCCCCGGCGGCCAGCCAGCCGGCGGTTCAAGGGCGGCGTTTGCGGTACAGCACGTGGCGGCGCAGGGGGTGGCCCTCGGCCAGGCGGGGATGGTCGAAATCCTCCGCCGGGTCATGGGCCATGCCCAGCCGTTCCATGACGGCGCGCGACCGGCGGTTGGCCGGCACGGTCAGGGCCACCACCTCGTCCAGGCCGAAGCGGGTGAAGGCCGCGTGCATCACCGCCCGCGCCGCTTCGGTGGCATAACCTCGGCCCCAATGCGCGCTGGCCAGCCGCCAGCCGATCTCCACCGCCGGGGTGAAGGCGGTCTCGAACCCCACGGTGCCCAGCCCGACGAAGCCGATGAAGGACGCCACCCCCGGCACCTCCACCGCCCAATAGCCGAAGCCATGGTGGACGAAGTGCGCTTGCACGCGGTCGACTAGGGCGTCGCTGCCGGCGCGGTCCAGGGGGGTGAGGAATTCCATCACCCGGGGATCGTCCGCCAGGGCGGCGAAGGCGTCACGGTCGGTCGGCCGCCAAGGGCGCAGCAGCAGGCGTCCGGTCTTGAGTGTCGGGATCTCAGGCATGGCATCCATCTTTGGGCGGGACCTCTGGGCATACGATACAAAATGACGCGGGCAGAGCTGGATGGGATCACCATCTTACCGACACAAACCAGGCGCAGGCGAAGAAGTCTTTCGTCTTGGGGTGGAGAGGAAACCGTGCGCGCTCTGATGTTGACCATACTGTTGGGTGTCGGCCTATCGACGATCGCACAGGCGGGGACGGCGCCGTCCGATGATTGGGGGGATGTTCCGGTTCCCGCCAGTGCCACCGTGCGCTTGGGGCGGGACGCCAGGGGAAATGAGACGCGGGAAATCACCTATGCCGGCGGTGTCGTCGCCCGCCAATGGCGGGATGGCAGCGGCAAGCCGCAGACGATGGTGGAGGATCGCAGCGGCCACGGTGCCGTGCTGTGCCTGCGGGGAATCTATGTCGCCTTGCGCGAGGGTCTGGATACCTGCCGCCAGGACGGGGATGACGCGCTGCGCCGCTTCATGGATGAGGGCCTGGACCAGCTCGACGATTTCGTGGTCGCCAACAGCTTGACGCCCATCACCAAGGACGCGTTGAAGGCAACGGAAGAGGCGCGGCTGAAAAAGCAGCGGGACGCTGCCGCCTTGCGGGGACCGGAGGCCCAGGCCAAGATATGTGGTGGTGGCGACGCCCAACGTATGCTGGGCGGTCTGCGGTCCGCGTCGCTGGACAAGTTGCGGGCGGAACTGGCGGCGGCGCTGTCGGTGCCCCGGCCGCCGGTTTCCAACCCCTGCCTGTAGGGCACGACAGCGGCCAGGGCCAGAACACGAAGGGGCGGCCCCGGATCGGGATGCCGCCCCCACGCATGCCGTGAACTGCCAAAGCTCTCGTCGGATCGGGCGCCACGTTTGGTTGGGCTGCCCTTTCCCCTATTACGCGGCACCGTGCCCTGACCCGGCGCCCAGTGCCATTAATTCATGTGATAATATAACGCATACCGGATATGGCCGGGACGGCGGGCTGTTTGGCATGGCCGTCCCAAATCCGGGGCGCCTGAAATCGGTCTCAGGCGGCCGTGCGCTTCACCCAATCCTGCACCAGCGCCTCCAGCACCGGCAGGTTGACCGAGCCCGAGGTCAGCACCGTGTCGTGGAAGGCACGGATGTCGAACTTGGTGCCCAGCTTGGTCTTGGCGGCCTCGCGCAGTTCCAGGATCTTGTTCATGCCGATCTTGTAGGCCAGCGCCTGGCCCGGCCAGACGAAGTAGCGCTCGATCTCGGTGATGTTGTCGTGCTCGGGGTTGGCCGTGTTGTCGTTCATGTAGGCGATGGCCTGTTCCCGCGTCCACCGCTTCAGGTGGATGCCGGTGTCCAGCACCAGGCGGGCGGCGCGGAACAGTTCCGAGGCGATGCGGCCGGCGTCGGAGTAGGGGTCCTGGTAATAGCCATACTCCTTGGGGAAGCGCTCGGCATACAGGGCCCAGCCCTCACCATAGGCGCTGTTCCAGATGAAGCGGCGGAAGGTGGGCAGGTTGGCCATTTCCTGCGCGATGGCGATCTGCATGTGATGGCCGGGAATGCCCTCGTGATAGGCCAGGCTCTCCAGCATGGGGATGGGGTTGACCGACATGTCGTACAGGTTGGTGTAGAACACGCCGGGCCGTGACCCATCGGGTGAAGCGGGCTCATAGAAGGCGCTGGCCGTGGCCTTCTCGCGGAAGGGCTCCACCGCCTTGACCACGATGGGGGCCTTGGGCTTGGTCAGGAAGAACCGGTCCAGGTCCGACCGCATCTTGTCGATGATGTCGGTGGCGCGCTTCAGCAGGGTGGCGCGGCCCTCCGGCGTGGCCGGATCGAAGAAGCGCTTGTCGGTGCGCAGGTAATCGAAGAAGGCGCGCAGTTCGCCCTTGAAGCCCACCTTGGTCATGATGGCGCGCATCTCATCCTGCAGCGCCGCCACCTCCTTCAGGCCCTGGGCGTGCACGGCCGCCGGGTCCAGGGGCAGGGTGGTCATCAGCTGCACTTGCGAGCGGTAGAAGCGTTCGCCATCCGGCAGGGCCCAGACGCCGTTGCTGGTGGTGGCCTTGGTCTCCAGCGCCGACACGGTGCTGATCAGCTTCTGGAAAGAGGCCTGGACCTGGCCGGTCAGGGCCTTTTCCGCGGCGGCGATCAGGCGGGACTGTTCGGCGTCGGCCAGCTTCAGGGCGGTCACCTTCTCCGTGAAGTCGGCCAGCAGGGGGCTGCTTTCCGTGGCGCCGTTCGTGAACGGCTTGCCGGTGATGACGTTGCGCGCCGCCTCCAGGATGGATTTGAAGGCGAAGGCCGGCGGCAGCACGCCCATGTCGGCCTGCTTGCCAATGCGGGCGATGTAGGCGTCCATCAGCGGGGCGATCCCCACCAGGCGGGCCACGTAGTCTTCCGCGTCCTGCGCGCTGCCGACGGCGTGGTAGGTGATCAGGAAGCTGGCGATGTCGGTGTGCGGGCCGGTCAGCTGGCTGATCACATAGCTGTGGTTGCGCCAGGGATACTGGCTGATGGTCTGCTGCAGCTCATTCTCGAACAGCCGGGCGCTGACCTGGGCGCCGGGCGACAGCTCCGACACCTTGAAGCCCTTCAGGGTCTTCAGCCGCTGTTCGGCCAGGTGGAAGTTCTCCAGCAGATGGGCGTCGTCGGGAATGGTCCATTTGTCGTGCGGGCCCGGCAGGCCCAGCACGGTGCGCTGCTGCGGGTCGCGGGCCAGATCCTCGTTCCAGCAATCCTCGAAGAACGCGTTCAGAGCCTTCTCCGTCTCCGACGGCTCGGCCGCCGCGGCGGGCTGGGCGATCAGCCCAGGGGCGGCCGTCAGGGCCACCAGGGCGGTACCGGCCATCAGGCCGCGGCGCAGCAGGGTACGGCGGGTCATGGTCTCACGGGAGGAGGAAGCGGTCATGGGGGTTTTGATACCGTGATGGGGCTGTCGGGCAGCGGACATGGCGGGAACCGCGAGGGCGGTCGAATGGCGCGGATGGTAGCAAGGGCGGTGGGCGTCGCCCAAGATGAGTTTGTTACCGAATGGTAACGGGGCGTTCAGTCTGGGGGGGGCCGCCGGCCAGGATGGTCTCCAGGGGCGCCAGCGGCTCATACCAGTCGGGCGGGAAGTTGGCGCGGATGCGGCTGGCGTCGTTGAAGGGGCGCTTGATGTCGCCCTTGAAATACTGGCGTACCAGGGCGCGCCAGTGTTCCGCCGGGTCGTCGCCTGCGGCGGCGGCGATGACGCCGAACCAGCGGCGGCCGGCGGCGACGTGGCCGATCTCCTCGTCATGGATGATCTGCAGCACGGCGGCGCTGTCCTCGTCCCCCACCTTCTTCAGGTTGGCGATCATGGCCGGGGTCACGTCCAGGCCGCGCGCCTCCAGCACCATGGGCACCAGGGCCAGGCGGGCGGCCAGGTCGTGGGCCGTGACCTCGCTGGCCTGCCACAGCCCGTCATGCGCCGGCAGGTCGCCGTACGCCGCGCCCAGCGTGGCCAGGCGGGCGGCCAGCAGGGCGTGGTGCTTGGCCTCTTCATCCGCCACCGTCACCCAGTCGTCCTTGAAGGCGCGGGGGACCGGCGTGCCGTCGGGGAAGGTGGTGAAGCGGGCGACGATGTCCCAGGCCAGGTCGATGGCGTTCAGCTCGATATGGGCCAGGGCGTGCAGCAGGGCCACGCGGCCCGCCACACTGCCGGCCTTGCGCCGCTTCGGCATGTCGCGGGGCAGCTTCAGTTCCGGCCGCCCGGGCCGCGCCGGCCGGTCCGGCGGGGTGGGGCCGGGAAGATCCGGCAGTGATCCGCCGCGCCAGGCCGCCGCATAGAGCCGGGTCAGCCGCACCTTTTCCGTCGGCGCCGCCGTGGTCAGCACATGGATGGCGGCCGCTGCGAGGCTGGAGGGCAACGGTTGCTCGGCTGAACCATATTGGAATGGTTCTAAAGTATCGGCCGAAGCGGGGTCTGGAACATGGTAGGGTGCCATGGCGTTTTTGGACGCCATCCGGTGGGGGGAAGTCAAGGGGTCCGCGCCCCCCGTCGGGATTTGACAGGGCCCCGGGCGGCATTTAAGCCGTCGAGCCCCGGACATGGGGGGACAATGCGGGGAGTAAATCGTCATGAGGCGGGCGGGGATCGCGCTGGCGGCGGCATTGTTGCCGGCGGCTGCTTGGGGGGCGGGGGATGCGGACCAGCTGCCCACCATCATCGTCACCGGCCGCGTGCCGCCCGACGCCGCCACCGAGCGCATCTACGGCACCCTGCAGCTGGACGGCACCTGGCTGGACGCGGCACCCGAGCGGCGGCTGGATGAGGCGCTGCGTAGCGTGCCCGGCTTCTCCCTGTTTCGCCGGACGGGCAGCACCAGCGCCCACCCCACATCACAGGGCATTTCCCTGCGCGCCCTGGGCCCCAACGGCGCCGGGCGCACCCTGGTGCTGGTCGACGACATCCCGGTCAACGACCCCTTCGGCGGCTGGGTGTACTGGAGCCGCCTGCCCACCGCCGCCATCGCCAGCGTGGCGGTGACCGAGGGTAGCGGCGCCGGCCCCTGGGGCAACCAGGCACTGGACGGCGTCATCCGCATCACCACCAAGCCGCTGCAAGGAGGCGAGGTTCGCGCCGGCAGCAATGGCCTGGCGGAGGGAACGGCCGGCGCCGCCGGCGGCGGCGTCTCGGTCGTGGCCCATGCCAGCCGCAGCGACGGCAGCTATCTCGTGCGATCCGACCAGCGCGGCCCCATCGACACCCAGGCCGGCTGGGATGACGCCTGGGTGGATGTGAAGGCGCAAGGCGATGCCGGGCCGCTGGCGCTGGCCGGCACCCTCTCCGCCTTCCATGAGCACCGCGGCAACGGCACGCCCTTGCAGGAGAACGGCACCGACGCGCTGGAGGGCAGCCTGCGCCTGGCGGATGAGGATGGCCCCCTGGGCCTGCCCTGGCACGGCACGCTGTACCTGCGCCGCTATGTCTTCAAGAACATGTTCTCCTCCGTCAACGCCACCCGCACGGCGGAAACGCCCGCCCTGGACCAGTACCGCGTGCCGGCCACGGCCGCCGGTGGATCGCTGTCAACCACGGTTGAGGAGGGCGGGGGACGCCGCACCGTGCTGGGCGCCGACCTGCGCTGGGCCGAGGGGGCGACGCATGAGCGCTTCCAGCCCGTGGCCGGGGTGTTCCAGCGCGATCGCGATGCCGGCGGCGACCAGGTGGTGGGCGGCGTCTATGCCGAGCAGACGTGGCCGTTGACGCCAGTTGTCGACCTGCACGGCGGCGTGCGCCTGGATGGCTGGAGCACGGGCGACGGCCACCGGGTGGAGCGCTCCATTCAGACGGGCGCCCTGACGCGCGACGACCAGTACGACGACCGGGGCGGCGCCTTGCCCACGGCGCGGCTGGGCGCCGACTGGCGGCCCGGCCCGGACTGGACCCTGCGCGCAGCCGCCTACACCGGCTTTCGCCTGCCGACCATCAATGAACTCTACCGCCCCTATCGCGTGGGCAACGACATCATCGAGGCCAACGCCCAGCTGAAGCCGGAGCGCATGGTGGGCGCGGAGGCGGGGGTCACCTGGGCGCCGTCGCATGGTCCCACGGTCAGCCTGACCGCGTATCACGACGGTGTGACCGACGCCGTGGACAATGTGCTGATCACCACCAAGCCGGGAACGGTGCCGGGTTTCGGCGTGGTGGTGCCGGCTGGTGGCACCTTCGCCCAGCGCCGCAACCTGGACCGGGTGCGCGCGGAGGGGGCGGAGATGCGGGCGACCTGGGCCCTGGACCCCACGCTGGATGCCACCTTGGGCTATCTGTGGAGCAGGTCGACGGTGCTGCGCGCCGACGGTTTCGCGGCGCTGGTGGGCAAGCGCCTGGCGCAAAGCCCGCTGCACACCGGCACGGCGGACCTGACCTGGACGCCGTCGTCCGCCTTCACCACGGCGCTGCGGGTGAAGGCCAGCGGCCAGCAATATGAAGATGGACTGAACAGCCGCTCGCTGGCGCCCACGGTCACGGTGGACCTGTCGGGCACCTGGCGGATATCGGATTATCTGGCGGTTTTCGCCACGGCGGAGAACCTGTTCGACCGCACGGTGGAATCAGGACGCCGCATCGATGGCCTGGTGGCGATTGCCCCGGGGCGGATCATCTCCGCCGGAGCCCGTGTTGCCTGGTAGTGCGCGTCAACTGAAAGGACTGTCGGGGCGCGGGAGAATACTTAGCGCGGGGTGACGGCGCTGGAGGGCTGCTGGTTCACGTAGAACTCGGCCGGGAAGGCGGGTTTATAGTAGTGGCCGGCCTTGACCAGGGCGCGTTCGTGTTCCGAACGCATGTAGCTGATCACCGGCAGGGACCAGGCGATGCTCAACAGCAGCACCCACAGGCTCAAAGTGACCAGGCGATCTTTATTGAACACGGCGGTCATGGTCCTTACTCCTAAACTTCCCTAACCATCGTCCTTTATTGTGGAAGGATTAAGGCGGGAAGCAGCGCGTTGCGGCTCATGACGTTATTTTTACGCCCGGGAAGATGAACAGGTCGCTAACGACCGGGCGGGTCTCTTTGAATTTTTCGCAAGTGGTAATGGTTAAGCCATCGCGCGGGTGCAGGGCTCACCCGCTGACGGGTTCGCCGATGGCGTAGAAATGGCCGCCGGCAACGTGGTGCAGGCTGCGCCAGGCGGGATCGGCCACCTCGTACATCCAGTGCCCGTCCTTGAAGACGCGGGCGTCGGCCCAGGCGGCCACGACCTCGCCGATGAACAGGTCATAGGTTTGCTGGTTGTGCGGCTCGGGAATGACGCGGCAGGACAGCCAGGCGGCGCAGCCGGCGACCAGGGGCGGGACATGACCGTCCATGCGGAACAATTCCACCCCATGGCGGGCCAGCTTGTCGGGTGCGTCTGCCAGGCTTTCGCCGCCCACGCCGCGAGTCAGGCTCGCCTGCGCCCGTGTCGGCACCTGCAGGGCGAAGACGCCGCTGCCTTCCACAAGGGTCCGGGTCGCCGTGGCCTTGTCCAGCACCAGGGTCACCTTGGGCGGGTCGAAATCCAGCGGGCAGGCCCAGGCGGCGGCCATGACGTTGTCCGTACCGCCATGGTGGGCAGAGACCAGCACGGTGGGGCCGTGGTTCAGCAGGCGATAGGCCTTGGCGAGATCGACGGGCTGGATGGGGGCGATTTCCAAGGGTCTGCCTCTCTGGCGGTGGGCTGCGCACGCCAGAGGTAACCCATCCGATGGCCGACGTCATCGTTGATGGGCGCGCCGCTGCGCGCTTAACGGGAATCTGCGCAAAGGCGGGCGGAAGAATAAGGGAAGAAGGAAATAAGCGGCCCCTACCGTACGGTTGTGTGGCCGGCGACGGGGCCTCTGCCGCCGGATAGGTATGGATAACATGCCGACACAGGGTGGGGTTCACGAAGCCCTATTCCCGGCAGGATATGGAAGGAAAATAATTATGCGGAAATCGGTATTCGCCGCGGTTTGCGCCGCGGCCTCGTTCCTTGTTCCGGCCGCATGCTGGGCGGCCGACAGTGACATCGTCGTCAACGCGCCGACGGCGGCGGCATCCTGCCTGCTGTCCGTCGACGGCACCGTAACCTCCACGCCCAAGCTGCCAGCCACCGCCGTGACCATCGACTACCTGCCGCCGGGCGGTGGCGCGTCGGTGCGGCTGGGAACCAACCTGCCGCTCAAGGACGGCGCTTATCATTGGGCGGGCGCCGTTCCGGGCTACATGTCCATCGCCTCGGGTGGGCAGGTGAGGGTCACCACCAACCGCCAGGTCTCGGCGACGGGTGCGGTGACGCCCAGCTGCGGCAGCTGATCCATTCGTATCGTACAGTACGGGATCGGGGTGCCGGCCGCGCCGTTTGGCGGTGCCGGCATCTCCCGCTTTTAAAAATGTCACCGGCACAAGAAACGGATTGGCCGGGCGCCCCCCTCGCTCTAACGTTGCCGCCCGCGCCGGCGGTGGCCGGCCGCATCGCCGTTCACGGGTTGCCGCCATGTCCCCCATCCTGGGCCTGTACCTGACCGCCGTCCTCATCTGGGGATCGACCTGGTATGTGATCGAGTTCCAGTTGGGGGCCGTGGATCCGGCCGTGTCGGTGGCCTATCGCTTCGGCCTGGCGGCCGTGCTGCTCATGGGCTGGCTGGTGGCGCGGGGGCAGAAGGTGATCCCGCCCCGGCACGCCTGGCGGCAGGTGGCGCTGGTCGGCGCCTTCACCTTCTCCACCAACTACCTGCTGGTCTACCTGGCGACCGAACGGCTGCCGTCCGGCCTGGTGGCCGTGGCGGGCTCGGCCCTCAGCCTCATGAACGTGCTGAATGCCCGCATCTTCCTGCGCCAGCCCATCCGCCCCCTGGTGCTGCTGGGCGGGCTGGTCGGTATGAGCGGGGTCGTGCTGCTGTTCCTGCCTGAACTGCGGGTGGACGGCCTGACGGGCAAGGCGGCGGTGGGCCTGGCCCTGGTCATGCTCAGCAACGTCAGCTCATCGCTGGGCAGCATCTGTGTGCAGCGCGGGGCCAAGCTGGGCGTTCCCTTGCTGCCGGCCACGGCGTGGAGCATGGCGTTCGGCGCCGTCCTCATGGTGGGGGTGGCCCTGGCCCGGGGCGCCGTCTTCAGCTTTCCGGCCAGCCTCAGTTACGCCGCGTCCTTGGGCTACCTGGCCCTGTTCGGCTCGGTCATCGCTTTCCTGGCCTACTTCTCCCTGATTGGCCGCATCGGGGCGGACCGCGCCGGCTATGTCGCCGTGATGATCCCCATCCTGGCGCTGATCATCTCCACCGTTTTCGAGGGCTATCACTGGTCGGCGGCGGCCTTCATCGGCCTGGCGCTGGCGGTGGCCGGCAACCTGCTGGTGCTGGGGCCTAAGACCTGGCGCAAGCCAGAGGCGGACGCCGCCCCGGCGACGGCCAGCTAATACGTGCGGCATTTGATCGTGACCGCTCAAATGCGCCCCTCAGGCGCCGGGCGGCCACATCCGTGGCCTTGGCTTGTCCTCGATTTCCAGTCCGCCTTCGGCTCCCCAGAAATCTCCGGCACCGCAGTCGCAGGCTACAGCGGCACGAGTCGCTATCTCGTGCCGCTGTTATAACCAGCAAATTCCACCCGCACCAGGCCGGGCAGCTTGTGGCGCAGGGCAGGCGTGAGGCGGAACAGCGTGTCCATCAGGCGGGGCAGGCCGCGCGGCATGCGATAGTCCAGCGTCTCCACCACCGCCACCTGGGGCGACCAGCCGCGCAGGGTGGGGACCACGGCATCGGCGTCGATGCCCCAGGGCATCGGTGGGATGCGGTAGTGCGGCGTGCGGTGCAGGCCGCGCAGGGTCAGTCGCGACAGCCAGACGGGCACCGTGTCGAAGACCAGCTGCCCGCCGGGGAAGCGCCGGGCCAGGGCGGCCACCAACCGGCGCACGTCGGCCTCGGGCAGGTACATGAACAGCCCCTGGGCGACGATATGCACGGGGCCATCGCCTGTCACCGCGTCCATCCAGGCGGGGTCGCGCGCGTCGGCCGCCAGGTGGCGCACGCGGGGGGCGGGTGGCAGGAAATGGTCGCGCAGGGCGATGCCCTCCGGCAAATCCACCGTCAGCCAATTCAGGCGCCCATTGTCCACGCGGTGGCGCTGGGTCTCCAGCCCCTCGCCCAAGGATACGATGGTGCCGTCCGGATGCCGTTCCAGCCAGCGGCGCAGGATGGCATCGATGGCGGCGGCGCGCATGGCGTGCGACCCGTCGGCACGGCCGAAGTGGCGCTCATAGTCGTAGGCCAGGGCCTGGTAGATGCGCACCGCCTCCGGGTCGTGGAAACGGGCGTTGGGCCGCATCGCCTCCGCCGCCCGGTTGTGCAGGGTCCACAGCATGGTCTCCGGCACGCCAGTCAGGCCCGGATGGGTCAGCCCGGGGGGCGGTTTGGGCGCCTTGGGTGGCGGACTGTCAGGGCTCATGAAGCAGAGTTTCCGGCTATGGTGTGCAGCCAGTCGGCCAAGTCGTCGAAGGGACCGGCCCGTAGGCGATACGGGCGGGCGCGGGCGTCGTCGCCGGCGGCGCCGTCACCGCTCATCGCGTGGTGATCTTCAGGCCGCTGTTGGCCTCCATCTCGGCGATGGGCACGTCGCGCACGGGCTGGAAGAAGGTCCAGACGTGCCCCTCGGGATCGCGGGCGCGGTAGGTGAAGTCGCCATAAAACTGCTCGGCCGGTTCCGCCACGATCACCGCGCCGGCGGCCCGGGCCCGCGCGCAATGGGCAATGGCGTCGGGCACCGCCACATGGACGCTTTGGGTGTTGGCGCCGCCCACCTGCGACGGGCTTTTCACCCAGTCGTCCCAGCCCGGCGGACCCAGTCGGATGCGCCCTTCGCCCAAAACCATCTGGGCATGCTGCACCCGACCCCCGGTGTCGGTGACGCGCACCTCCACAGCAAAGCCGAAGGCGGCCTCAAGAAACCCCAGGGCTGCGGTCGCGTCCCGGTAATAAAGGGCGGGGATGATGCCGCCGCGGTCATGGGCCGCCATCACAGGCCTCCGCCATCACGGTATGGCTGACAGTTTCCATCAACGGAAACTGTTGTCAAATCAGGAAACACGTGCTGGGTCAGCCCCCTCACGCGGGCACCTTTCCTGATTGCGGCCCCATCGTCCGCGAAAGGAAACCATGCGGGCGCGAGCGGGCGATCAGCGGGGCTTTTCCGCGACGAACACCAGGGACCATGGCCCGATGATGGCGTGCTGGGGGTCGTGAAGATGATACATGGCCGGCCGGAAGCCGATTTCGGCCAATTTGACGAACATCTGCAGGCCGGGAATTGTCCAAACCAGCACGCCTTCGTCGGGCCGAACCGGATCACCGTGGAATATTTTCTCTTTCAGGTACGTGACATGCCCACCCGCCGCGAAGGCCCGCACGTCGTCGAGCGGTTCGCCCACATGATAAGGTAAGGTGAAGATGTGCCTCCCGCCCGGTTTCAGCACTCGGAAAACCTCGCGATGGGCGGCGTAGGGGTCGGGAATATGCTCAAAGACGTCGCTGGACAGGACCACGTCGAAGGCGCCGGATGGCAGGGATAAATGCTGGAGATCCTCATGGCGCACAGCGCCGACATGAGGTCCACCGGGGATGTCAGGGCCGAAATATTCCGAACAGACGTAACCGGGAAGGCGGCTCAAGAGGTCATGCATGGCGCGCCGGGACTCGGTATTATAAACGGTGAAGAATTCGGGCAGATCAAGAGGCCCGCTTTCGCTTTGTCCTGTCAGGGCGCGGAAGACCTTCATCATTTGGCGCTGGCGGCAGAATGAGCCACACGCGGTGCAGAACCCCGACTCCCGCTGGTCATCCACACGGAAACCGACAATATCCCCATGCGTCCCGCATACGTTGCACACGGCAATCAGGCGCCCGTCGATCGTTTCGTGATACCCGCTGTCGCGTGGCGAAAAGGGGAAAACCTGCTGGCCCGCCAAGCTGGCGCGCGGGATCTCCGTATTCGGCATCTTCACCCACTGTTCCTATTGAGGAAAAGCTGCTGGGCGCGGGCGCTGCTTCCCGTAATCAGCGGCGGCTGAGCCGGCGGGCGATGGGCGCCTCCTGCCTAACAGAGATGCTACGGCATGGCCGGAGGGATGGAAAGACGGACGGTTGAGATAGGCCTCATCGGCACTACCACGAGATGGCTATTCCCAATCTTGACGCGAATGTACGGCTATATGCCTAAAGCGTTCAGCAGCACGCCCGTCGTGGCGCAGGCGGCCACGGTGGGCAGCAGGCCGATGCGGGCCCAGACGCGGGTCGCCTCGGGCAGGCTGGGTAGGGGCAAGAGAGGTGGGCTTCAGAACACGCCCTTGCCGTCGGGGTCGCTGGCCGGCACCGGCTGGCTGACGGACCAGTGCTCCACCACCTTATCGTCCAGCACCCGGAAGATGTCGACCACCGCCGTGCCCTGGGTATCCGGGCCGGGGATGGCGTGCACATGCAGCACGACCAGGTTCCCCTGAGCAATGCTGCGAACGACCTCCACCTTGGCGTCGGGATGATGCTGGAAGAACGTGGCGTAGCTGTCCTGCAGGGCGCGGCGCCCATCGGCCAGGCCGGGAGTATGCTCCCGGCAGTCCAGGGCGACGTAGCGGTCGGCGGCGGACAGGTCGTGCCTGTTGAAGAAGGCGTCGTAGAAAGACAGAACCGTCTGGCGGTTGGCCTCGCCTTCCGCCGCGCTGTCGGGGATGCGGGTATTGGTGGCGCCGGCCGCCTGGTTGGCCGGGGGTGGGGCGGCCTGGGACGACGCCAGGCCGGAACCGGCCAGCGCGACGCCCAGGGCCAGGGCACGGAGTGTCAGGCGCATCTCTTCCTCATCGGGGACTGGGCGACGGGGGAAGGCGGGCGGGCAGGGCGATTCCCATCACGCGCCCGTCCCCGCGTCGCCCCTTTACCTGCACGGGCATTGTGGCGACTCTGGGGTGGTGGCGTGGAAGGGTTGGGGCCATGCCGCTTATACGGATCGATGCATCGGGCCCGGGCCTGGGCGCGTCGTCGCACGATAGTATAAAATATTTGACATACAATATCCCATCATCGACCCTGCGGGGAAATGACGGGCAGCAGGGGGCGATGATGAACCGTACCGCGGTGGCGCTGGTGTTCACTCTGGCGGCGGTATCTCCCGTCTGCTTTTCCGCCTGGGCCAAGCCCGGCATCCCGATCGCCAAGCCCGCCGGCGGCGTGGACGCCGTCATCGCCGACTATGAGGCGCTGGCCCGTCAGACGGACGGCACCGACGGGCCCGGCTGGCCGGACGTCAGCAAGGCCGCCGCCGACCGCCGCGCCCAGGGCTATGCCGCGTTGAAGGCCCGCCTGGACAGGCTGCCGCCCTCGGCCCCCGATGGGGAGGAGGCGCTGACCCGCCGCTTGCTGGACTGGCGTCTGGGCGTACTGGTGGACGGTGCCAGGTTCGATGAGGATCGCATTCCCTTCGACAATGGCGACGGCTTCTTCAACACCGCCAACTACGCCGCCGCCACCACCGTCATCCGGACGGAGGCGGATGCCCAGGCCTGGATCGCGCGCCTCAGGGCCTTGCCAACCTATTATGACCAGCAGATCGCCAACATGCGGCGCGGGCTGGAAACCGGCTTCGTCCAGCCGCGCCCCACCGCCACGTCCGTCCTCAACATCCTGAAGATCGCGGCTGACCAGCCGGCTGAGGCCAGCCCCCTGCTGGGGCCGCTGAAGGTCCTGCCCGCGACCATTCCGGCCGAGCGTCAGGCGGCCCTGCGTGCCGATGCCCTGGCGGCGGTGACCCAGGTGGTGAAGCCGGCGCAGGCGAAGCTGGTGGCCTTCTTCGAGCAGGACTACGTGCCCCATGCGCGCGACACGCTGGGCGCCAGCAGCCTGCCGGACGGGCGGGAGTACTACGCCTACGCCGTGCGCCGCTCCACCACCACGGACCTGACACCGGATGCCGTGTTCGCGCTGGGGGAGCGGGAGGTGGCGCGCATCCGGGGTGAGATGGAGGCCGCGATGCGGGCCACCGGCTTCACCGGCACATTGCCCGAGTTCATCGCCAAGCTGCGCACGGATAAGCAGTTCTACGCCCCGGACTTGGCGACCTACGTGGAAAAGGCCAGCGAGATCGGCAAGCGCATCGACGGCCTGCTGCCCCTGTGGTTCGGCAAGCTGCCGCGCCTGACTTGGACCATCCGGCAAAAGCCGCCGGAGCAGGAGGGCTCGTCCAGCGGCTATGACCTGGGCGACCCGGTGAAGGGCGTGCCCGGCCGCGTGGTGGTGGGTGCCAAATCCTTCGGCGACCCGCTGTTTGGCCTGCCGTCCTGGATTCTGCATGAGGGCGTGCCCGGCCACCACCTGCAGATCGCCCTGGGGCAGGAGCGCACGGACCTGCCGGCCTTCCGCCGCAAGGACGAACCCACCGCCTTCATCGAGGGCTGGGCCCTGTATGCCGAGCAGTTGGGCGAGGACATGGGCGTCTACCGCACGGACTACGAACGTTTCGGCCGCCTGTCCTTCGACATGTGGCGCGCCTGCCGCCTGATGATGGACGTGGGCATCCATTGGAAGGGGTGGAGTGCGGAACAGGCCGCCAACTGCCTGCGCGACAACACGGCCCTGCCGGAACGCGTGGTGCTGGGTGAGACGCAGCGCTACATCGCCTGGCCGGCCCAGGCCCTGGCCTACAAGGTGGGAGAGCTGAAGTTCCTGGCGGAGCGGCGACGGGCGGAGCAGGCGCTGGGCGCCCGCTTCGACATCCGCGCCTTTCATGACGCCGTGCTGGACGACGGCCCCATGCCCATGGACATCCTGCACGACCAGATGGGCCGCTGGCTGGCCCGGCAGGGGGCGAAGCCGTAACCCGCCGCCCGGCGCTTGAGGGGGAAAGCCTTAGGCTTTCCGACCAGCCCGCAGGGCGTTGTACGCGAAGCCGACGGCCAGGGCGGCGGCCATCGCGGCCTGCGCCGCCACGGTCTGCGCCGTGGGGAACAGGCCCACGATCTCCACGCTGGGCACATGGGCCAGGGGGATGACGTCCAGCCAGCCGGCCTCCTGCAGGGCCTTTACGCCCTTGCCGGCCAGCACCACGGCCAGTACGGCCATCAGGCCGGAACTCCAGGCGAAGAAGGCGCCGATGGGCAGGCGGCGGCTGTAGCGCAGCAGCCCCCAGGCGATGGCGGCCAGCAGCAGCACGGCCGCCCCAGCGCCGGCCAGCACGGCCATGTGCGCCCCCTCCGCCCACAGCGCCATGTAGAACAGGATGGTCTCGAACACCTCGCGATAGACCACCACGAAGGTCAGCAGGAACAGGAACCAGGCCGACTGCCGCGACAGGGCGTGGGACAGCTTCTCCTTGATGTACAGCTGCCAGGCGCCGGCCTGGGACTTGCCGTGCATCCACACGCCCACTGACAGCAGCACCAGGGCGGCGAACACCGAGCCCAGGCCTTCCGTCAGTTCCCGGCTGGCGCCGCTGATGGACACCAGGTACGTCGCTACGGCCCACGTCGCCAGGCCGGCCGCCAGGGCGGTGGTCCAGCCCAGGTGGACATGGCGCAGCACGTCCGCGCGCCCGGCCTTGCGCAGGAAGGCGATCATCGCCACCACGATCAGCAAGGCTTCCAGCCCTTCGCGCAGCAGGATGGTGAAGGCGCCGACGAAGGTGGAGGCGTCGCTGGCGGCGGTTGGCGACAGCGCATGCTCCGCCTCGGTCAGCAGGCCGGTGATGGCCTGGGCCTGGGCCCGCACCTCGTCCGCCGGCCGGCCCTGGCCGATGACGCCCCGGAAGGCGCCCATGGCGCTTTCCACGCGGGTCATCAGGCCGCCGTCGCGCGCCTTCAGGATGGGCTCCACCGGCTCGAACCCGTCGAGGTAGGCGGCCAGGGCCAGGTCGCCCGCCGCCTTGGCGTCGCCGGCCTCATAGGCCTTCACGGCCAAGCCCAGCTTGGCGCGCGCAATGGCCAGGCTGTCGTTGGCCTTGGGCATGACCGCGTCGGGATGGGCGCGCAGATAGGCCAGCAGCGCCTGGGCGTCGCCAGCGCCCACCTTTTCCTCCAGGGCGGCCTGCGAGGTCTGGGTGAGGGCCTCCAGATTGGGAAACAGGGCGCGCAGGTCCGGCCGCGCGCGCCACAGCGCCTCACCCGCCTGGATGTCGCCGGGGGTGAAGGCGAAGCCGCCGGCGATGAAGGCTAGGGCCCAGCGGTCGTCGGCCGGCAGGTGGGCGAAGCTGACCATGGGTGTGCCGTCCAGCCCCTGCTCGATCACCTGTTCCAGGGCGAAGACGCTGCGCTGCCGTGCGCGCCCGGCGTCGCTGAAGGCCACGGGCCTGGGGTCCAGCGTGACGCCCACCGGGCCGTCGCCATGGCCGGTGGCGCCATGGCAGGCGGCACAGTTCTCGGCATAGAGGGCCCGGCCCCGCGCCAGGTCGGGCGGGGTGTTGGGCGCCAGCGGCACGGGGTAGGCGGCCAGCAGATCCCGGCCCAGGGCGCGGGCCAGGCCTGCCACCTCGGCCGGTGGCGCCTTGGCGGCGATGGCGGCCTTCAGCGCGTCGCCCTGGGCCTGCAAGCGGGGCAAGGCGGGGGTGGGCGGCAGCTCGGCCATCCGCTCCCGCGCGCTAGCCGCGAACTCCGCCTGTTCGGCATATTCGCTTTCGCTGGTCACCCGGCCGTCGGTCACGGCGCCGGCGTAATCCACCGCCACATAGTCCAGCAGCCGCCAGATGGTCTGCGCCGGGGCCGGTTCCGCCGCCCGGGCAGGCAGGGCGGTAGCCAGGCCCAGCAGCATGAAGGCGACGGTGAAGAGGTGGCGCGGTCTGACCATGGTGCGGCCCGGCTGAGAAGTGCGAGTCATTCTCAGTAACTCCGCCGCCGGCCTCTTTGCAAGCATTGGTGAGCGCGCGTCTGCCCTGTGGATGCGCCATGGGCCCGTTCACTGCAGCGGCCCGAAACGACAAGACCCGCCGCGCAAGGTATGCGGGGCGGGTCCGGCGGGTTGGCGACCCCAGCTGGATTCGAACCAGCGACCTACCGCTTAGAAGGCGGTTGCTCTATCCAACTGAGCTATGGGGCCCGGAGGCGGCCCCGGGCCCGAGGACCGGGGCGCCCGATATCAGGAGGGGATCAGAAGCGGCCGACGCGGGGACGGTCGGTGCGGAAGTTGTCGGCGTAGTTCTTCGGCCGGACGATGCGGTCGTTGTGGGTGATGACCTCATAAGTCCACCCCTTGCGCGTCGCGTAGGCGATGGCCTCTTCGGCGCTGTCGAACGTCAGCTTCACCTGGTTCAGGGTGTCGCCCGAGCTGGTCCAGCCCATCAGCGGCTCCGGCCGGCGGGCGGTGGCCAGTTCATATTCCAGGATCCACGCATGGGTCTTGCCCCGGCCGGACTGCATGGCCGTCTTGGCCGGCTGATAGATACGAACCTGCATCTCTGGAACGTCCCCGGTTGAACGAAACACCTGTTGCCTGCCGTCGCCGTGCCGGCGCCGGTCCGGGCGATGGTCGGGGCGCCCGGATTCGAACCGGGGGCCTACGGTTCCCAAAACCGTCGCGCTACCAGACTGCGCTACGCCCCGAAACCATCGCGAGCTAGGGTTTACGCGGTTCGCGGGGCCATGGTCAATCAGGAAAGCGGCCCGGCGCGCGGCAACCCTGACCCGCCGCGCGCCCGGCTTTCCAGCTGAAATCCCGGCTACTCAACGCACGAGAGAGTGGTGATGTGCCCGGCAAAAAGCGCCACGGCGACGGCCGGTGGCCGGCCACAGGCCCCGGGACCACGGCCTATCCGGGGCCCGACAGGGCGCATGCGGCGCCAATTCCGGGCCGGCAACCAGGAAATCCCGGCCGCCTTGGGCTGCTTCACCCGGCAATTTTGACCGGGCGGCGGGAAATTCCGACCGCCCCAATTGTTCGCATTCCTGTCGCGGCCAGCGGTCCGAGACCAAAAAATTCCTTTATTTACAGACGTGTAAATATCGCCACGGGCTGTTGGCACGGTTTCTGCGGTTAGCCGGCCGAACCTAACCGTCCATCAGAGGAGGTTGATGGCGACCATGCCAGCGTAGCGCCCCCGGGCAACCCCGGACCAATCCGTCCCGCCATCCCGGCAGGAACGGGTTGCCGCCCGGAGACGGGGACTTAGGCCCCCCCGGCAGCGGGCGGGTGGTGCTCTTCGATGGCATGGGACCAGCAGCTTGCTCTCGCCAGAAGGATCAGACCGGCCCAAACGGCCGCCCTCCGGCAGCTCAAAAGGAGATAGATGATGTCCTCTCAAGTCGCCCTCTCTTCGGCAATGCGTTCCAACCTGCTGTTGCTGCAGAACACCAACAGCTCGATCGACAAGCTCCAGGCGCAACTGTCCACGGGCAACAAGGTCAACAGCGCGCTGGATGGCCCCACCGCCTTCTTCGCCGCGCAAGGTCTGAACCAGCGTGCCAGCGACCTGTCCACCCTGAAGGACGCGATGGGCCAGGCCATCAGCACCATCAAGGCGGGCAACCAGGGCATCACCTCCATCCAGAAGCTGATCGACCAGGCCAAGGGCCTGACGACCTCGGCCTACTCCAACCTGGGCAATGACCCCAGCGCCATCGCGACCCGCAAGTCGCTGGCCGCCCAGTTCAACGACATCAAGGACCAGATCGACAAGCTGGCCGCCGACAGCGGCTACGGCGGCAAGAACCTGCTGGCCGGCAGCGGCCAGACCTTCGACGCCACCTCCACGTCGCGGTCCACGGTGAACTCCATCACCGGCCTGTCCAACAGCCGCGTGACCAACGTCACCACCTCGGACACCTATTCCATCCGCGTATCCGGCACGGGCGACATCTCCGGCAACGCCGGCGACATCGCCTCTGCGGAAGACGCCCGTGGCCTGTTCGGCCTGAAGGTGTCCGGCAAGCTCAGCAGCACGGCCGGCAACTTCTCCGACGTGTCGATCGAAATCCGTGGCGCCGTGGGACAGACCCGCACGGCCGTGGTCACCGAAGGCGGCGAGTCCCGGTCCATCACCTTCTTCGACAATACCCAGAGCGCCACCAACAGCCTGGTGAGCGCCGGCACCTCGGGCACGCCGCAGATATCGCAGGTGAACATCACCGGCAACATCGATGAGGGCGATACCTTCAACGTCACCATCAATGGCCGGACGTTCAGCTACACCGCCTCGGCCGGTGACGTGGCTAACCCGTCGCCCACGTCGCGCCAGACCGCCATCGCGACCAACCTGCAGAACCTCATCACCAACTCCATCTCCGTCCCGGGCAGCTCGATCTCAGGCTTCACCGTCAGTTCCTCGACGCCCGGCACCTTCCAGATCACCGCGGCCAGCCCCTATGGCACGTCCAACAGCTTCACGTTGGGCAGCTCGACCGTAAACGCCCTGACCAAGGACATCTCCGTGTCCTTCTCCTCGGGCTCGGTCGTGTCCTTCACCGTCGACCGTTCCACGCTGGAAGGGTTGGGCACGGCGGGCAACGGCACCTCCACCATCGAGAAGGATGTGGATCTGTCCGTCACGGCCACCGACCTGAACGGCGTGTCCATCACCCGGTCGGGCGCCAATGATCGTGGCAGCGGCAAGCTGACGGATGGCGAAAACGCCATGTCCTTCACCACCGGCACGGTGCGCATCAACGTCGACTCGACGAAGATCATGCAGGCGGCCTCGGCCAACCGGTCCGCCAACATGACGACGTCGCAGCAGACGCCGGCCAACACCCAGAACGACCTGTCGGTGCAGTTCAACGAGACCAACACCAACTCGCTGAGCGTCAAATCCACCAACGTCACCACCGACGGCCAGGGCCTGCGTCTCGACTACGCCCAGAACGATTTCCTGGACCGGTCGGACATCGATGCCGCGGTGGCCCAGCTGACCTACGCCACCACCCAGCTGCGGTCCGCCGGCCAGACGCTCAGCACCAACCTGAACGTCATCCAGACCCGGTCCGACTTCACCGACGCCTTCAACAACGTCCTGTCGGACGGTGCTGACAGCCTGGTGCAGGTCGACCAGAACCAGGCCGGCGCGGAGTTGCTGACCCTGCAGACCCGCCAGTCGCTGGGTGTCACCACCCTGTCGCTGGCGAACCAGAGCCAGCAGGCCATCCTGAAGCTGTTCTAATCGGCGACGGCGGGGGCGGGCGGCGGCGTGGCAAAAGGCCACCCGATGCCCCTCCCGCCGCCCCGGTCCCGGACAGCGGCGGGCACAAGGAAAAGGGCGGTCCCCAGCGGGCCGCCCTTTTTCATTTTGCGCTCAAGCCTGAGGAATCGCTTGGGTCATTCCACTCCCAAAACGACCAGGCGCGCCGGCTTCTTGAAATTCATGGTGATCATCAGGGTGGCCCGTCCCTTGATGACGTACAGGGCCTTGTCGGCCACGACGGGCAGCGGAACGTTGCGGGACATGCAATAGCCCACCAGGGCCGCCTGCAGCTCTTGTTCCGGAATGGTGACGTCGTTGGCGGCACCGTTCAGGGTCACGGACAGGCGGGCGCTGACGCCGCGGTTGACCGTGTATTCCAGGCTGGTGACATCCCCGTCGGGGAAGGCGTCGTTCAGCTTGCGTCGCCGTTCGGTGATGGCGCTCACCACCTCGCGGTCGGTGAAGACGATGCAGCGTAGTTCCTTCATGCGCTCGCGTTCCGGCAGGCTGGGGCGCGGGAACTCTACGCCAGGTCTGCGCGCCGCCGCCAGTTGCAAATATCCCAGGCCCATCGCGTCCCGCCGTCCGGAAGGATAGGCGCAGGCCGGGCTGCGGCAAATTGGCCGATCACCGTGACGGCGGGAATTTTTCTCAAAATGGCGCGCCGGGTTTGGACGACCGGGCCGTGTAACCAGGTCCGTATGGGCCGCATTCCCCCGCCCGCAACCCGGCCGTCCACAACCCGGCCCAGTTCCGTCCCTTCCCGCCGGTCCCCCGGCCAAATGTCCGTTATTCGTCTGAACAGGCAGGATTTTCCAGCAAATGAAGCGCCTTCTCGCGCCGGTGGCCGCAGCGCCCCTGTGCCTCGCCGCCCTGACCGATCTTCACGCGGCGACGACGATTTCCGACACCCGGACCACCGGGGTGGCGACCTCTTCGGCCGGCGACCTGACCATCACGGGCACAGTCAGCCCATCCAGCGGCACCGCGGTGACGCTGGACAGTAACAACACCGTCAGCAGTTCCGGCACCATCTCCATCACCGGCGGCGACGATACCACCGGCATCCTGGTGAAGGGCGGTACCACCGGCAGCGTCGCCGTCAGCGGCACCCTGACGCTGACCGACAGCAGTGTCAGTTCCACCATCCCGTTGACCTCGGCCGAGCGGCGTTATGGCATCTGGGTCTCGGGCGACGGCGTGTTCACCGGCGCCATCAACACCTCGGCCACCCTGACGGTGCGCGGCAACGACAGCGCCGGCATCCTGGTCGCGTCCCAGATGGATGGCGACCTGACGATGAGCGGCACGGTTTCCGTGACCGGCAACAATTCCTACGGCATCCGGACCACGGCCACGACCGGCAACCTCTTCATTTCCGGGACGGTCAGCGTGCTGGGCACGGGCTCGGTCGGCGTGGCGGTGGATGGTGTCACGCAGGGCGAGGTGAGCGTCTCGGGCAGCATTACGTCCACCGGCTACCTCTCGACCACGCGTCCCACGACCACGGCCGGCTTCGCGGCGCTGACCGCCAATGACCAGTTGCAGGGCGGTGCCGCCTTCCGCATCGCCTCGACCTCGACGGGTGGCCTGAACCTGGAATCGACCTCCTCCATCACCTCCTACGGGTCGGCCCCGGCGGTGGTGATCGGCAGCGCCAACGGCGAGGTCGAATTGGGGGTGGTTCCGGGCGATACCCACGGCCTGCTGCTGGCCGGTGGCATCGTCGCCAACGGCGTCTATGACGGGTTCAGCACGACCGGCGTCCAGATCGGCGGCTTGGGCGGGACGGTGCTGGTGGACGGTGGCATCAACCTGACGGGTACCGTGACCACCGTGTCCTACAAGGCGGATTCCACCGGCCTGTCGGTCGGGTCGGGCGCCACCATTCCCGACAACATCACGGTGTCCGGCACCATCAGCACCACGGTGTCCTCGCAGTCCTCGAAGGCCACCGCCATTTCCATCGCCAGCGGCGCCAACGTCAACGGCCTGACCATCAGCGGTACCGTCGCGGCCTTTGCCACCGGCTTTGCCGGTGCCACCACCGCCGTGGGCAGCAACGCCGTGGCCATTTACGACGGGTCCGGCACCGTCACGCAGATCACCAACAGCGGCACCATCTCGGCCACCGTTACGGAATCCACGGACAACACCGGCATCACCGGCACGGCCACGGCGCTGGACCTGCGGGCCAACACCGTCGGCGTCACCATCACCAGCAGCGGCACCATCACCGGCGACATCCTGCTGGGCTCGGGCGACGCAACCGTCAACCTGACGGGGGGCAAGGTCACGGGCGCCTTGTCCTTCGGCAGCGGCACCAACACGCTGACCATCGACGGCGGCGCCGTCTACACCGGCGCCCTGACCAGCGACGGCACCCTGGCCGCCACGGTCACCAACGGCAAGCTGCGCAACAGCAGCACCAGCACCATCACCATGCGCTCCCTGACCGTGGGGTCCAGCGGCGAGATCGACTTCACCGCCGACCCGGTCAACAACACCAACACCCTGTTCAACGTTTCCGGCGCCGCCTCGCTGGCGTCGGGCACCAAGATCGGCCTGATCTTCAAGAGCAAGGTCACCGACGCCAACAGCTTCACCGTCATCAAGGCCAGCAGCCTGAGCGTGGGCAGCACCGACCAGTCGCTGCTGGGCGACGTGTCCTACTGGTACAAGGCCAACGTCGCCACCGACACCACCGCCGGCACCGTGACGGTGAACGTGGCCCGCCGGACGGCGGCCGAGGCGGGCATCACCGTGGGCGCCGGCGCGTTCAACGCCGTCTACGGCGCCTTCGACAAGGATACGCAGATCGGCGAGGCCTTCTTCAACGCCACCAGCGCCAGCACCTTCGGCAGCCTCTATGAGAAGATGCTGCCCGACTACAACGGCGGCCCCTTCCAGCTGCTGAACCGCGGCATGATGGCGCTGGCCCGTACCGAGTCCGACCCCACCGTGGCCATGAAGGATGAGAAGCGCGGTGCCTGGGTGCAGGAACTGGGCTTCGCCGTGTCGCAGAACCGCGGTGAGGGCCCGGGCTATAACGGCAACGGCGTGGCGCTGATGGGCGGCTACGAAAAATCCATGGAGAATGTCGGCATCGTCGGCCTGTCCTCCTCCTACATGATCACCGCCGTCAACGATCCGGACGCCTCCAGCGGCAACCAGGTGAAGGGCGAGGTCTTCACCGGCGGCGCCTACTGGCGCGACCGGTATGGTGGGCTGATGGCCAGCGCCAGCCTGAACGCCGGCTATATCCGGTTCTCCAGCAAGCGCGTCTTCACCGGCACCGACGATGAGGGCGCCGCGTTCGAGCGCGACGCCAACGCCCACTGGTCGGGCTATCTGGGCGATGCCCATTTCGGCCTGGGGTATGAGCAGTCGCTGGGCTTCATGTTCGTGCGGCCCACCGCCTCGCTGGACTATTTCGTGCTGTCCGATGGCGCCCACCAGGAAAGCGGCGGCAGCGACGGCTTCAACCTGAAGATCGACGAGCGCACCGGCCAGCAGGGCAACGCCGAGGCCGCCTTGACCTTCGGGACCCAGCTGGGCGGCGATTTCCAGTGGAAGCCCGCCCTGACCGTGGGGTGGAAGCAGGTGTTCGGCGATGGCCCGGGCGACACCACCGCCAGTTTCGCCGGCGGGTCCAGCTTCACCCTGATGCCGCAGTCCGTGGTGGGCGGCGGACCCATTGCCCGCATCACGGTGCAGGGCGGCAACCGCTACTCCGACATCGCGTTGGAGCTGGGCGGGGAAGACCGTCGCGGTTTCATCGGTTATGACGCCCGCTTCGTGAGCAAGTTCCGGTTCTGATCCGGGCGCTTCGCGGGCATCTGGCAAGGCGGTCCCCATCCGGGGGCCGCCTTTTTGTCATGGCGTTGGCACTGGCTAAAGCCAGGGGGAGCTGGGGGTAACCTACGCCACGTCCAAACCCAGGAAACGTTGGCGCAGCGCATCCCAGGAGCGGTGGCCCAGGTCGGCCAGGGCCCGCAGCTGCTCCTCCACGTCCGCCCCGCCGTCGGCCCCACTGCCTAACTGGGCTAGGCTGTCGCCCAGCAGGCGTGCCTGGCGGGCCAGCAGCACCAGGCCGCAGCTGTCGGCCATCACCGCCAGGTCGCGCGTGGCTTCCCGCAACGCCCCGGTCGCATTGGCGGCGCTCAGGTCCAGGACGGCATTCAGCCGGCCGCGGCCGCGGCTGACGATGCCGTCGACCAAGGCGCGGAAGTCCGTCGGCGGCACCGTCCGTTCCAGCCGCGCCAGGACCCGGGGTTCCAGCAACAGGGTGGCCGCGTCCGGTTCCGCCACCGGCTGGGGCGCGCGCTCCGCCAGCCAGCGGCCCACCGTTTCCAGGAAGCGATCGGACTTGAACGGCTTGGACACATAGTCGTCCATGCCGGCGGCCAGGTATTCCTCGCGCATGCCGGCCATGGCATTGGCGGTCATGGCGATGATGGGCATCTGCGGTACGCGCACGTCCACGGCGCGGATGCGGCGGGTAGCCTCGATGCCGTCCATGACGGGCATCTGCACGTCCATCAGCACCAGGTCGAAACGGGTCTGCAGGCAGGCGCGCACAGCCTGCGCCCCATCCTCGGCGATCTGCACCTGGTATCCCGCCTTTTCCAGCAGGACCGAGGCGATGGTCTGGTTGGTGAGGTTGTCCTCCACCACCAGGATGCGGGGCTTGTTGCCGCCCGTCGGGGCGGCGGCGGCGGGGCGGGGCGGGGCGGTCTCCGCCAGGTCGACGCGCAGGCCGCAGGCCTTGGCCAGCGCCTCCAGCAGCTGGGGGCGGCGGATGGGTTTGGGCACCACGGCATCGAACAGGCTTTCGCGCGCGTCCGCCCCCGCCGCCGGCGCCTCCAGCGAGCTGGCCAACAGCAGGCGCACGCCGGCCAGGCGCGGCTCCGCCCGGATCCAGGCGGCCAGGCCGGGCCCATCCAGTTCGGGCATGTGGTGGTCGATCAGGATGACATCCGGCAGAGCGGCCTGGCCGCCATCCGTACACGCGCCATCCAGCGTGCCGTCCATCACCGCCATGGTCCGCAGCAGATGGTTGCGGGCCTGAATCCCGCCCGAGGCCTCATCCACCGTCATGCCGCAGGTCATCAGGTGGTGCACCAGGATGAGGCGGTTGACGGGGGTGTCATCCACCACCAGGGCGCGGCGGCCGCGCAGGCGGTCGCCCAGGGGCTGGACGGTGCGGCTGGGGGCCACCGCCCGTTCCAGCGGGATGTCGAACCAGAAGGTGGAACCCTCGCCGGGCGTGCTCTCCACCCCGATGCTGCCCCCCATCAGTTCCACCAGCTGGCGGCTGATGGCCAGGCCCAGGCCGGTGCCGCCGAAGCGGCGGGTGATGGAACTGTCGGCCTGCTCGAACATCTGGAACAGTCGGCCCGCCTTCGCCGGGTCGATGCCGATGCCGGTGTCCTGCACGGTGACGCGCAGGCGCCGCGTCTGTTCCGGCAGGGCCGGCCCGTCGCCCAGCAGCTTGATGTCCACCGACACGGCACCCTTGGCCGTGAACTTGATGGCGTTGCCCACCAGGTTCAGCAGCACTTGGCGCACGCGGGTCGGGTCGCCCCACCACATGCCCATGGCGCCTTCGTGCACGAGGGCCCCGATCTCCAGCCCCTTGTCGCGGGCCTTTGGACCCAGGATGGACAGGACACCGTCCACCAGCTCATCCAGGTTGAACTGGATGCGTTCCAGACTGACCTTGCCCGCCTCCAGCTTCGAGATGTCCAGGATGTCGTTGATGACCCCCAGCAGGGCGTCGGCGTTGTCGCGGATGATTTCGGCATAGCCCCGCTGCTGGGTGGTCAGCGGCGTGTCCAGCAGTATCTGCGCCATGCCGGTGACGCCGTTCATGGGGGTGCGGATTTCGTGGCTCATGTTGGCCAGGAAGTCCGACTTGGCGGCGTTGGCCCGCTCCGCCACCTGCCGGGCCTCTTCCGCCGTGCGCCGGGCGCGGTCCAGGTCGCCGGTCAGGGCCAGCAGACGCTCGCGCTGGGCGTTCAACTGCCCGTTCATCAGGTGGACGCGGCGATACAGGGCGACCATTTCCGCCAGCAGCAGCAGCAGAACGACGCTGGAGGCGATGGCGCCATCGGCGCGGGCCAGGAACCAGCCCAAGGTGAAGCGCGCCAGGCCCAGGCCGTTCAGCAGCGTGTCCATCGCCAGGGCGACGGTGGAAATCAACAGCCCCAGATGGCCCACCGTGCGGACCTTGGTCACCGTTGCCAGGATGGCCGGCGTGCAGAAGTTGATCAGCAGCATGGCCACGTAGATGACCTTGACCGCCATGTCGTTGTTGTAGGTGTTGACCAGGGTGACGCGCGGCAGCCAGCGGTCCACGGAGAACAGCACTGCGGCCAGGGTGAGGCCGGCCGCCAGCACGGCGCCCACCCCAACGCCCAGCGCCAGCATCTTGCGCACGTCGCCCGCCACCGGCGGCGGGGCCTGGCGCTGCCGCTGGGCGAAACCCAGCACCGCCAGCGGGAAGGCCATGTGCCAAGCCGTGTACAGCCACAGCGCGGACTGCGACAGCGGGCCGTCGGGGTCCAGGGGCGCGAAGGCGCCGGGCAGGGCCGCCACCTGCAGCACGGCCATGGCGCCGGAATAGGCGTAGCCACCCACCAGCCACAGCAGCGCGCGGTGGCCCGACAGCAGGAACTGGCTGGCGATCAGGAAGGACGTCAGCAGGTCGGTGATCAGGATGATGACGGCGTAGGCGGGCAGCAGGCCGGGGATGTTGCCCACGGGCGTTTTCGCCCCCATGGCGCCGATCAGGAACAGGGCCAGCATCGCCAGGCCGACCAGGAAGGCCGCCGCGTGCTGCGATGGTGTGGTGGGGGCCGCGAACAGGGTGGCGGCCTGCGCCAAGTCACGGGGGCGTGGGGATGACGATCCCAATTCGCCACCAGCCCCCTGAACAGCGCCAGTCATACCCGTCTTCCCCCACGGGGGACCCACCGGTTCCACCCAAAAACCGGATCGGACCCCACTGCCAAATGGTCGGCCACCAAGCAGTCGCCGTCAATTGGACAATACTGGAAACGGGAAACGATTGCTGGACTTTTAGCTAAGTTGTTGTGTGTTTGTGGCCATGCGGCGGATACAGGTCCAGGGGGTCGGTGACCACATCCGCGATTGTGGACAGCCCGTCCGGCGTCGCCGAACGGTAGAAGCAGGACCGGCGCCCGGTGTGACAGGCCACCCCTACCTGATCGACCAGCAGCAGCAGGGTATCGCCGTCGCAATCCACCCGCAGTTCCCGCAGGTGCTGCACCTGGCCCGAGGTGTCGCCCTTGCGCCAAAAGGATTGGCGCGAGCGCGACCAGTAGCAGACCCGGCCGGTGGCCAGACTTTCGGCCACGGACTCACGGTTCATCCAGGCCATCATCAGCACCTCGCCCGTGTCGTGCTGCTGGGCGATGGCCGGCACCAGGCCGTTGGCGTCGAAGCGGATGGTGGCCAGCGTCGCCTCGACGGTGGCGGCGGGCAGGGGATAGGCGATGTCGGCACTCATGCTCACGCGGCGGCTCCCTTCATGCGGGCCAGGCCCTGTTCCAGGTCGCGGATCAGGTCGTCGGCGTCCTCCAGGCCGGCATGCAGGCGGACCAGGGTGCCGGTGCCGGTCCAGGGCGTGGCCGTACGGATCTTGCGCGGGTCGGTGGGCAGGATCAGGGATTCGAACCCGCCCCAGCTGAAGCCGATGCCGAAGTGGGACATGCCGTCGACCAAGGCCGCGATGGCGGCGCGCGGCTGCTTCTTCAGTTCCACCGTGAACAGGCCGCTGGACCCGGTGAAGTCGCGCTTCCAGATGTCATGGCCGGGGCAGTCGCCGAAGGCCGGGTGCAGGACGCGCTGCACCTCTTCCCGGCCCTTCAGCCAGCCGGCGATGGCCAGGGCCGTCTCCTGGTGGCGGGCCATGCGGGCGGCCAGGGTGCGCATGCCGCGCATGGCCAGATACAGGTCGTCGCCGCCCACGTTCTGGCCCAGCTGCAGGGCGGTGTCCTTCACCCGCTGCCAGGCCTCGCGCGTGCCGACGATGACGCCCACGGTGGCATCGGCATGACCCACGAAATACTTGGTGGCGGCGTGGATGACGACGTCGGCGCCCAGGTCCAGCGGCTTGCTGCAGATGCCGGCCGACCATGTGCTGTCCACCAGCACGGCCACCCCCTTGTCATGGGCGGCCTTCGCGATGGCGGGGATGTCCTGCACCTCGAAGGTCAGGGATCCGGGGGATTCCAGCAGGATGGCCGTGGTCTCCGGCCGCAGCTTGTGCCGGATGTCGGCGCCGATCAGCGGATCGACATACTCCACGCTCACGCCCAGGCGCGTCAGCACCTTGTCGCAGAAATCGCGCGACGGGCCGTAGACCGTGTCGGCCACCAGCAGATGGCCGCCGGCCTTGGCGTAGGCCAGCAGGGCGGTGGTGACGGCGGCGAGGCCGGAGCTGGCCACCACCGCGCGGTGCCCGCCCTCCAGCGCCGCCACCGCGTCCTCGAACGCCAGGCTGCTGGGCGTGGAGCGGCGGCCGTAGCGCGGCGCCCTATGCTCCGGGTCATGCCCCTCCAGCTCATCCAGGCAGGAGAACAGGATGGTCGATGCGCGATAGGGCGGCACGTTGACCACGCCGTAATTGTCCAGCGGGTTGCGGCCGGCATGGACCAGCAGGGTGGCGGGGTTTTTCGTGTCTTCAGACATGGCCCGGTGGGATCGAAACGGAAACGGGCGGGCATCTTGGCACTGCCCTCGGCCCCAGGGAAGCGGCCCCGCCGCCGCGTCCCGTCATGTCTCCGTTGCGTTACAGCCCGTACAGGTAATCCACCGTCAGGTGGGCCAGGGTGCGGGCGCCGACGATCAGGCCGGACTCGTCCACGAAAAACTTGGGCGAGTGGTTGGACGCCGCCTTGGACAGGTCCGTCTCCGGCGGGGTGATGCCGACGAACAGGTACACGCCCGGCGCCTGCTGTTCGTAGAAGGAGAAGTCCTCCGATGGGGTGACCTTGTCGATCAGCTTCACATGGTCCTTGCCCGCCACCCGCTGTAGGGTGGGGACGATCTTGGCCGTGAGTTCGGGGTTGTTGATGGTGACGGGATAGCCCTTGATGATGTCCACATCGGCGGTGGCGCCGGCGGACTCGGCGATGCCGGCCACGGTGCGGCGCAGCCGCTTGTCGATGTCGGCGCGCATGCCCTCGTCGAAGGTGCGGATGGTACCGTTCAGGGTCACCGTGTCGGGGATGATGTTGTTGCGGTTGCCGCCGTGGATGCTGCCTACGCTCAGGATGGACGGCTCCTTGATCACCTCCATCTGCCGGCTTTCGATGGTCTGCATGCCCAGCACGATCTGCGAGGCGGTGACGATGGGGTCGACGCCGGTCCAGGGCAGGGCGCCGTGGCTCTGCTTGCCGTGCACGGTGATGACGAACTCATCCGCCGCCGCCATGAAGGGGCCGGGGCGATAGCCCACGTCGCCGGCATGCAGGGTGGAGATGACGTGCACGCCGAAGACGGCGTCGGGCTTGGGGTTCTCGAAGGCGCCTTCCTTCAGCATCTGCTCGGCACCGCCGACCTCGCCCTTGGGCAGGCCTTCCTCGGCGGGCTGGAAGATGAACTTCACCGTACCGGGCAGCTGATCCTTCATGCCGGCCAGCACTTCGGCCACGCCCATCAGCATGGCGACGTGGGTGTCGTGGCCGCAAGCGTGCATCACGCCCACCTCCTGGCCATTGTACTGGGTCTTCACCTTCGAGGCGAAGGGCACGTCCACCTGCTCCACCACCGGCAGGGCGTCCATGTCGGCGCGCAGGGCCACCACCGGGCCGGGCTTGCCGCCCCTCAGCACGGCCACCACGCCGGTCTTGGCGACGCCGGTGCGCACCTCCAGGCCTAAGCTCTTCAGGTGCTTGGCCACCAGGGCCGCCGTGCGCGTCTCCTGGTTGCCCAGCTCGGGATGCTCATGGATGTCGCGGCGCCAGGCGATGATCTTGGGCTGTTCCACCGCGGCGCGGGTGTCCACCGTGGCCTGCGCCGTTTCACGATCGCCGGCATGGGCCGGCAGGGCGGCGGCCATTAGGCCCCCCACACTCGTGCCCAGGGCCAACATCCAGCCGAAATGCCGCTTACCCATTGTCACCGCCCCTTCTTGTTTGCCTCCATCGCCTTGATCCGGCGCGGCCTTCTGACGGCAAGGGTACCTGTCCGCCCCGCGCGGGCCAGCCTGTGGCAGGTTTGTATTGACGCATGGCAGCTATGCGCAAGGCCAATTGACGGAGCGCACCCAAGACACTGATGCCGCGGGCAAGTGGTTCAGCCCTCTACCTTTTGCGTCCGTTGCCCTATGGCGAAGGCGTCTCTTCCCTGCCGTCGGCGTGGTTGACACCGGTAACAGTCAAAGGTAGCGTTATTACATAGCGCGACCACCATAACGTGAAATTAACGAAGCCGGCGACAGGCCGGACCGCACCGGGGCGGGTACGGGTCGAGAAGATACCAAGGCCTTGTTTTTTCAAGGAGGTGACCCATGATTGCGATGTCAAAATCCGTTGCTTGCGCCCTCTTCGCCCTGGCCGGCTTGACCGGTGGCACCATCACCAGCAGCGCCGCTTGGGCCGCAGATGCCGCCACCCCTTGCGGTCCGGCCCCCACCCTGTCGCTGAAGCGCTTGGACGCGCGGCCCGCGTCCATCAATGGCGACGCCTTCGTGGCCCAGGTGAACAGCTACGCCGCCAAGGCCAAGGCGCGCAGCGCCTGCTTGGCCAAGGTCGCCGTCACTAATGGCACGACCAGCCCGGCGATGGCCCCGGCGCCGTCCGGCGACTAGCCACCGCATCTCCTCCTGCACAGTTCATCAGCGAAGGCGGCCGGCCCCACCGGCCGCCTTTGTCGTTCTCCTCATGGCAGCTATGCATTCAGGGTCAATATACGGATCAGAAGAATAATTCGCTTTTGGGCCAAGGGGTTCGGGCAAAATGGTTCGGCAATGATAGCGTTATCAGCGGGCGGGCCATTGTTGACACCCCAACCCGACGATCGTACGGTTACCGCGACGCACAATAAATAATGTGCGTTTGCGAAATGGTAGTTTCGCTCATCAATCCGCGGGGGAGGGCGCGACCGTCAAGGGCACAACCTTTCGCCATCGGAGAGATCAACATGGCTTCCGTTTCCCGCGTTTTCGCCGCCCTGGTCCTGGGTGGTCTTGTCACCGCCGCCCTTCCCGCCTCCGCCCAGTCCCTGGGTGTCGAGCGCGCCTGCGGCAAGGCTCCCGTGGCTCCGGTGAACCACCTGTCCGCCACCGCCTCCGCTGCCGAGGTCAGTGCCGCCACGGCCGAGGTCCGCGCCTATGGCAAGGCCACTCAGGCCCGCCTGGCTTGCCTGGACAATCTCAGCGCCCGCAGCGTCATCGCCTGGACGCCCGACGGCCGCGCCGCCATCGCCAACAGCTATGACCGCACCATCCATGACCTGAAGGTCGTGGCCCGCGACTTCGCCACCCTGCCGGCCGAGCAGGTGGCGGACACCGCCCGCTGATCAAGTCCACCAGCGTCTCTCCGGTGCCGGGGCGGGATGGCGGCGTTTGGCCGTTCTCGCCCCACGCTGGCCCGCCTCACGCTGGGGACCCTTACCCTGGTGACGGGGTATCCTGCGGCGTCGCTGGCGGCTGGGTGGCCACAGGTTCCACACCGGCCAGCGCGGCGGCTCCCTCCGGTGTCTTGTCCTGGTGCCGGGGCGGGGGGATCATCTCCTCCGCCCGGGCATGCAGGTCCGTCAAATCCTGGCTCAGCTGCTCCAGCGCAAAGGACAGGGTGTAGATCTGTCCCGTCACGCCACGCGGCAGCTCCCGCAGCACACCCTCCGCCCGCAAGGTCTGCACCATGTCCAGATAGGCGTGGGTCGCGGCCTGCACCGGCTCGACGGGCGGTATCTGCCCTTGCCCGTGCAGCGCCGAAGGCGCGCGCATGGCCATGGCGGCGTGGCGCAGGAACAGGACGCCCTGCCGGCGCACCTCCGCCTGCGGACCTCCCAGCCGCTGGGCGGCGGCCACGCCCGAGGGTGCGCGGCTGCTGGTGGCGCGGCCCACCATCACCAGGTCATGGCGCACGCGCGTCAGGGTGCGCACCAGGGGGGCCGGGTCGCGCTGATCGCCCAGCCAGGTGCGGCGTTCCCGCTGCGCCTCTTCCGCCGCGGTATCCAGGGGGCGCAGCGCCGCCCACAGCTGGGCATGGCGCTTGGACAGCCCCTGGCGCACATCATCGGCCAAGTCCGGGTCCAGCAGCACGTCCAGCATGTCGGCGCACAGGTCGGCCACCCGCGCGGCGGTGGCCAGCACCACGCCATGGGCCCGGGCGGGAAACACGAACAGGGCCACGGCCAGGCCGATGACGTTGCCGATGACGATCTCGAACACCCGGTCCAGCGCCAGCATGAAGGACGATTGCGTCCCCCCGCCGGAGGTCAGCAGGACGATGACGGCGGTGACCGGGGCCAGCTTGCACACGGGATAGCGGGCGGCCAGCCAAGCCAGGGGCGCCAGCGCCACGGCCAGGGTCAGGCACAGGTGCAGCAGCGTGTCGTGCAGGCCGAAGGTGGCGACCAGGGCACCCCATGCGGCCCCGGATAGGGTACCGGCGAACCGATCCAGCGCCGCCTTCAGTGAGCCGCCGATGCTGGCCTGCATGACCATGATGGCGGTGATGACGGCCCAGTAGCCCTGGGGCAGGTTGAACAGGCGGGCCATGGCCAGCGCCGCCGTGCCGGCGACGGTGACGCGGAAGGCCAATCGCACCTCAGGTGCACGCAAAGCCGCCAGCAGGCTCATGGGCTGCCAGCCGTGGGGCGGAAGGCCATGGGCCGGCGGGACGGGTCACCGGCTTGCGGCGGCGCGCCGTCGGGCGTGGCCGGGGCATGGGGCGGGGCGGGGGGTGCCGGCCGCGCCAGCGGAATGTGGGGCGCGGCACCCAGGGGCAGGACGCCCGCGCGCCGGGGATCGTCGACGAACTTGCGTTCCTGGCGCAGGCGGCGGAAGCCGGCGCGCTGGTACAGGGGCAATGCCGAGGGATGGTCGAAACTGCAGGTGTTGATGGTCAGGCGGCGGACGCGCGGGCGTTCCCATACCCGGCGCACCGCCCAGTCCAGCAGCCAGCCCCCCAGGCCCCGGCCGATGGCCCAGGGCATCAGGCCCAGATAGTCGATGGCGACCGTGCCATCGGCTGGCAACAGGCGCCAATCCAGTTCCACAAAGCCGGCGGGCATGCCGTCGACATGGATCACATGCACCTCCACCTGCGGGTCGGCCAGCATCCGGGCCAGTTCACCCTGGTCCATGCGCCGCCGGATTTCCCACAGCCATGGCTCGCCGATCGTGTCGTAGAGGAAGCGATAATAGGCCAGGGTGCAGTGCCGGGCCAAGACCGGACCGTGCACCCCTTCCGGCATGGGCCGTTCCGGCGTCTCAGGCCGCTTGGCCATTTCCATGAAGGTGACCAGCACCGGCAGCTTGCCGGCCGGCGCCTCTGCCGTCGTCACCATGGTCGTCATCGCCCCGTCCCCCTGCCTGGTGGTGGGGCGGCTCCTGTGCAGGAGTGCGCGCAGACCTGCACGCGTTGCGCCCCTTCAGGGATGGCACGTCGGACGATCCTGCAACCTTGCGGGTCTTGGGATGCGGCAAATGGCGCAGGCTTGGGGGCGGGGGCTTAAGGCCGGCGCGCCAGGGGAATGTGCGGGGCGGCCGACAGCGGCAGCAGGCCGGTCAGGCGCGGGTCGTCCACCAGCTTGTCCTCCGTCCGCAGGATCTTGAAGCCCACCCGCTGGTACAGGCCCAGGGCCGACGGGTGGTCGAAGGTGCAGGTGTTGACGGTCAGCCGCCGCACCGACGGCTTGGTCCAGGCCAGGCGAACGCCCCAGTCCAGCAGCCAGGGGCCGATGCCCCGGCCAATGGCCCAGGGCATCAGGCCGAAATAGGCCACGTCCATAGCGCCGTCGCTGGCCAGCTTTTCCGCGTCCAACTCGATATAGCCGGCGGGCACGCCCTGGACGGAGACGACATGCACCTCCACCGCCGGATCGGCCAGGATTTCGGCCAGGCGCTCCGGCGCCATGCGGCGGCGGTACTCCCAAAGCCAGGGCTCCCCCACCGTGTCGTAGAGGAAGCGGTAATAGGCGGGCGGGCAGTTCCGGGCATGCACCGGGCCGTCCACGCTCCCACCGGCCACGTCCTCGGGCCTCATCCGCGCCGGGCCGGCCGGCGGCTCCGCCATTTCCAGGTAGGTCACGGTGACGGGCAGCTTGCCAGCCGGCAAGTCGGCGGGCAGCGTCCAGGTCTCGGGCTTCATGGACGGCCTCAGGCCGGGCCGGTGGCGACGGGCAGGTCCGCCCGGCCGCCCCATTCCGTCCACGACCCGTCGTAGATGGCGACGTCGGGCTGGCCGATCTCATACAGCGCCAAGGCCAGGATGGCGGCGGTCAGGCCGCTGCCGCAACTGGTGACCAGCGGGCGGTTGATGTCCACGCCCGCGTCCTGGAAGCGTGCCGCCAGCTCATCCGGTGGCCGCAGGCGACCGCCCGCGATCAGATCGTTGAAGGGCACGTTGCGGCTGCCGGGGATGTGGCCGCCGCGCAAGCCGGCGCGCGGCTCCGGCGCCGTCGCCTCGAACCGGCCTTGCGAGCGGGCGTCCACCACCTGCTCCACCTTGCGGTCCACGTTTTCGCGGACGGCGTCGGCATCGCGCACCAGGGCGGGGTTCAGGCGGGCGGCAATCGGCTCTCCCGCCGGTTTGGGTTGGGCGGGGCCAGCCTCCACCGGCCGGCCTTCCGCCAGCCATTTGGGCAGGCCGCCGTCCAGGACATGGACCTTGTCGTGACCGAACACGCGGAAGGTCCACCATACCCGGGCCGCGCTGAACAGGTCGTAGACGTCGTAGACGATGACGGTGCTGTCGCGGCCGATGCCCAGGTCGGCCACGGCCTGGGCGAACACCTCAGACGTGGGCAGCATGTGGGGCAGGGGGATGGTCTTGTCGGCGATGCCGTCGATGTCGAAGAAGACGGCGCCGGGGATATGCTGGGCCGCGAACTCGGCCTTGGCCTCACGCGGCACGGCCGGCATGTGATAGCTGGCGTCCACCACCCGGATGTCCGGGTCATTCAGGTGCTGGGCCAGCCAGTCGGTGGTGACGAGCGCGCTCTGGGTTGCGGGGTCGAGGGCCATGGCCTGGGGCCTCCTTAAAGCCAGCCGGGAACGGGCAGGTTCCGTTCCCGCAGGAACTCCGGGTTGAACAGCTTGGACTGATAACGGGTGCCGAAGTCGCACAGCACCGTCACCACCGTGTGGCCGGGGCCGAGGTCGCGGGCGACGCGGATGGCGGCGGCGACGTTGATGCCGCTGGACCCGCCCACGACCAGGCCTTGCGTCTTCACCAGGTCGAAGATGATGGGCAGGGCTTCCTCATCGGGGATCTGCACGGCGTCGTCGATGGGCGCGTCCAGCAGGTTGGCGGTGACGCGGCCCTGGCCGATGCCCTCGGTGATGGAGGTGCCGGAGGACGCCAGCTCCCCCGTCTTTTTCCAGCTGTACAGCACGCTGCCCAGCGGGTCGGCCATCACGATGCGGACGTTGGGGTTGCGGTCCTTCAGGGCCAGGGCAACGCCGGCCAGCGTGCCGCCGGTGCCCACGGCGCAGGTGAAGGCGTCAACCTTGCCGCCGGTCTGTTCCCAGATTTCCACGCCGGTGGTGGCGCGGTGGCCCTCGCGGTTGGCCAGATTGTCGAACTGGTTGGCCCAGATGGCGCCGTTGGGCTCCGTCGCCGCCAGTTCCTCCGCGATGCGGCGGCTGACATGGACGTAGTTGCCGGGATCCTTGTAGGGCACGGCCGGCACCAGGCGCAGGTCGGCGCCGATCAGGCGCAGCATGTCCTTCTTTTCCTGGCTCTGCGTCTCGGGCATGACGATGACGGTCTTGAAGCCCCAGGCGTTGCCCACCAGGGCCAGGCCGATGCCGGTGTTGCCGGCGGTGCCCTCGACGATGGTGCCGCCGGGTTTCAGGGTGCCGCGCTTGATGGCGTCCTGGATGATGGCCAGGGCCGCGCGGTCCTTGACCGACCCGCCGGGGTTCAGGAACTCGGCCTTGGCCAGGATGTCACAGCCCGTCGCCTTGGAGGCCGCTTCCAGCCGGACCAAGGGGGTATGGCCGATCGTTCCGATGAAACCGTCGCGTATGTCCAAGGCCGTCTTCCGTCATGTCTAGGTGCGGGCGCCGCCAAGGCGGCCCCGATGGGATGTGCAAAGACTAGTGAGCCCGCGCGCGCCCTTCAAGCGCGGCCCCCGCATATTGGCGTTGAGCGACGGGGAAACCACACAGCCAATGCTGGCAAATCAGGCCTGCGGCCAGCGGGTCACGCCCGCGCGGATGTCCTTGTGTTCCGCCAATGGTAGCGGTAACTTTCCGGCCTTGCCGCCCCACCGCAAGGATATGGGGCCATAAAAATATCGGGAGGACACATGCGTCGCTTGTTCGGTTTCACCCTGCCTGTCGTGGGCGCGCTCATGGCGGCCGGGGCCGCCACGGCCCAGGACAAGCCCGCCGATCAGAATCCGGTGGCGCTCAACGGCAAGCATTTCCTGTCGCAGCCGCTGGTGACCGAGATTTACACGGCCGACCCCTCGGCCCATGTATTCGACGGCAAAATCTACGTCTATCCCAGCCACGACATCGATGCCGGCATTCCCGACGACGACCTGGGCAGCCAATACGCCATGCGCGACTATCGCGTCCTGTCCATGGACGCGATCGGCGGCAAGGTGACCATCGGCGGCGTGGCGCTGTCGGTGGAGCAGGTCCCTTGGGCCAAGGAATTCATGTGGGCCCCGGATGCCGCGTACAAGAACGGCACCTATTACCTCTATTTCCCCGCCAAGGATAAGAAGGGCGTCTTCCACATCGGTGTCGCCACCAGCGATAAGCCCGTGGGCCCCTTCAAGGCGGAGGCGAAGCCCATCCCCGGCAGCTTCTCCATTGATCCGGCCGTGTTCACCGACGCGGACGGCAGCAGCTACATGTATTTCGGCGGCATCTGGGGCGGCCAGCTGCAGAAGTGGGCCAAGGGCCATTATGACGCCGGCGTCGGCGACACCGACCTGAAGCAGGACGACAAGCCCGCGCTCAGCGCCAAGGTCGCCAAGCTGTCGCCGGACATGAAGACCTTCGCGGAAAAGCCGCGCGACGTCGTCATCCTGGGCCAGGACGGCAAGCCCTTGCTGGGCGGCGACCATGAGCGGCGCTTCTTCGAGGCGTCGTGGATGTACAAGCGCGGCGGCACCTACTACTTCACCTATTCCACCGGCGACACCCACTTCCTGGCCTACGCCACCGGCGACAACCCCTATGGCCCCTTTAAGTACCAGGGCCATTTCCTGCTGCCGGTGCAGGGTTGGACCACCCATCACTCCATCGTCGATTGGGGCGGCAAGACCTGGCTGTTCTATGCCGATAACCAGCTGAGCGGCAAAAACCACCTGCGCAACGTCAAGGTGACCGAGCTGCACTTCAACGCCGACGGCTCGATCCAGACCGTCGATCCGTTTGTGCCGTGATGGGCGTGGGGAGGGCGGGTATGCGCCTGGCCTCCCCCTCATGTCAGCGCGATGGTTCCGTAGGGCTATCGCCAGCGGTAGGTTTTTCATCCCCAGCGCCATCCAGAAAAGCCAGGAAGGCATCGCGTGAACCGTCGGTAGCTCGGTCGCGGAAAAATGCCTCCGTTTCCAAGGCGGACAGGTTCTTGGTGAGACGGTTCGCAATCAATTTTGGCCAAGATCGAGGCCGCAGGGAATACTTGGTCTTGCCCATGAAGCTCTCCAAAGTTGGCCTTAAACCATATACGCGGATACTGGCGTGACCGCCCGCCGCAAATGGGCATTGGCTTATCCTCATTTGCATCGCCGGCTTGAGGGCATGGTATAAGGGGCGCACACGACATCCGCAGCTGAAAGCCTGGTCCCATGGCCGTCCGCCGTTCCGAGATTTGCTACACCTGCCGCCACTGGCTGGGTGGCGGCGTGCGGGAGCGGGGCCCCAAGGGACAGTGCCGGCGCTATCCGCCGGTGGTGACCGACCGGGCGCCAGCCGGCGTCTTCCCCACCACCCTGTCCACCGACTGGTGCGGGGAATGGCTGCGCAACGCCGGCGTCAAGCCGGAGAGCGACCCCGGCCCGGACACGGATGAGGACGTGATGGTGGATGACCGCCCGCTGGCCGCCGTGCGCGCGGACGCGGCGGCGGCAAAGCAGGCCGGCGCCCGCCCGGGCAAGCAACCCGCCCCGCCGCCGGATGAGGGCAACCTCTACGACGACCTCTAAGGCGTCAGCGGTCCAGGAATCCCAGCGCCGCCTTGTTGAACGCGTCCGGCCGTTCGACGTGCACCAAATGGCCCACGCCCTCGAACACCACCACCTGGGCGTTGGGCATGGACGCGGCGATGGTCTTGGCGTTGTCGGCGTTGCGGCCCATGCCGGCGCCCAGTTCCTTGGTGGTGTAGGGCTTGCCCGGCGCGTTGTGGTCGGCCGACCCCATGATGAACAGGGTGGGTGTGGCGATCAGCGGGTATTCATGCACCACCGGCTGGTCGTGGATCATCTGATAGGACTTGATGAAGGACTTCACCCAGCGCGGATACTCGCCGCTGGCCTTCAGCCGCTCACGCAAGCTGACGAAGGGCTCGATCTCCGCCACCGGGCCGGAGAGGGAATAGGTTTTCTTCAGGAAGTCGCGGTAGGCGTCCGCTGTCAGGCCGTATTCACGGTCGTAAAGGAAGGCGTCGCTGACTGGTGGCACGGTCAGGCGGTAATCCTCCAGCCCCACCGGCGCCTCCAGCACCAGGCGGCGCACCCGCTCCGGATAGGTGCGGGTGAAGCGGGCGGCCAGCATGCCACCGATGGAATGGCCCACCAGATCCACCTGCTTGATGCCCAGACTGTCCAGCAGGGCGGCGCTGTTGGCGGCGAAGAAATCGAAGCTGTAGGGCAGGTCGGGCTTGGACGATTTGCCGAAGCCGATCTGGTCGGTGGCGATGACGCGATAGCCGTCAGCGGCGAAGGCGCGGATGACCGTGTCCCAATAGCTGGCGGGGAAGTTGCGGCCATGGAACAGCAGGGCCACGCGGCCATTCGGTTTGCCGGTGGGCGCCACGTCCATATAGGCTTGGCGCAGCGTCTGCCCCTCGGCCACGAACTCGAAATAACTGACGGGGAAGGGATAGGGCCATCCCTCCAGCGCGATGCCGATGGGCTCCGCCGCCGCCGGGGCGACGGTGGAGGCCCCCGCCGTGGTGGAGACAGCGGGGCTGGCGGCTAGGGCGGCCGCCAGGATCAGGGGAATAAAGCGCCGCATGAGGGATGGCCCTTCCGGTATCAGGCGATGAAGTCGACCACGCCGCCGTCCACGCGCAGGGCGGCACCATTGGTGGCCGACGCCTGGGGGGAGCAGGCGTAGACGACCATGTTCGCCACTTCCTCCACCGTCGCCGTGCGCTGGATCAGCGAGGTCGGGCGGAAGGCGCGGACGAAATCGGCGCCGACCTCCTCGATCGGCTTGCCGGTCTTGGCCACTTGGTCCTTCAGCATGGCTTCCACCCCTTCCGACAGGGTGGGGCCGGGCAGGACGGCGTTGACGGTGACCTTGCTGCCGCGCGTCAGCTTGGCCAGGCCGCGCGACACCGCCAGCTGGGCCGTCTTGCTGAAGCCGTAGTGGATCATTTCCACCGGGATGTTCAGCCCGGATTCGGAGGAGATGAAGATGACGCGGCCGCGGTTGCGCTCCAGCATGCCCTTGAGGTAGCTGCGGGACAGGCGCACGCCCGACAGGACGTTGACGTCGAACATGCGGGTCCAGTCCTCATCCGGCGTCTCGAAGAAGTCCTTGGGCTCGAAGATGCCGGCGTTGTTCACCAGGATGTCGGCCTGGGGCACGGCCTCCACCAGGGCGGCGGCGCCCTCGGCCGTGCTGACGTCGGCGGCCACGCCGCGCGCGTCGGCGCCCGGCACCAGCTCATTCAGCTTGGCCACGGCGGCGGTGACGGTGGCCTGGCTGCGGCCGTTCAGGATGACGGATGCGCCGGCCTGGGCCAGGCCCAGCGCGATGGCGAAGCCGATGCCGGCGGTGGAACCGGTGACGATGGCCGTCTGGCCCTTCAAGTCGATCTGCATGGTTCTGCTCTCTTTGTCAGGGAAAGGGGCTGTCAGGGGAAAAGGGGGCGTTGGGTCAGACCAGGGCGCCGCCGCCGTCCACATAGGTAACGCTGCCGGTCAGGTAGGGATTGACCATTCCTGAGATAATTTGAACGGCGAGGTGTTCGCCTTGGCCGGCGACGCCGGCGGGCAGTCCTTTGGCGACGCTGGCCAGGCGGGCGGCCTTTTCCTCCGCCGGGGCGTGACCCCACAGCGGAGTGTCGACGAAGCCGGGGGAGACGGCGTTGACCCGCACCGGCGCCAACTCCAGGGCCAAGCCCTTGGCCAGCGCCTCCAGCCCCGCATTGATGGCGGCCTGCAGGGCGGCACCTTTCTTCGGGCGTATGGCGAGATAGCCGGTGACGAAGGTCAGCGAGCCGCCGGGGTTGATGGCGTCCGCCACCGTGGCGGCGCGCGCCACGCGGTAGGCGCCCCAGAACTTGGAATTCAACGAGGCGTAGGCGTCGGCCAGCGGCATCTCCGCCACCGTGCCCCGGCTGGTGCTGGAGGCGGTGACGACGACATGGTCGTAGGTCTTGCCCCTCTGGAAGAAGCCGGCGACGGCGGCGTCATCCAGCGTGTCCAGCGTGCGGCCCTGGGCCTGGTGGCCGATGATCTCCACCGCCGCCGCCACCTTTTCCGCATTGCGGGAGGCGATGGCGACCCGGGCACCCAGCCTGGCGGCGGCGACCGCCGTGGCCAAGCCTATGCCCGAGGAACCGCCAATGACCAGCACGTCCTTATTCGTAAGGTCGAACATTTGCAGGCGTCCTTTTGCCAATGTTTGCATGACCTTTGATGTAGCACCGGCCCGGGGTGGCAAGAATGGGCGCCGTTGCCAAATCACTCTTTCCGAAACGTGAAGAGTGCTTCCGCGACTGTCCCGTTTTTCGCGGGCGCGAGAAAGGCGAGGGTGGGTACGACACGAAACAGATAGGCCGCCGACGGGATTTTTCCCCTGCGGCCTTTCATAAGGCCGGAGTGCTTTTCCATGCCGCTTCCCCTCTTCGCCCTGGCCGCCGCAGCCTTCGCCATCGGCACCACGGAATTCGTCATCATGGGTCTGCTGCCCGACGTGGCGGTGGACCTGGGCGTCTCCATCCCCATGGCGGGCCTGCTCATCTCCGGCTACGCCCTGGGCGTGGTGGTGGGCGCCCCCATCCTGACCCTGACCACGGGCCGGCTGCCGCGAAAGACGCTGCTGGTCGGCCTCATGGCCCTGTTCATCGTGGGCAACGCCCTGGCGGCCGTTTCCACCGGCTACACCATGCTGATGGTGGCGCGCATCGTCGCCAGCTTCACCCACGGGTCCTTCTTCGGCATCGGCTCCGTCGTCGCGGCCAGCCTGGTGCCGGCGGACCGGCGGGCCAGCGCCATCGCCCTGATGTTCACCGGCCTGACGCTGGCCAACATCCTGGGCGTGCCCCTGGGCACCCTGGTTGGCCAGCATTTCGGCTGGCGCGCCACCTTCTGGGCCGTGGCCGGGTTGGGCCTGGTGGCGGCGCTGGCGGTGGCGGCGCTGGTGCCGCCGGTTGCCGCCTCGGAACAGGGCAGCCTGGGGCGGGAGGTCGCGGTGCTGAAGCGGCCGGCCGTGCTGGTGGCCCTGGCCACCACGGTGCTGGGTTTCGGCGGCGTGTTCGTCGTCTTCACCTACATCACCCCCATCCTGGAACACGCGGCGGGATTATCCCCCACCGGCGTCACCAGCGCCCTGCTGGTCTTCGGCCTGGGCCTGACCCTGGGCAACGTCCTAGGTGGCAAGTTGGCGGACCGGGCGCTGATGCCCGCCCTGGTGGGCGTGCTGGCGCTGCTGGGCCTGATTCTCGCCGGCTTCTCCCTCACCATGCACAACCCCGCAGCATCCATCGCCACCCTGTTCGTCTGGGGCATGGCCGCCTTCGCCACGGTGCCGCCCCTGCAGATGCGGGTGCTGGAAAAGGCCAGCGACGCCCCCAACCTGGCGGCCTCCCTCAACATCGGCGCCTTCAACCTGGGCAACGCCGGCGGCGCCTTCCTGGGTGGCCTGGTGATCGACGGCGGCCTGGGCTATGAGGCGGTGGCCTATGCCGGGGCTGCCGTGGCGGCCGGCGGCCTGCTGCTGGCCCTGCTGGGGTGGGTCCAGGACCGGCGGGCGGCGACCAGCCTGAAGGTGGCAGAGGTATCTTGCTGAGCCACCCCCTGCGCCGCCCCGCTCGACGCCGGCCCCACCCAGGGCCGGCGTTCGTGTTTGGCGGCCATGGATGCTAGAATGCCTTCGTAGGGGACGGCGTGGGACCGGGGGCATGAGAAGCAAGGTGCGGCATTGGGTGCGGATGGCGCCGGCTGTGGTGCTGGCGATGGGGCTGGCGGCGTGTGGCGGGGCGCCGCAGGGGGATCCCTTGCTGACGATGGCCTGCCCGGCGGCGGGCGGGACGGTGACCCCCTCCAAAGCCTACGACGGCCTGGACGCCCGCGCGCTGGAGGCCAAGGCCGACCATGGCGACCTGGCGGCCGCCCGGGTCCTGGGGGAACGCTACCGTGCCGGCATCGATGTGGCCGTAGACCCGGTGAAGGCCCTGGCCTGGACCCGCAAGGCGGCGGTGGTGGAGCACACCACGACCCAGTTCATCATGGCGCCCGCCGTGGGCAAGCAACCCGGCTACACCGTGCCCGTCAACCAAACTTCGCTGTCGGCTGGTGACCCCTTGGCCTTGATCGAGTTGGGGGTGCTGTACGCGCAAGGCCAAGGCGTGCCGCGCAGCGATAAGATTGCCGCCGCGCTGACGCTCTGCGGCCGCCGGGGCATCTAATGCCCTGGCAGGGGACCTCAACCATAAGGCCTGGATCGACCGTCCACGCATTCTCCACAAAACTCGGATAACCCATCCCGGAATTATCGGCCACTTTGCTATCTTGCTTCGGTTCCCGGGGAGCGTGTAGCAACCGCGGGTAGTGAGCGCCCAAGGCCGCCGTAACCGTCAGGATGACGCCCGAGATGTTGAAGCGATTGAGTTTTCCGGCCCTCGCGGGCGCTGCCCTGCTGGCCCTGACGGCGTGCGAGAAGAAGCAGGAGCAGGCGGCCCCGCCGCCCCAACAGGTGGGCTACGTCGTCCTGCACACCCAGACGGTGCCGCTGCGCGCGGAGCTGGCCGGCCGCACCAGTGCCTATCGCGTCTCCGACGTGAGGCCGCAGGTGGCCGGCATCATCCAGAAGCGCCTGTTCGAGGAAGGCGCCATGGTCCAGGCGGGCCAGCTGCTGTACCAGATCGACCCGGCGCCCTATGAGGCCGCCTACGAGCAGGCCCAGGGCACCCTGGCCAATGCCGAGGCCAACCTAATCAGCCTGAAATCCAAGGCCGAGCGCTATGGCGAGCTGGTGAAGGTCGAGGGTGTCAGCAAGCAGGATTACGACGATGCCCGTGCCGCCTACCAGCAGGGCCAGGCCACCATCATCGCCGACAAGGCGGCGGTGAGGGCCGCCAAGGTCAACCTGGACTACACCCGCATCACCGCCCCCATCAGCGGCCGCATCGGCCGGTCCAGCATCACCGAGGGTGCCCTGGTGACAGCCGACCAGACGACGGCGCTGGCCACCATCACCCAGCTGGACCCCATCTACGTTGATATCACCCAGTCCAGCATGGAGATGACGTCGCTGAAGCGGCGCCTGGTGTCCGGTGGGCTGGGCAAGGCCGACGCGCAGGTGACCCTGAAGCTGGAGGACGGCACCGCCTACGCCACGCCCGGCACGCTGAAGTTCGCCGAGGTGTCGGTGGACCAGGAATCCGGTGCCGTAACCCTGCGCGCCATGTTCCCCAACCCGCAGGAGATGCTGCTGCCCGGCATGTACGTCCGCACGATGGTGGAGCAGGGCGTGATGTCCGACGCCATCCTGGCGCCGCAGCAGGGCGTGTCGCGCAATCCCAAGAGCGAGCCCATCGCCCTGGTGGTGACGGCCGACAACAAGGTGGAGCAGCGGCCGCTGACCGTGGACCGCACGGTGGGTGACAAGTGGCTGGTGACCAGCGGCCTGAAGGACGGCGACCGCCTGATCGTCGAGGGCTCGCTGAAGGTCAAGGCCGGCCAGACGGTGACGCCGGTGGAGGTCGACCTGTCGGCCAAGCCCGCGGCCACTCCTGCCGGCGGGAAATAAGCCGCCATGTTCGCACGCTACTTCATCGACCGGCCCATCTTCGCCTGGGTCATCGCCATCGTCATCATGCTGTTCGGCGTGCTGGCCATCTTCACCCTGCCGATCTCGCAATATCCCGACATCGCGCCGCCGTCGGTCTCCATCAGCGCCTCCTACCCCGGCGCGTCGGCCGAGGCGGTGGAAAGCAGCGTGGTGCAGGTGCTGGAACAGCAGCTGACCGGCATCGATCACCTGCTGTACTTCAGTTCCAGCAGCAGCTCCAACGGCAGCGCCAGCATCAGCGTCACGTTCGAGCAGGGCACCAACCCCGACGTGGCCCAGGTGCAGGTGCAGAACAAGGTGTCCCAGGCCACCAGCCGCCTGCCCACCCAGGTGCAGCAGCAGGGCATCACCGTCGCCAAGGCGCAGACCGACTTCCTGATGGTGGTCGCCGTCTATGACGAGACGGACAAGGCCAGCAGCGCCGACGTGGCCGACTTCCTGGTCAGCAACCTGCAGGACCCGCTGAGCCGCGTGAACGGCGTGGGCACCACCCGCGTCTTCGGCTCGCAGTACGCCATGCGCATCTGGCTGGACCCGCACAAGCTGCACAGCTACGGCCTGATGCCGTCGGACATCGAAAGCGCCATCCAGGCGCAGAACACCCAGGTGACGGCGGGCGAGATCGGTGCCCGCCCTTCCGCCGATACCCAGCAGCTGAACGCCACCGTCACCGCCATGTCGCGGCTGCAGACGCCGGACCAGTTCCGCAAGATCATCGTCAAGACGCTGACCAACGGCGCCACCGTGCACCTCAGCGACGTGGCGCGGGTGGAACTGGGCAACGAGGATTACAGCGTCAGCACCCGACTGAACGGCCACCCGGCTTCGGGCATGGCCCTGCAGCTGGCCTCCGGCGCCAACGCCATGAAGACCGCCGCCGCCGTGAAGGCCAAGGTGGAGGCCATGGCCCACAACTTCCCCGCCGGCTACAAGATCGCCTATCCCCGCGACAGCACCGCCTTCGTGAAGCTGTCCATCCACGAGGTGATCAAGACCCTGATCGAGGCCATCATCCTGGTGGTCATCGTGATGTTCGTCTTCCTGCAGAGCTGGCGCGCCGTGCTGGTCCCGGCCATTGCCGTGCCCGTGGTGCTGCTGGGCACCTTCGGCGTGCTGTCGGCGGCGGGCTATTCCATCAATACCCTGACCCTGTTCGCCATGGTGCTGGCCATCGGCCTGCTGGTGGACGACGCCATCGTCGTGGTGGAAAACGTCGAGCGCATCATGCGCGAAGACAAGCTGTCGGCCTATGAGGCCACGGCGAAATCCATGACCGAGATCACCGGCGCCCTGGTGGGCATCGCCATGGTGCTGTCGGCCGTGTTCCTGCCCATGGCCTTCTTCGGCGGGTCCGTCGGCGTGATCTACCGCCAGTTCTCCATCACCATCGTGTCGGCCATGGCGCTGTCGGTGGTGGTGGCCCTGGTGCTGTCGCCCGCCCTCTGCGCCACGCTGCTGAAGGCCAACGGCCATGCCCATACCAAGGGGCTGGCCGGCTGGTTCAACCGCAATTTCGACCGGGGGCAGGAGGGCTACGCCCGCCGCCTGGGCGGCATCGTCGGCCGGCCCGTGCTGTTCATGCTGACCTATGGTGTCATCGTCGGCGCCATGGCCCTGCTGTTCGTGCGCCTGCCCACCAGTTTCCTGCCCGATGAGGATCAGGGCAGCGTCATGGTGCAGTACACCCTGCCGGTGGGGGCGACATACGCCCGCACCGACCAGGTGTCCCGCGCCATCGAGAAGTACTTCCTGGAGAATGAGAGCGGCACGGTCCGCGCCCTGTTCACCGTGGCGGGCTTCAGCTTCGCGGGCTCGGGCCAGAACGCCGGCATGGCCTTCCTGGCGCTGAAGGACTGGAGCCTACGGCCGGGGCCGGAAAACCGGGCCCAGGCCATCGCCGCCCGGGCGACGAAAAGCCTGTCGAGCATCCGCGACGCCCAGATCTTCTCCCTGATCCCGCCGTCCATCCAGGGCCTGGGCCAGTCCAACGGCTTCGACATGTGGCTGCAGGACAATGGCACCCTGGGCCATGCCGGCCTGATGGGCGCCCGCAACCAGCTGCTGGGCCTGGCGGCGCAGGAAAGGACCCTGCAGGCCGTCCGCCCCAACGGCCTGGATGACACGCCACAGCTGAAGATCGACATCGACCATGCCAAGGCGACCGCGCTGGGCCTGTCCATCGGCGATATCACCAGCACCCTCAGCGGTGCCTGGGGTGCCAACTACGTCAACGACTTCATCGACCGCGGCCGCGTGAAGCGCGTCTATGTCCAGGGCGACGCGCCCTACCGCTCGGCGCCCGAGGATCTGGGGGCCTGGTACGTCATGGGGTCCGGCGGCACCATGGCGCCCTTCACCGCCTTCGCCCAGGCGCGCTGGGAAATGGGCCCGCCGCAGCTGCAGCGCTTCAACGGCCTGGCCGCCCTGGAAATCCAGGGGGCCGCCGCCGGTGAGACCAGCTCCGGCGATGCCATGAACACCATGGAAAAGCTGGCGGCCCAGCTGCCGCCGGGCACCAGCCTGTCGTGGACCGGCCTGTCCTACCAGGAACGGCTGTCCAGCGGCCAGGCGCCCATGCTGTACGCCCTGTCCATCCTGGTGGTCTTCCTCTGCCTGGCCGCCCTGTATGAAAGCTGGTCCATCCCGGTGTCGGTGCTGCTGGTCATCCCGCTGGGCGTCCTGGGCGCCGTCACGGCGGCCACCCTGCGCGGCCTCAGCAACGACATCTATTTCCAGGTGGGCCTGCTGACCACCATCGGCCTGTCCGCCAAGAACGCCATCCTGATCGTGGAGTTCGCGGAGGCGGCGGAGAAGCGCGGCGTGCCCACGGTGCAAGCCGCCATCGAGGGCGCGCGCCTGCGCCTGCGGCCCATCCTGATGACCTCCCTGGCCTTCGTGGCCGGTGTGCTGCCGCTGGCCCTGGCCACGGGGGCGGGGGCGGGCAGCCAGAACGACATCGGCACCGGCGTGGTCGGTGGCGTCATTTCCGCGACCGTCCTGGCCATCTTCTTCGTGCCCCTGTTCTACGTCCTGGTGCGCAAGCTGTTCGGCGGCGACCTGGCCGGCAAGCACGGCGCCGCTCCCAGGAAAGACCAGACCGACGACCTGCATTCGGAGGGCGTGTGATGACGCAGCCGTTCTTGCGCACCACCACTTCCCTTCTGGCGCTCGGCCTGCTGGCCGGCTGCATCTCGCTGGATCCGGACTACCAGCGTCCCGCGGCCCCGGTGCCGGCCGCCTGGCCGCAGGGGGCCGCCTATGCCCAGCCGGCCTCTGCCCCACCGGCCTCTGCCGCCACGCCGGCGGCGGAGACGGGCTGGCAGGACTTCTTCGTCGACGCCGACCTGCGCGCCGTCGTCGGCCAGGCGCTGGACAACAACCGCGACCTGCGGGTGGCGGTGCAGAACGTGCTGGCCGCCCGGGCCAAGTATCAGGTGCAGGAAGCGGCGCAGCTGCCGACGGTGAACGCCTCGGCCAGCGGCGGCTACAGCCGCACCGGCGCCGGGTCCAACCGGCAGGAGACCAAGTCCCTGTCCGCCGCCGTCGGTGTCAGCGCCTTCGAGGCCGACCTGTTCGGCCGCGTCGCCAGCCTGACGCGGGCGGACCTTGAAACCTACCTGGCGCAGGAGGAGACGGCGCGGGCCACCCGCATCAGTCTGATTTCCGAGGTCGCCACCGCCTATATCACCTACGCCGCCGACAAGAGCCTGCTGCGCATTGCGCAGGAGACGATGGAAAGCGCCCAGCATTCCGCCGACGTGACGCGCAAGCGCCTCAGCAACGGCGTCGCCACCCGGCTGGACGCGGCGGAGGCCGACACCATCTATCAGACGGCGCGGGCCGACGTCGCCAATTACACCACCCTGGTGGCGCAGGACCTGAACGCGCTGGAGACGCTGACCGGCGGGCCGGTGGACCCCGCCCATCTGCCGGATGGCATCGAGGGCCGCACCTTCACCCTGGCGGCGCTGCCGGCGGGGATGAGCACCGACGTGCTGCTGAACCGGCCGGACGTGCTGTCGGCGGAACACAGCCTGAAGTCGGCCAACGCCAACATCGGGGCCGCGCGCGCGGCCTTCTTCCCCACCGTCAGCCTGACGACGGCGGCCGGCTTCGCCAGCAAGGCCTTCGGCAACCTGTTCCAGGCCCAGTCGCAGTCGCTGAGCTTCACGCCCTCGGTCTCGGTGCCCATCTTCGACAATGGCGCCAACCAGGCCAACCTGGACTATGCCAAGGCCACGCAGCAGGCGGCGGTGGCGACATATGAGAAGACCATCCAGACCGCGTTCAAGGAGGTGGCGAACGCCCTGGCCCGCCGCGGCACCATCGCCGAGCAGCTGGACGCCCAGCAGGCCAAGGTGCGTAGCGCCCAGACCAGCTACGACTTGTCGCAGGCCCGTTACAAGCAGGGGGCGGACAGCTATCTGAACGCCCTGGATGCCCAGCGCACGCTCTATTCCGCGCAGCAGACCCTGGTGTCAGTGCAACTGACCGACGCCGGCAACCTGGTCACGCTGTACCAGGTGCTGGGCGGCGGGGTGAAATAGGAAGGGACGGGGATCATGAGCTCCCTGGTGCTGATTGCCGAGGACGAGCCGGAGATCGCCAGCATCCTCCAGGGCTATCTGGAGCGGGAAGGCCTGCGCACCGTCACCGCCATCAACGGCCAGGTGGCGCTGGACCTGCACCGCGCCCTTCCGCCCGACCTGGTCATCCTGGATGTGAAGATGCCCAGGGTGGATGGGTACGAGGTGCTGGCCGAGCTGCGCCGGCGCGGCGACACCCCGGTCATCATGGTGACGGCGCTGAGCGAGGATCTGGACAAGCTGCAGGCCCTGCGCATCGGCGCCGACGACTACATCGTGAAGCCCTTCAACCCGCTGGAGGTGGTGGCGCGGGTCAAAGCCGTCCTGCGCCGCACCCGTTCCACTGAAGGGCAGACCCTGCTGCGCCTGGGCGGGCTGGAACTGGACCTGACCGCCCACATGGCGGTCGTGACCACGGCGGGGAAGCGCAACCGGCTGGACCTGACGCTGACGGAATTCCGCATCCTGGCCCACATGATGCGGGCACCCACCCGCGCCTTCACCCGGGGGGAACTGATCGACGCCTGCCTGCCCGAGGGCGACACGCTGGAACGCACCATCGACAGCCACGCCAGCAACATCCGGCGCAAGCTGCAGGCCGCCGGCGCCGGCGGCTTCATGGAAGGGGTGCGCGGCGTGGGCTATCGCCTGGGACCGGCCGTCTAAGATGTGGCGCTTCCGGCGCATCACCGGCCTGAACCGGCAACTGGTCCTGTCCATGGCCGCGGTCACCGGCCTGGCCCTGGTCATCATGACCGTGGGCCTCACCATCTTCTTCACCGTCATGTTCCGCCTGTGGCCGGACCTGTTCCACCACCCGCCCGGGATCTGGCAGCATGTCATGGACTGGTCGGTCACGGCGCTGCTGGGCATGGTGGGCGTCGCCATGGCGGCGCGGGCCGCGGTGCGCTTCGCCCGCCGGCTGATCGCCCCGCTGGACGCGGTGGCCGGGGCCGCCAAGCGCATCGCCGGCGGCGACCTGACGGCCCGCGCCCAGGTGGACGAGAGCGGATTCCGTGAGACCAAGCAGCTGGTGCAGGACTTCAACGCCATGGCGGCGCAGCTGGAGCGCGCCGCCATCGAGATGCGCACCTGGAACGTGGCCATCGCGCATGAGCTGCGCACGCCCCTGACCATCCTGCGCGGCCGCCTGCAGGGCTACGCCGACGGCGTGTTCACCCCGGACATGGAAGCCTTCCGCGGCCTGGTGGGGCAGGTGGACCTGCTGACCCGCATTGTCGATGACCTCAAGCTGCTGACCCTGGCGCAGAGCGGCCGGCTGGAGCTGCGGCGCGATCAGGTGGACGTGGCGGCGGAGGCGGCGGCCGTGGTGGCCCTGGTGGGCCCCACCTGTGCCGCTGCTGGCCTGGTGATCGAAACCAACCTGGCGCCGCTGGAGGTGTCGGCCGATGGTGCCCGCGTCCGCCAGGCCCTGCTGGCCTTGCTGGAGAACGCCCGCCGCTACGCCGCCCCTGGCCGGGTGCGGGTGGAGACGAAAGCCGAGGCGGGCAGCGTCGTGTTGCGCGTGGCCGACGAGGGGCCGGGCCTGCCGCCGGGCATGGAGGCCCACGCCTTCGACCCCTTCTGGCGCGCCGACGATTCCCGCGCCCGCATCAGCGGCGGCACCGGCCTGGGCCTGGCCGTCGTCCAGGCCATCGCCCGTGCCCATGGCGGCGACGTGCGCGCCGAACCGGTCACGCCCCAGGGCGTGGCGTTCGAGATCAGGCTGCCGCTCAAGCCGTGACGGTGTCGCGCGCCGGCCGGTTGGCCACCCCCCAGCACGGATCGGCCTTCAGTTCCGCCGACAGGAAATCAAGGAAGGCGCGCAGCTTGGCGGCGGCGTGGCGGCCGGCGGGGTAGACGGCCTGGATGGCCGGGGCGGGGGAGTGGTATTGCGGCAGCAGGCCCTTGAGGCGGCCGGTCGCCAGGTCATCGCAGATGTCCCAGATGGATTTCAGCACGATGCCGGACCCGGCCAAGGCCGCGGCGTGGCCGACCTCGCCATCATTTGTCTGGATCAGGGGGCGGATTTCCACCGCGACCGGTTCGCCCAGCGCCTCGCGGCAGTCGAAGCGCCAGGTGGACATGGGCGGGTCGCCCATGACGATGCAATGGTGGTGCAGCAGGTCCTGCGGCGTCGCCGGCTCACCATGTTGGGCGATGTAGCCGGGGGCGGCGCAGGGGATGCGGTAGTTGGGCGCTAGCCAGCGCACCATCAGGGTGCTGTCGGGCAGGGCCGCCTGGCGGATGGCGACGTCGATGCCGGCCTCCACCAGATCCACCACCGTGTCGGTCACCAGCACCTGCACCCGCACGTCGGGATACTGGGCATGGAAGCGGGGCAGGCGGGGGGCGATGTGGCGGCGGGCGAAGGCGGCCGTGGCCGTCACCCGCAGCAGGCCGGTGGCAGCGCGGCGGCGGCTGGCCACCAGATCCTGCGCCTCTTCCAGGTCGGCGACGATGCGCACGCAGCGCTCATGGAATTCCAACCCTTCATCCGTCAGGCTGAAGCGCCGGGTGGTGCGGTTGGCCAGGCGCACGCCCAGCCGCTCCTCCAGCCGGGCCAGGCGCTTGGACACCACCGCCAGCGACAGGTCCAGCTCCCGCGCCGCCGCCGACAGGCTGCCGGTGGCGACCACGCGGATGAAGATGGTGATGTCGGTCAGGTTCTCGATCAGCATGGGGCGTCCGGGACCGGAAGGGGAACCCCGGTCGCCCGGGCCCCCTTTCATAGCGCGAGACCGCCCGACTTAGAACGGCCAGGTGGCCTGCGCACCCCGGCATGGACCCGTATGGCCGGGCTGCATTCAGGCATTTCCATAGCGATGCGAGGTGCTGCCATCGCGGCCGGCATTGGGCGATGTCGCGGCCGGCGCATCCTCCAGCCGCGTGCGCAGATACTCGATCAGCAGGCTGACTTTGGGCGACAGGTGGCGGCGGTGCGGATAGACCGCCCACACCCCCTCGTCCGGCGGACGCAGATGGTCCAGCAGGGGCACCAGCCGCCCCTCCGCCAGGTGGGCTGCGACATAGAAGTCCGGCAACTGGCAGATGCCCAGTCCCTGCAGGGCGGCGTCGACCACGGCGAAGCCGCTGTTGCAGCGCCAGTTGCCCTGGGGACGGATATCCACGTCCCTGCCGTCGACGCTGAACTGCCAGACCTCCGTCGTGCCCACCAGGCAATGGTGGCGGGCCAGATCCTCCAGGCTGTGCGGCGTGCCGTGGCGGTCGATGTAACCGGGGGCCGCGCACAGGTGGCGGGTGCGCGAGGCGAGGCGTGTCGCGATCAGGCGGCTGTCGTGCAGGCTGCCGGTGCGCACCGCCAGGTCGAAGCCTTCACCCACCAAATCTACCACGCGGTTGCTGAGGTCTATGGTCACCGCCAGCTGTGGATGGCTGGCGGCGAAGCGGTTGACCAGGGGGACGATGTAGCGCTCCCCATAAGCGATGGAGCAGGTGAGCCGCAGATGGCCCTTGGGCGCGCCATCCTGTTCGCTGACGGCGGCGTACATGTCCTCGCGCTCATCCACCAGGCGGCGGCAGCGCTCCAGGAAGGTGCTGCCAGCGTCGGTCAGGCTGACGTGCCGGGTGGTGCGGTACAGCAGGCGCACCTGCAAGCGATCCTCCAGCCGTGCCACCGCCCGGCTGACGTGGGAGGTGGAGATGCCCAGCCGCTGGGCCGCGCGTGAGAAACTTTCCGTTTCGCCCACGGCGATGAACTCGTCGATGCCGTCCCAGCGTGCCATCGCAAAGGCGCCCTCGGATTATTGCCTGTCAGCAACAATGATTTGCCGAGTGGCGGCGGGCATTGCCAGGAAAATCGATACTATAGTCGCGCGGACGGGGGCGCCCACCTTGGCGTAAGGTGGCGGCTCACGGGCCGGTTTCCCTTACTCTGGAGGGGAAGGCGCCGGCATCAATCCTGCACCAGATAGGAAACGCACCCATGAAGACCCGTGCCGCCGTCGCGTTCGAGGCGAAGAAGCCCCTGGAGATCGTGGAAGTGGACCTGGAGGGCCCGAAGACGGGTGAGGTCCTGGTCGAGATCATGGCCACAGGCATCTGCCACACCGACGCCTACACGCTGGACGGCCTGGACAGCGAAGGCCTGTTCCCGTCCATCCTGGGCCATGAGGGCGCCGGCATCGTGCGCGAGGTGGGGCCGGGCGTCACCAGCGTGAAGCCGGGCGACCACGTCATCCCGCTGTACACGCCGGAATGCCGCCAGTGCAAATCCTGCCTTTCCGGCAAGACCAACCTGTGCACCGCCATCCGCGCGACCCAGGGCAAGGGCCTGATGCCCGACGGCACCAGCCGCTTCAGCTACAAGGGCCAGCCCATTTTCCACTACATGGGCTGTTCCACCTTCTCCAACTTCACGGTGCTGCCGGAAATCGCCCTGGCCAAGATCCGGGACGATGCGCCCTTCAACACCTCCTGCTACATCGGCTGCGGTGTCACCACCGGCGTGGGCGCCGTGGTGAAGACGGCGAAGGTGGAACCGGGCGCCAACGTTGTCGTCTTCGGCCTGGGCGGCATCGGCCTGAACGTCATCCAGGGCGCCAGGATGGTGGGCGCCGACAAGATCGTCGGCGTCGACATCAATGACAGCAAGGAGGAATGGGGCCGCCGCTTCGGCATGACCCATTTCGTGAACCCGAAGAAGGTTGAGGGCGACATCGTCCAGCACCTGGTGGCCCTGACCGACGGCGGCGCCGACTATACCTTCGACTGCACGGGCAACACCCTGGTGATGCGCCAGGCGCTGGAAGCCTGCCACCGCGGCTGGGGCGTGTCCGTGGTCATCGGCGTGGCCGAGGCCGGCAAGGAAATCTCCACCCGTCCCTTCCAGCTGGTGACGGGCCGCGTGTGGAAGGGCTCCGCCTTCGGCGGCGCCAAGGGCCGCACCGACGTGCCCAAGATCGTCGACTGGTACATGAACGGCAAGATCCAGATCGACCCCATGATCACCCATACCCTGAGCCTGGACGAGATCAACAAGGGTTTTGATCTCATGCACGCTGGCGAAAGCATCCGCTCGGTGGTGGTGTATTGATTTGATCCGCCGTCAGGACCGGGCGCGGCCGCCGCGCCCGGTCTTCCTATGTCTGGAGGCCCCCTCATGACCCTTGAGACCGTATCCACCAGCCGCAGCCATGGCGGGACCCAGGGCGTCTACCGCCATGCCTCGGCCGAGACCGGCACGCCCATGGTGTTCAGCGTCTTCCTGCCGCCGCAGGCGGAGAAGGGTGCCAAGCTGCCCGTGGTCTGGTACCTGTCGGGCCTGACCTGCACCCACGCCAACGTGACCGACAAGGGCGAGTTCCGCCAGGCGGCGGCCGAGCTGGGCCTGATCGTCGTCTGCCCCGACACCAGCCCGCGGGGCGAGGGGGTGGCCGACGATGCCGCCTGGGACATGGGCCAGGGCGCGGGTTTCTACGTCGACGCCACCCAGGCGCCGTGGACGCCGCATTTCCGCATGTGGTCCTACGTCACCAAGGAATTGCCGGAGGTGGTGGCCGCCAACTTCCCCGTGGATATGGACCGCCAGGGGATCACCGGCCATTCCATGGGCGGGCACGGTGCCCTGACCGTGGCCTTGCGCCATCCGGGCCGTTTCAAGTCCGTCTCCGCCTTCGCGCCCATCGTGGCGCCCACCCAGGTACCCTGGGGGCAGAAGGCGCTGCCCGGCTACCTGGGTGACGACCCGGCCGCCTGGCGCCACCACGACACCGTGGCGTTGATCCAGGATGGGGCGCGGCTGCCCGACCTGCTGGTGGACCAGGGCACGGCCGACAGCTTCCTGGAAAACCAGCTGCGGCCAGAGCTGCTGCGCCAGGCCTGCGCCGATGCCGGCATCCCCCTGACCCTGCGGCTGCAGGACGGCTACGACCATTCCTACTTCTTCATCTCCACCTTCATGCGCGACCATCTGGAATGGCACGCGGAACGGCTGAAGGCCTGAAGGCGTTCTTCCTTCCGTCACCGTTGACGTTTCCCGGGCGTGCCCCACCTATGGCGGGGCCGCCCGTTTCCGTGTTGGGAAACGGGGGGACGGACGATGCGCGGCGCGCTATGCGACGCGCTTGCGACCTGGGCGATTGGCGAGGGGAGGAAGCGATGGCGAAGCAGGGCCGTATCCGGGTGGGCATCGGCGGCTGGACGTACGAGCCCTGGCGGGGCACCTTCTACCCCGATGGCCTGACCCAGAAGCGGGAGCTGGAATACGCCAGCCGCAAGCTCAGCTCCATCGAGATCAACGGCACCTACTACGGCTCGCAGAAGCCCGAGAGCTTCGCCAAGTGGCATGACGAGACGCCTGACGATTTCGTCTTCTCCCTCAAGGGCCCGCGCTTCACCACCAACCGCCGCGTGCTGGCGGAGGCGGCGGAGTCGGTGCAGCGCTTCATCGACAGCGGCGTGCTGGAACTGAAGGACAAGCTGGGGCCCATCAACTGGCAGTTCATGCCCACCAAGAAGTTCGATCCCGACGATTTCGGCGCCTTCCTGGCGGCCCTGCCGGCCGAGGCGGGCGGGCGGTCCCTGCGTCACGCGGTGGAGGTGCGGCATGACAGCTTCCGCGATCCGGAGTTCGCGGAGCTGGCCCGCAAGCACGGCGTCGCCGTGATCCACGCGGCCGACAGCGAGTATCCGGAGATCGAGGTCGACACCGCCCCCTTCACCTACGCCCGCATCATGGGCACGACGGAGGGGGAGGAGAAAGGCTACAGCGAGGCTGCCCTGGACGCCTGGGCCAAGAAGGCCAAGGACTGGGCATCGGGCGGCAAGGATGTCTATCTCTACGTCATCAGCGGCCACAAGGTGCGCAACCCCGTCGCCGCCATGGCCCTCATCGAGCGCTTGGGATAAGTAGTGATGGATTTGCTGGCCGGGCTGGAGCCACCCCCGCCGGCCCGGGAGGAGATCGGCCCGGGGGCCGTGCTGCTGCGCGGCTGGGCGCTGCCCCGTGTCGAGGATCTGCTGGTGGCCCTGGCGCAGGTCACGGCCGCCGCCCCCTTCCGTCGCATGGTGACGCCCGGCGGGTTCGAGATGTCGGTGGCCATGACCAACTGCGGGCCCGCCGGTTGGGTCACCGACCGGTCCGGCTATCGCTACGCGTCCCAAGACCCGCTGACCGGCCTGCCGTGGCCGCCCCTGCCGGGGACCGTGCGCGACTTGGCGCGCGCGGCCGCGGCGGAGGCCGGCTACGCCGGGTTCGATCCCGACGCTTGCCTGATCAACCAGTACGAACCCGGCGCGCGCCTGACCCTGCACCAGGACCGGGATGAGCGGGACAAGGGCCACCCCATCGTGTCGCTGTCCCTGGGCCTACCGGCGACCTTCCAGTTCGGCGGGCTGAAGCGCACCGACCCGGTGCGCCGCGTGGCCCTGGCCCATGGCGATGTCGTGGTGTGGGGCGGGCCATCGCGCCTGTTCCATCACGGCGTCCTGCCGCTGAAGGATGGCGTGCACCCGCTGCTGGGCGCGCGGCGCATCAACCTGACGCTGCGCCGCGCGTTCTGAGGCGTGCGGCCTACTCGGCCTGGGGCTCGGGCAATGTCGCGCAGCCGAACAGCACGGCGCGGCACATGGCGCGGTAGCGGGCCGTCAGGTGCTCGGCGGGGAAGGGCGGCAGGCTCTGGTTCACGGCGCGGCCGCCGTCGGCGAGCGCCTGCGCCGCCATGGCATGGGTGAATTCCGGCGACAGGCGCAGCAGTCCGTCCTGCTCCAATTCCCGCAGCAGCTTTTCCAGCTGCGCCTGGAAATTGATCGCGGCCTCGATCATCTGCTCGCGGCCGCGTTTGAACGCCTCCGCGTTCAGGTCGATGATGTGGGGGGACTTGGACAGGACGCGGCGGGTATAGCCGTACCGCACGTCCATGATCTCGGTGATGATATCCAGCGCGCTGCCGCCGGCCTGGCGCACGCGGGCGCCGGCCTCCATCCCCGCCTGGATCAGGGCTGCGTTCTCATGCCGCATGGTGGCTTTGAACGCGTCCTCCTTGTTGCTGAAATAGTGGTACAGGGCCCGGCGGGTGAAGCCGCAGGCCTCCGCCAGGTCCACCATGGTGAGGTCGCTGTAACCATAGGTGAGGAAGGCCTGTTGCACCCGTTTCATCAGGTCGTTGCCGGGTTTCAGTGTTTTTTCGGCCATCTGGTCAGCTAAGTCCGCGTCTCATCCCGGAAGGGGGCCCATTACTAGAGGTGCGCGCAGCGTAACGCACCCGGGCAGAGGCATTAACACTTTTTGTAGTGTCAGGGGCTCACCTTTATATTTTGTCGCGCGGCACTTTCGTGTGCCGCTTAGTTCGGCCGCGACACCATGCCGGCCGCCGTTAAAGGCGCCTCCTCCGGCGCGGCATCCCGTTATCTCCGGTCGCATTGGCCGGCGGGTGGCGAGGGGGTGTTCGGGCGACCCTTCGGTGCCGTCGATACCACGCCTCCACCCTATCGTTTATGGGATGGGGTGCTGCGCAGCTATCGTGGCCGGCGAGAGAGCCAGACAACAGCGGGAACGTCATGAAGATCATTCTGACCGGCGCCGGCGGCTTCGTCGGCCGGCATCTGGCCCGGCGCCTGCTGGCGCGGGGCCCGAATGGGGGGTGGATGGATGGGGGGAGGGTGGAACAGCTGGTGCTGGCCGACCTGGAACCGCCGGCGTTTGACGACATCCGTGTCAGGCGGGTGACGGGCGACCTGTCGGACGCGGCGGTGCGCGCCCGGCTGGTGGCGGACGGCGCCGATATGCTGTTCCACCTGGCCGCCCTGCCCGGCGGGGCGGCGGCCCGCGATCCCGCCCTGTCGCGCAAGGTGAACCTGGACGGCACGCTGGACCTGATCGAGGCGATGGCCGCCGCGCACGGGGGCCGGACGTCCCCGCCGCGCGTGATCTACACCAGCACCATCGCCGTGCTGGGCCACCCCATGCCCGCGCTTGTGGATGACGCCACCCCCTTGCGGCCGGCCATGACCTATGGCGCGCACAAGCTGATGGTGGAGGTGGCGCTGGCCGACTATCGCCGCCAGGGCCTGGTCGATCCCGTGGCCATCCGCCTGTCCGGCATCTTGGCCCGCCCGGGCGGCGCCACCGGCCTGAAGTCCGCCTTCATGAGCGACGTGTTCCATGCCCTGGCGGCCGGGCGGCCCTACATCTGCCCGGTGTCGCCGGCCGCCACCCTCTGGGCCATGTCGCTGGACCGCTGCGTTGACAACCTGCTGCACGCCGCCAGCGTCGACAGCGCGCTCATGCCCGCCGGTGGCGCCGTCACCCTGCCGGCCCTGTGCGTCTCCATGGGGGAACTCATCGCGGCGATCGCCTGCCGTTTGGGGGCTGACGCCAGCCTGGTCACCCACGTTCCCGACGGGACGCTGGAGGCGGCGTTCGGCGCCCACCCGCCATTGCTGACGCCGGCCGCCGAGGCTGCGGGCTTCCGCCATGACGGTACCCTGGACGCCCTGGTGGAGTCCGCGCTGGCGACCCTGTGAAGCCACAGAGCCAGGTCCCGGCCAGCCGGCCGTCGTCGCATTGATCGTACGCTCCGGCTCCCCCTGGCCCCGCCGCGCAGGGGCTGCGGGCGCCGACGCCCTTTGCCCGAAATCATCCGTTTCGCCGGCAGGATTGACCCGCCGCCCGGAAGGGGCTTGCGCGGGCGTCTCCTTGCCTCGGCGCGGGCCGTACAAGCGTACAGCGCCGTAGAGTGCTTTTTCTGTAACGGAGCGCTTGACGGCGAATAAGACGATTAATATGATAAAAATATCAAGTGACGGGATCGTCCCTCCGGCCACATCCGCATCCCGCACGGCGGACGCGGCGGCCCTGGGAACGATGCCGTGGCTGACGGACGGTGGAAAATCACCGTCCATAAAAGGCGGGCCGCCCAAGCGGTCCCGCCACAAGAAACACGAAGGGGAGGGACATGCGTAAGCACGCCCAGAAAGTCTATTTCCGTCCGATTACCGCCCGCTTGGCCACCGCCCGCATCCGGGGGGGCGTCAGCGCGCTCGCCTTATGCGCCGTGGCCGCCGCCTTCGCCGGCTCCGCCCACGCGCAAAGCGCCGCCTCGTCCCCCAGTGGGGCCAACGACGATCTGCAGGAGATCGTCGTCACCGGCCTGCGCGCCAGCTTGCGCGACGCCCTGGACCAGAAGCGCAACACCGACGTGGTCTCGGAAGCCATCTCCGCCAAGGACATCGGCCAGCTGCCCGACGTGACCATCGCCGAGGCGCTGGTGCGCCTGCCCGGCCTGAACGGCACCCGCGACCGCGGCAATGAAAGCCAGGCGGTCATCCGCGGCCTGGGGCCGCGCCTGGCCTTCGGCACCGTGGACGGCCGCGAGGTGGCCTCCAGCGAGCCCGACCGCAACATCCGGTACGAGCAGTACCCATCCGAACTGCTGACCGGTGTGCAGGTCTACAAGGCGCAGTCGGCCGACCTGATCGCCGGCGGCATCGCCGGCACCGTCAATCTGCAGACCATCCAGCCGCTGGACTATACCGGGCCGCAATTCGTCGGCCGCTTCGGCGCCGTCTACTACGGTGCCGCCGCCGACCTGCCCAGCTACAGCCCCGTGGGCTATCGCGGCAGCGCCACCTATGTCGGCAAGATCAACGACAAGGTCGCCTTCGCGCTGGGCGGCACGGTGCAGCAGCAGAAGAACGGCTACGCCTCCATCCAGGGCTGGGGCTACAACGCCGGCGCCGACGCGGGCGACCTGAACGGCGACGGCGTCAAGGATCCCACCCCCTGGGGCGCCCAGACCGAGGTGACGCGCATCGACGAACTGCGCAAGGGCGCGCTGGGCGTCATCCAGATGCGGCCCACCGACAACCTGGAAATCAAGGTCGACGCCTTCTACTCCCAGTTCCACATCGTGGAGAACCAGAACCAGCAATGGTTCCAGAACTGGGGCAATTGGGACGGCACCGGCACCTGGTACAAGAGTTACACGCTGCAGAACGGCGACGTGGCCGCCGGCACCGTCGGCTACAACTACCTGCGCAACGTCATCGCCCGCTACGACCAGAAGAACTCGGTCTTCAACACCGGCACCAACGTCAAGTGGACGGCCGACAAGTGGACCGTCACGGGTGACGTCTCCTACAGCTACGCCAACCGCGACAACGTCTGGAACGCGCTGTACATCGACAGCACCAATCCGGTGGACAGCACCTTCGACTTTCGCGACGGCGTGACGCCCACCCTGTCCGTCGTCGGCAACCCGCTGGCCAACAGCAACCTGTCCGTGGCCCAGGGCAACAATACCGGCCCCGACCACCTGCGTGACAGCCTGGGCGCCGGCCGCCTGGACGTGACGCGGGACCTGGACAGCAGCGTGCTGAAGGCCTTCGACTTCGGCCTGCGCATCGCCGACCGCACCAAGTGGTACAGTGCCTACAACTGGACGCAGACCCCGACCAGCACCACCATCCCGTCCAGCATGCTTAGCACCTTCACCGTGCCGGGCTATACCATGCCGGCCCTGCTGGACGGCGATTTCGACAGCCTGGTCAACAAGACCCTGGGCGGGCTGAACCCCAGCCTGGCGACGGAAGACCTGTCGCAGAAGTGGCATGTGAACGAGAAGACGCAGGAGGGCTACGCCAAGCTGCGCTATGACACCGACCTGTTCGGCGTGCCGGTCAGCGGCAACGTCGGCGTGCGCGTCATCCACGTGGACACCGACAGCAGCGCCTTCCAGTCCGTCAACGGCGGCCCCTATACCCCGGTCAGCGTCGGCAACAGCTATACCGAGCCGCTGCCCAGCCTGAACATGAACTTCCAGGTGGCGCCGGACCAGACCCTGCGCCTGGGCTTGTCGCAGGCCATCAGCCGCCCGCCGCTGGATGAGCTGCGCGCCAGCCGCAGCCTGGATACCACCGGCAACACCCCCACGGGCAGCGGCGGCAATCCCAAGCTGCAGCCCTACAAGGCCAAGCAGATCGACCTGTCCTATGAGTGGTATTTCCGGCCGGAGGCGCTGGTCGCCGTCGCCGGCTACTACAAGTACCTGGACAGCAACGTCGGCTACAAGACCGCCGTCCAGGACATCAACGGCGTTCCCTATCAGATGATCAGCCCGTTCAACGGCAGCGGCGGCTTCATCCGGGGTGCCGAGTTCACCTTCCAGACGCCGTTCTTCTTCCTGCCGGAACCGTTGCAGAACTTCGGCATCTATTCCAACTACGCCTATGTGAACAGCAACGTTCACGAATACGCGCCGGTGAACAATCCGCTGGCGGCCAACGGCCTGGCCCGGCACACGGCGACGGTGGACCTGTGGTACAACCACGCTGGCGTCGAAGCCCGCCTGGGCTACAAGTACCACAGCCGCTTCACCACCATTTACGGCTGGGACGCGACGCAGCTGACGACGCTGGAGGCGGAAAGCACGCTGGACTTCAGCGCCGCCTACCAGCTGAACGACAACATCGGCTTCCGCTTCCAGGTCAATAACCTGACGAACGAGCCGCTGCGCCTCTACTTCGACAACATGCCGGACCGTCTGGCCCGCTATGAGAAGTATGGCCAGCGCTACTCCTTCGACGTGACGTTCAAGTACTGAGTATCTGTTGTTCGTAGTGAGTGTATTTTCCTAGTTCTTACTTCTCTCTACTCCTCCCGGCCGTGGCGCACCATCGCCCCGGCCCTTTTTTTCATGCGCGGTGGGGAGGGCCGAGGGGCGATCTCAGTCGGAGAGGCCAATCACAAAGGCCAAAGCGGCCGTGACCTTGGCCATCTGGTCAGCGGAAAGCCGGCCGATGATAGCGCCCACCCGGTCCCGGCGAACGGTGACCGGCTTGTCCGCCATCACCTGCGACGGCGCGCGCAATCCGTTTTCCGCTGACGGTTCTATCATCACCCGGAAGTCGGCCTCGACCAGGCTGGTTGTGAACTGGACCAGCACGAGGGATTCAGTGTCATGGGGAAGGGCGTCGGTTTGGATGACCAGGGCGGGACGCGGTTTGCCGTAATCGCCGTTTGCGGCGACGGTCACGACGTCACCGCGCCGCATCGTCCAGATCTTCGTTGTCGAATTCGCTTACCGCTTCCACCCAATCCATCGCCGCTTGTTCGTCAGCGCGGTCCAGGTGGGCGACCTGGGCCGCGATGCGGGCCCGTACAGTTGTGGAGCGTGCGTCGGGAATGAAGATGCGCACCTCGCGCAGTCCGAGGGCCTTGCGCCGTTCCCGGAATGCCCGCACCCGTGCCGCCGTCTCAGCCATCGAACCCTCCTGGGAAACCCCCTAGGCGTTACGCGTAACAACGTAACGCGTAACGCCTAGGGGGACAAGGGCGTGGTGGGAGATCTCACGTCAGCGGACGGGCAGGCTGACCGCCCGCAATCCGGCGCCGTCCGCCGTGACGTTGGCGCCGTCGAGGTTGTCGCCCACGCGGATGAGGAAGCTGGCGGTACCGGCTTCCGTGGGCACGTGGTCGGGGCTCATCAGCATCAGATCGCCAGCAAGGCCCAGGTGAATGTCGGTGCCGGTGGTGGGGACGGGGGTGCCGTCGGCATCGACCAGGCGGGCACGGACGAACAGCACGTCGTTATGGCCGGCGGCGGGGGCGACGCCTTGGGTGTCCAGCGACAGTTCCAGATGATGGGCGGCGCCGGGCGTGTGCACCTGCTGGCGGGCGACTGCCCGATCATTGATGTAGGCCACGGCCTCAAGCGTTCCGGATTCGAAATGATCGAGATGAAAGGTGAAGGGCGGGTGGCGCAAATGGGTGGACAGGCGGTCCTTGTCCGGTGTCTGGTGGGCGATCAGCCGGCCGTTCAGGCGTAGCTCGACGGCCTCGGCATTGCTGAACACCCGCACCGCCGGGCCGCTGTCCGGTGTCCAGCGGGTCGCGATGTGGACCATGGCGCCGGCGCCATCGGGCTGGGCGTCGCGCTGGCTCATGAAGAAGTAGGCGGCCGGCTTGGGCAGGCGGTCTATGCTGTAGACGCCGGAGGTTTCCAGATCCGGGGCATAGCCGCGGTTGTAGTCGAACATGCCCCAATAGCCGTCGCCCACAGCGGTCAGGCCTAGGTTGTCGTTGTGCGCCTCCTGCACGTTGGTCGCCTGTTGCAGCAGGCCCTTTTCCGGGCCGCCCAGCTCTTGCCGGCTGCTGCGTTCCTGGGGCAGCAGGTCGCCCCACTGGCCCTGCTGGAAGCCGGCGTTCATGGCGTAATACTCCCAATCGCCGTATTCGGAGACGATCAGGGGCTTGTCGGGGGCGGGGGGCGGCGCCTCTTTTTTGCCGGCCTCGGGCAGGCGATGCTGGCGGGCCTGGAGGTAGACGTCGTAGGCGCGCGGCATCCAGCCGGCGGAGTAGACGCCGGGGCCGGGCAGTTCCTCATGCACCGTGGCATGCAGCGCGTCCACCAACGCATCCGCCATGGGGGATTCGTTCAGGGAGCATTCCCAGGCCAGGACGCTGGCATGGTTGCGGTCGCGGCGGATCATGTCGCGGCAGGTCTGCACCACCTGGGCGGCGAAGGCGGGGTCCTGCGGCGCGTACTGCCAGCCGGGGATGCCGTCCAGCACCAGCAGCCCCACCTCGTCCGCCGCGTCCATGAAGGCCGGGTCCTGGGGATAGTGTGAGAGGCGCACATAATCGAACCCGGCGGCCTTGATCAGGCGCGCCTCCCTCCGGCTGGCCTCCGGCGACAGGGCATAGCCGACATAGGGGTATTCCTGGTGGCGGTTGACGCCGCGCAGGAAGGTCTTGCGCCCGTTCAGCCACAGCCCGTCTTTCGTCATGACGATGCTGCGTAGGCCAATGCGGGTGCGGCGGCTGTCCACCACCTTGCCGCCCGCCATCACCGCCGTCTCCAACTCGTAAAGCGCCGGGTCGTCCAGGGACCAGAGGCGGGGCTGGGCCACCGACAGATCCTGGGGCAGGGACAGGGCGGCGCTGGCCGCCAGGTCCAGGACCGTGCTGGCTGTCACCGCCGCCGTCTTGCCGTCGCGCAGCAGACGCTGGGTGACGATGAAGCGCCGGGCCGTCGCGGCGTCGTTGCGCACCTCCGTCGTCACGGTCAGGTCGGCGCGGGCGCTGTCGACATGGGTTTGCCGCACGACGATGCCGCCGCCGGCCACGTGGCCGGCCAGCATCTCATCCGTGATGTGCAGTGGCGCGCGCACACTGAGGGTGGCGCCGCGATAAAGGCCGCCATAGGTGTTGAAGTCCAGATCCTTCAGCGACTTCGGCCCCGTCACCGCGTTGTCGCGGTTGTCCAGGTGCACGACCACCTCATTCTCCCCTTCCGCCTTCAACCCGTCCGTCAGATCCAGGGTGAACGGTAGGAAGCCGCCCAGGTGGGTGGTCAGGTGACGGCCGTTCAGCCAGACGTCGGCCACGTTCATGGCGGCCTCGAAGCGCAGGGTCACCCGCTGGCCCTTCCAGGCCGGATCGCTGCGGAAGCGTTTCACATAGAAGGCGTCGCCCTGCCATTGCGGCCGGCCCGCCGACTGGATGATCCGCGCCTCCAGGTGCGCGGTGTGGGGCAGGCGCACGGTTTCCCACGTCCAGTCCGCCGGGGGCAGGGCCTCATGCCCCAGGGCGGGGCCGCTTTCCACCCGATGGAATTGCCAGCCGTCGTTGAAGGAGATGTCGGTGGCCAAGGCGGAGACGGTGCTGGCCAACAGGGCGGCCAGGCCCAGGAGGGGGGTCTTCAACATCAGCGGCCGGCTTTCGCGGTAAGGGTCGTGGCGGTGGTGACGGTGCGGGCGACGACGCCGTCCTTCGTGGCCCGCAGCAAGGGATGCCCAAACCCCGGCCCGTCGAACAGCTGATAGCGCATGGTGGTGCCCGGCATCACGGTGGTGTGGATCTCCACTTGGCCATCCTTGGCCTTTACCGGGAAGCTGCCGGCGCCGTTGTCCAGGAAATCCGCCCAGAAATAGGGTGCGGTGCCGGCCGGCACGGTCAGGCGGAAGGTCACGGGCACGGGCGCGGCATAGTGGGCGCCGACATAGTCCCAGCCGGGCAATGCCGCGTGCTGGGCGCCGTAGCCGAACAGGGCGGCATTGCCCCAGGTGGTGCCCTCGCCCCAGCGGGTGCGGCACTTCGTGGCCACCCAATCCGGTGCCCAATAGACCATGCCGATGCCGCCGTTGGCGATGACGGTCCGGGTGACGTCCAGCAGATAGGCCCGCTGTCCCGCCGGCGTAGCGGGATAGGCGGGGTCCAGGCTGTCGTCCCCCAGCACGCTGGGCGAGGCGCTGCTGGGCTCCAGCGTCCAGGGATAAGCGGTTTCCACGAGCAGCACGTGTTTGTCGAAGCGGGTGGCCATGCGGTTGACGGTGCGGCCCATGACCGTGATCGGCTGGCGCGACCATTTGCGGTAATAGCTGAGGCCGATGATGTCGAAGTCGGTGACGCCGGCGGCCTCGGCATCGGCGAACCAGGCCTCCAGGTTTTCCGGCTGGGCCACGTGCAGCATGATCTGGATGGGGTGGCCGGTGGCGGCGGCCGCCTCCCGCACCGCCCGGATGCCGGCGTTCGCCAGGGCGGCGTTGCGGGCCCAGCGGATGGGCTTCCCCTCCGTCTTCGGTGCCCGCAGAATGTCGCCGTTGGTCTCGTTGCCCACCTGCACCATGTCAGGCGTCAAGCCCTCCGCCGCCAGGGCCGCCAGCGTGTCGCGGGTGAAATCGTGCACGGCCTGCACCAGCCGCCCTTGGTCCAGGCCCTCCCACGCTTTCGGGATGGGCTGGTTGTCGCCGTCGGCCCAGTCGTCGGAATAATGGAAGTCCAGCAGCACCTGCAGACCGGCCTCGCGCGCCAGGCGTATGCTCCGCTTCACGTCGGCCAGGGTGCTGTACCGGGTCCAGTCCGGGTTGTTCCAGAGGCGGATGCGGACCAGGTTGCCGCCGTGCCGGCGCAGAATCTGGAAGGGATTGGCGGCTTGCCCGTCGTCGGTGTAGACGGCACCGCAATCGGCCATTTCATTGGCAAAGGACAGGTCGGCCCCCAGATAGGGCGCCTCGGCCAAGGCGGACGATGACGACAGGAGGATGGCCAGGACGGCCGGCACCATCGGGCGGAACAGATGCAGGGACAAGGCGACCTCACTTCCGGGCCAGGGCGGGCGCCCCGGAACCCCCCTCCCAGGGGGTGTTCGTTCTTTTATGGCCCGCGCGACGTCGGGCGTCTCATCCACCGAGACGCTTTTTTATCATATAAATAAGATCGCGGTGTCAACCACCCAGGAGCGGACGTGAAAACGGGGCGGACATCGCTGCCCGCCCCGCTTCCTTTTCCACGGCAGGACCTGTCACTGTCCCGGGCTGGGCGGGGTGTTGGTGGCCAGGCGCAGGATTTCCGAGGGGATGTCGCGTTCCGGCAGCACCACCTGCACCAGCCAGACATGGTCCCGGTCCTCCTTCACCTCCGCCAGCACCGTTTCCAGATGCTCCAGCGTGGCGACGCGGGCGGCCTTGGCGCCCAGGGCGCGGGCGAATTCCGCGTATTCCCACTTCGGGATCTTGTTGTAGGCGTTGAAGGGCTGGTCCTCGGTATATGTCGCGGAATTGGTCAGGGCCTGCTCGATGCCATAAATGGCGTTTTCCATGATGAAGACGACCGGGTTGCGGCCGTAGTGCGCCATGCTGGAAATGGTCTGCGCCACCATCTGGAAGCCGCCGTCGCCGGCGAACACCACGGGTCGGGCGGCGGGATCGGCCACCGACAGGCCAAAGCCCGCTGCCGAGGCATAGCCGATGGCCCCCCAGGCCGCCTGGCTGACGAAGCCGTTGGCACGGTTCACCGGGATGTTGCAGCTGACATACATGCTGCTGCTTTCATCCGGAACCAGGGTCATGTCGGCCTCCACCCATGTCTCCATGCGCTTGAAGAAGCGGGCATAGGTGACAAGGTCGGGCGGGAAGGGCCTGTAATCCGGGTCGATGGTGGCGGAGCCTTTGGTCGCCCAGGGCTGGCGCGCCGGCTGGTCCTTCAGGGCGGCGGCCAGCGCCGCCAGGAATTCGGCCAGCGGCACGTCGCTGTAGGTGGCGGCGCCAATGCGCACGGCGTTGTCATAGGCCACGATCATGGTGGTGAAATCGGCCTGGACGATGCCCTCGTAATCATCGGTGATCAGGTCGCCCGTCACCACCAGCAGGTCGGAGTCCGCCACCGTCTGGTAGGTGGTGTAGTCCGACGACGGCCCGGTATAGGTCCCGACGAAGCCCACCGTCGTCTCGGCCAGCACGCTCTTGGCCAGCAGGCTGGTGATGTAGGGCAGCCCGGTCTGGACGCGTAAGGCCCGGAAGGCGTCCTGCAGGCCATAGCGCTGCAGTTCCACCCCGGCCCAGAACAGGGGCTTGGTGGCGGCGGTGATGCGGGCGGCCGCGTGGGCCGCCGCCTGGGTGACGGCGGTCTGGCTGCAGGGCGGCTTGGGCACGGCCAGGGCCCCCTGGGGCCGGGCGCACTCGGCGTCCCACAGGTTGCGCCACAGTTCCAGGTAGATCGGCCGCTTGTAGGCCAGCGCCAAGCCCAGCGCGCGGTCGATCTCCGCCGGGGCGTGGGCCGCGTCGCGGATGATCTCCGCCGCCACGGTGATGTGCTGATAGGCGTCGCGGTCGGCGCGGTAGTTGCCGGTGGCGTGGTGCAGCAGGATCTTGTAGGTGCGGGCGAAGGGGCGGTCGGTCGCGGCGGTGCCGGGGCTGCCGGAGATGGCCACCACCGGCAGCCGCTCCACATACGACCCCGCCACCGGGTTGACCAGGGAAAAGGCGCCCACGCCATAGGTGACGGCGGCGCAGCCGATGCCGCGCAGGCGGGCATAGGCGTCGGCGGCGTAGCCCGCCTCCAGCTCCGACCGGCAGCCCAGGCGGGTCAGGGGCGTGTCCGGGTTGCGGGCCGGGTCGTCGATATAGTCGAACCATCGGGCGACATAGTCGCCAGGCACGGTGAACACGTCGCGCAGGCCCGCCTCGTACAGGCGCTGGATCAGGTAGTCGCTGACGGTGAAATGATCGGGCAAGGGGTTCATGGGACGACACCCTCCTGATATGGAACGGGGCGCCACGGGCGCGCGCCCATGGCCGCTGGAACGGGATGGGATCACGGCCCCAGGATCGTTTCCGGCAGGCCCGTCAGGTATGCCGGCCAGGCCAGGTCGAATTTGTCCTGAAGGACATGCTCGGCCGTCTGCAGGCAGCCCTCGACCCAGCCCTGGTTGTTGGAATAGGCCTCACCGCAGATGTAGACCTTCTCCGCCGACAGGGGCTGGCGGATGCGGGGCATCAGCAGGTTGTAGCGGAAGCCGGCCTTCCATTCGTGCCAGCCGCCGCCATAGGGGTCGCCCGACCAGTCGTGGTAGATGGCGGAATAGGGCTGGTCCACGTCCACCAGGCCATGGACCTCCAGGATCTGGCGGTGGGCGCTGGACACCATGGCGTCGGTGGCGACGCATTCGGCCAGCGGCACCACGCGCTGGTCGTCGCCGGTGGCGGCGGCCTGCTCCTTGGCCAGGGGTTTCACGTTCTGGGGCCGGCGGCCAACGAAGGGGGGCCCGTGCTCCAGGCCCTTCCAGAAGGGCACGGTGGTGATGTCGTTGTATGAGGCCATCAGCAGGGAGCGGGTGTTGCCCTTCTCCCCACCCGGCTGATCCTCTTCCGTGCCGAAATAATAGATCTGGCGCACCGGCAGGTCGGTGATGGACCGGCCGGCCACCAGGTTCATGGCCCGCCACCAGGGATAATCGTAGGCCAGCAGCAGCTTGAAGGCGTCCTGGATCAAGACGCTGGACAGCATCTCCTTCACGCCTTTCTGGTCCCAGCCTTCCCAGTCGATCAGTTCCAGCGAGCGGCGGGGCAGGCCCAGGATGATGTCGCGGGCGTGCACGATCTCCGGCGGCACCCCTTCCTTGTCCTTGGTCTCCTCATGCACGCCGCCGAAGTCGGTATCGACCACGCGCGTCTCTGTGACGATGAAGGTCAGCTTGTAATGGCCGTCGGCGTCCTTCTCGATCTTGGCCAGGCGCCGGTTCATGTGGATCTCGGCGCCCTGCTCGGTCGCCTGTTGGGCCAGGGTCAGGGGTAGGCGCTGATAGCCGCCGGTGATGGCGCGGAAGCCGTCGGTGTTGGCGTATTCCGTAGCCGGCAGTTGCGCCACCGCGTTGGCGTTGGCGACGTTGGCGTCATAGCCGCCGGCGTCCTTCATGAACTGATAGGCCTCGGAACTCAGCGTCTGCGACATCAGGTTCCAGAAGCCGTAGGTGTACAGCGGGTGACCGTACACCCGGGTGTCCATCCATTGTTCCAGGGTCAGGTTCTGGTTGTTGGGCACCAGCAGATTCATGGCGAAGACCTGCAGGTCGTTCACCGTCTTGCCGCGCTCGTTCCAGCTGAGGTTGTAGGGCACCTGGGCGGGGTCCGACTGCTGCTTCACCAGCAGGTGCTTGCCGCGCAGGTAGAGGATGTTCTCGCTCTCGCCGATGGGCTGGCCATCGGGCCCCTTCTCGGGATTGCCCATGAGGAAGACGTGGCTGGGCAGGTCCAGCGCCTCGATCAGGTTGCTGACCATGGGCTGGTTGGACGTGGGATCGTCCTTTTCCGGCACGATGTAGCGCATGCCGCCCAGCTCCGCCGCCACATTGGGCATGCCGGGAAAGGTCTTGGTGTACAGCCGGCCGCCGATGCGGTCGCTGTATTCGAACAGGGCCACGCGCCGCTTGCCCTCCTTCAAGCCCTGCGGGCCCGTCAGGCGCCAGGCGCAATAGGTGCCGGCGACGCCGCCGCCGATCACCGCCACGTCCAGGATCTTGCTCATCCGATATCCTCCCCCGTGGATGCCGGCCGCACTGTGGCGCCGGCGAACCGTCAGGGCACGATACTCGTTATGCGCGCAATCCGAAAATCAATGCTTCGTTAACGGGTATTCGGCCGTTCGTGTCCGCTGACGTTCTGGGCGGCATCCGGCGCCAGTTTCCAAGCGTCGTAGAGGCTCAGCAGCACGGCGGCCCCCATGACGAAGAAGGCGTTGCGGAAATCGGTCAGGTCCGACTGTCCCTGGGGATGGCCGCGCAGGAAGGCGCCCAGGTTCAAGGCCAGGGCCCCCGCCACAACGCCGAGGCCGGAGGTCAGCTGCCCCAGCATGGCGGCCAGGGTGTTGGCGGCCGAGACCTCTTCCTTGGGCACGTCGGCGAACTGGATGGTGCCCAGGCCGGTGAACTGCATGGAGCGGAACAGGCCGCCCAGGAACAGCACCAGGCCCACCACCGCCTTGGGCGTGTCCGGCGTGAACAGGCCGCAGGCCGCCAGCGACAGGGACATCAGCACGCCATTGACCAGAAGCACCCGGCGGAAGCCGAAGCGGCGCAGCACCTGGTTGGTCACCATCTTCATCGACAGGTTGCCGGCGAAGATGCACAGCACCAGCGTGCCGGACTGGAAGGCGTCCAGGCCCAGCACGGTCTGGAACAGCAGCGGGGTCAGGAAGGGCACGGTGCCGATGGCCACCCGCTGCACCGACCCGCCCCAGACGGCGATGGCGTAGGTCGGCAGGCGCAGGGCGTCCAGCTTGAACAGCGGCGCCGGATGGCGGCGGCAGTGGCGGACGGTCAGGACCGACAGCACCAGGCCCAGGGCGATGCCGCCAACGGCCTGCGCAGGCGCCCGCGCGCCCTGGCCCAGGGTGTCCAGGCCGAAGACCAGGGCTACCAGGGCCGCGCCCGACAGCAGGAAGCCTTTCACATCCAGGGGCCGGGTGCCGGTCGGGCGCTCGTTGGGCACCCAGGCGATGGTCATGACCAGCGCCGCCAGGCCCAGGGGCAGGTTCAGGAAGAAGATCCAGGGCCAATCGGCATAGGTGACGATGAAGCCGCCCAGCGGCGGCCCCAGCACCGGCGCCACCAGGCCGGGCCACACGGTGGTGCCGATGGCGCGCATCAGGTCCTTTTTCTCGGTGATGCGCAGGATGATCAGCCGCCCCACCGGCACCATGGCCGCCCCACCCAGTCCCTGCAACACGCGCGCGGTGGTGAAGGTCCAGAGGCTGGGGCTGAGGCCGCACAGCAGGGACGATAGAGTGAACAGGGCGATGGCGCCGCCGAACACCGTGCGCGGGCCCAGCCGGTCGGCCACCCAGCCGCTGATGGGGATGAACACGGCCAGCGCCAGCAGATAGGCCGTCATGCCGATGTTCATGTCCACCGGCGCCACGCCGAAGGACTGCGCCATCCGCGGCATGGCGGTGGCGATCACCGTGCCGTCCAGCAGCTCCATGAAAAAGGCGCCCGCGACCAAGTAGGTCACGGCGCGGCTGTGACGGGCGGAAACGGCAGTGTCAGACATGGAGACCAGGCGGGAACGGGACGGAACCGTACCGACTATGGCGTCTGGCTCCGGTCCCGTCCCACGCTTTTAGGTCACCCCACCTTCCAGGCCATGGTGCCCTTGGGCGCCTTGTACCAGCCGGGGTCGCGGTAGTCGGCGGCCACCTCGTCGCGCACCTTGATCACCGTCACCATGCCGCCCATGTCCAGGCCGCCATAGGGCCCGGTGCCGGTCATCATGGGTGGGGTGTTGGCCGGGCCGGGCATCATGCCGGCCATATGCCCCATGTCGCCCATGCCGCCTTCACCCATGGGCATATAGCCCGGCAGTTGCGCGCCCAGGCGCTGAGCCACCCCCCCCTGGCTGACGCCCAGGAAGTTGGGGATGTCGTGGCCCATGGTGTTCATGGCGTGGTGGGTCTTGTGGCAGTGGAAGGCCCAGTCGCCCGGGTTGTCGGCCACGAACTCCACTGTGCGGGTGCTGCCCACCGGCACCTGGATGGTGGTTTCCGGCCAGCGGGCGCCTTCCGGGATCATGCCGCCGTCCGTACCCGTCACCCACATGTGGTGGCCATGGATGTGCATGGGATGCTCGTGCATGGACACGTTGCCGATGCGCAGGCGCACCCGCTGCCCCGTCTTCACCACCAGGTGCTCCACCGCGGGGAAGACCCGGCCGTTGATGGTCCAGGTGTCGTGTTCCAGCATCACGGCTGGATCGGGGCGCGAGGTGCCGGGGTGAATGGCCCAGGCATGCAGCATCATGGTGTAGTCGCGGTCCACCTGGCCCACGGCGGCGTCCCTGGGGTGGATGATGAACATGCCCATCATGCCCACCGCCATCTGCACCATCTCATCGAAATGCGGGTGGTACATCTGGGTTCCGTGCTGGCGCAGCGTGAACTCGTAGGCCCAGGTCTCCCCGGGCGGAATGGGCGGGGCGGACAGGCCGCTGACGCCGTCCATGCCGGAGGGCAACAGCACGCCGTGCCAGTGGATGCTGGTGGGCTCCGGCAGCTTGTTGGTGACCAGGATGCGCACCCGGTCGCCCTCCACCGCCTCGATGGTGGGGCCGGGGCTGCTGCCGTTGTAACCCCAGACCTTGACCTTGAAGCCGGGGGCGAACTCCTGCTCGAACTCATGCGCCGTCAGGTGGAATTCCTTGACCCCGTCCTTCAGGACGAAGGGCAGGGTGCCGCCGTTCAGCGTGATGGTGGCCGGCCGCTCCGTACCGGGCACCAGCCTGGGTGGGCGGGGCGGGGTGATCGACGCCGCCACCGTCTTGCGGTCCATGGACATGGCGCGAGGCTTAGCGGGGGGATTGGTCGCCGACATTGATGGGGCCGTATGGTGCGCGTGGTCCTGCGCCGCTGCCGGCGTTCCCCGCAGCAGGGCGCCGGCCCCGCCCAGCAGGGCGGCGGACTTCAGCAACTGGCGGCGGCCCCAGGGTAGATAGGTGCTCATGACGGGCCTCCCGGCTGGGGCGCTTCGTTGGGGATGGGCTGGGAAATGGTCTGGCGTCCGCCCGCCAGGCGGATCAGGTCGCCGTCGGCCAGCCAATAGTCGCGAACGGCGGTGATGTAGCGGCGATAGGCCGTCAGGCGGGCCTGTCGCGCGGCCATGACCTCGAACGGGCTGGTCAGCATGTAGTTGTATTCGGCCATGCCCAGGCGGACCAGGCGGTCCTGCAGCGGCAGGACGGTATGCAGGTAATGGTCCGCCAGGTCGCGGGCGCGGACCAGGCGGTCGCGCGCCTCGCGCGCTTCCGAGCGCAGGTCCACGGCCAGTTGCAGGGTGCGCCGCGCCTCCTGCCGATACTCGGCCTCCGCCTTGGCCACGGCCGGCTGGCCCTGGTCGAACAGGGGCAGGGCCAGGGTCAGGGACGGGCCGATGACCAGGGACCGGTCGGTCTCTCGCTCCCCTGCCACGCCCAGCTCACCGTCGGTCCAAAGACGGCTGGCATCGGCCAGGCCCAGGGCCGAGGCCTTGGCGGCGGTGGTGCGACGGGCGGCGTCCAGCTTCAGGTTGCCGGCGATGACGGCGTTTTCCACGGTGGCCAGCCCCGGCTCCTCAGGGGGCAGGGGCGGCAGGTCGCCGGCCACGCTCCATTGCGCCTGCGGGCCCCACAGGCCCATCAGGCGGGTCAGCGTCTCCCGCGTGGCGGTGACCTCGGCGGCGGTCTCCATGCTGTCCACCCGGGTTTCCTCCAGGGCGGCCTGTTCGGTGGCCAGGCGACGCTCACTGACGTTGCCGGCCTGGTTCAGGCGGACCATCAGGTCATAGGCCGCCTGCGCCGCGTCCAGGGCCTGGGCCAGGGTCTGCGCCTCCTCCAGCGCCGCGCGATGGCGCAGATAGGCGGCCCGGGTCTGGGCGGCCAGCTCCACCACCTCGGCGCTGACGGTCAGCTTCACCTGCTCGAACCGGTCCGCCGCCACCTGTCGCCGGGCGGGCAGCCACAGCAGGTCCAGGAAGTTGGCGACGACGCTGAATTCCAGCTTCGGCGGCTCCGCCCCCTTGGTGGGAAACTCGGTGGCCAGCGACAGGATGGGGTTGCGCAGCAGGCCGGCCTGCACCAGGTCGGCCTGGGCCACGCCCAGATCCTCATAGGTCGCCTGCAGGCCCGGATTGTTCAGCAGCGCCACCTGCACGGCACCATCGGCGGTCAGCGGCCGGGCCAGCAGCTCGGCCACCGCCTGGCCGGCCTGGGCGTCGGCGGCGGCGTCACGGTTCCAGGCGACGCGCTGGGGCACGCGGGCCTCAAGCTGCTTCTGCACGTCGGGGAAGCCAGCCTCGGGCGGGACGGTGGCGCAGCCGGCCAGCGCACCGGCCATCATCAGCGGCGTCAACCATTTCGATACGGTCATGGCGTGCTCCCGTGGTGGGAACCATGGTCCATGCCGGGGTCCATGCCGGGCATGGCCGGCATGGGGGCCATATCCGGGGGGGCCGCATCTGGGGCGGGCGCCGCCTCGGCGGGCGGGGCGGGGCGAATCCAGGGGGTCACGGGGGCGCCGGCGTCGGCGGCGCCGGGTCCCGGCGAAAAGGCGGGTGGCGCCATGGGGGCGCAGCCCGCCACGGTCGCCAGCAGGGCGACACGCGCAAGAAATGGGGGCATGGGAAAGCTCGGGAGAAAGGGCAAACCGGTCGCGGGGAGACGCGCGGGGGCCCCGCCAAGGGGCGCCCGGGCCTCAGGCGATGCGGTTGGGTCTGGGCGGCCCCAAGGCGGGCGCCAGGGCCAAGCCGGCGCCCCGGCTGTCGCCGGCGGCCAGCAGCATCAGCGGCGCGGCGGTTCGCTCCGCGCCCGGCAGGACGGACGGCACCAGCAGACCGGCGCACCCCGTGGCACAGCCCGCCATTCCGCCGGCGCAGCAGCAGTCAGCCGTTTCATGGCAGTCGTGGGCGGCGGTCGCGACAGGATGGTCGGCGGGGGCAGCGGCAAGGGCGGAGGATGCGGCCACCGCGACGGCCTGCCCGCAATCGTGCGCCCGTGCGGGCGCCGACCAGCCCGTGACCAGGATCACGAGGGCGAGCAACGCCAGCAGGGGAAGCGGGGGCAGCCGGATCATGGCGCCGACTATAGCGCCCTGGCCGGCGCCAGCAAGGGGGCAAAGCCAGTATGGCGGGGACGGCACGCAGATATGGCGCGGGGGGCTGGGCGTCGCCGCCCGCCCCCCTCGCTCGTGGGACTACTCATTCGTGGTTGGCCAGTTCTTGTCGGCGCGTCGTGACCGACACTCAGTGATGGACGTGTTCGGCCTTGCCCTTGCGCTTGGTCGACGCCATGTCGTGCAGCTCCTTCTCGCTCATGGATTTCTCCATGGAGCGGGAGGCGCCCTTCAGCTCGCTTTTCTTGATGTCGCCGCGCTTGGCGGCCAGCGCCGCGCCGGCGGCCTTCTGCTGGGACTGGGATTTGGCGGGCATGTTGTCCTCCATATGCTGGGGTTGGCATTTGCCAGGTGGGTTACCGGGCGGATTAGCAGGCTGTTGAAAAAGCCTGTGGCTGCCTGAGTTTCAGCATGATTCACTGTTGGCCTTGGAACGGAGCCGAGGGCGGCATGCGGGGATCGG